>NZ_JBANCG010000005.1:0-485305 GCF_037026715.1 Breoghania sp. JC706
GATGTCCGGTTTGTCTCGGTTGCGCCGCCTGCCGGTTGACTTGGCGGCGGCCATCCGATTTACACGAGCTGATGCGGCGTCTGCCGAGCGGGAAGCCCTTTCCTGCGCGCGGGCGGCAAGAATGACGAGACAGGATTCCATGCTCGACAAGACATATGATGCCGCGGCTATCGAGCCGCGGATTTCGCAAGACTGGGAAGAGGCCGGCGCCTTCCGTGCCGGCGCGGGCGCCCGGGCAGGTGCCAACCCCTATTGCATCGTCATTCCGCCGCCGAACGTAACCGGCTCGCTGCACATGGGCCACGCGCTCAACAACACGCTTCAGGACATTCTGGTCCGTTTCAACCGCATGTGCGGCAACGACGTGTTGTGGCAGCCGGGCATGGACCATGCCGGTATCGCGACGCAGATGGTCGTTGAGCGTCAGATGGCCGAGCAGCAGCAGCCGGGTCGGCGCGACATCGGGCGCGAGGCCTTTGTCGAGAAGGTCTGGGAGTGGAAAGGGGAGTCCGGAGGCCGGATCCTCAACCAGCTGAAGCGGCTGGGTGCATCCTGCGACTGGTCGCGCGAGCGCTTCACCATGGACGAGGGGCTGTCGGAGGCGGTACGCAAGGTCTTCGTCCAGCTCTATCGCGAAGGCCTGATCTATCGCGGAAAGCGACTGGTCAACTGGGATCCGAAGTTCGAGACCGCGATCTCCGACCTTGAGGTGGAGAACACCGAGGTCGACGGCCACATGTGGCACTTCAAGTACCCGCTGGCCGGCGGTGAGACCTACGAATACGTGGAAAAGGACGAGGACGGAAACGTCACCCTTCGCGAGACGCGCGACTATATTTCCATCGCCACGACGCGCCCGGAGACCATGCTCGGTGACGGTGCGGTTGCCGTTCACCCGTCCGATGAGCGCTACGCGCCGATCGTCGGCAAGCTTTGCGAGATCCCGGTCGGCCCCAAGGAGCATCGCCGGCTGATCCCGATCATCACCGACGAGTATCCCGATCCCGATTTCGGATCCGGTGCCGTGAAGATCACCGGCGCGCACGATTTCAACGACTATCAGGTCGCCAAGCGCAACCGGATTCCGCTTTATCGTCTGATGAACGAGCAGGCGGCGATGCGGTCCGATGGTCCGGCTTATGCCGAATGCGCGGCGATGGCGAAAGCGATCGTGCAGTCGGGCGAGCTGCCGAGCGAGGCCGAGGTCGACGCCATCAACCTTGTGCCGGATGAATACCGCGGCCTCGACCGATACGAGGCGCGCGAGAAGATCGTTGCGGCCATCAATGCCGACGGTCTCGCCGTCACGATCAAGGACGAGGAGGGCAACGACGTGCCCCTCGTCGAGAACAAGAAGATCATGCAGCCGTTCGGCGACCGCTCGCACGTGGTCATCGAGCCGATGCTGACCGATCAGTGGTTTGCGGACGCAAAGACGTTGGCGGCCCCCGCGATCGCCAGCGTGCGCGAGGGCCGCACCAAGTTCGTGCCGAAGAACTGGGAGAAGACCTACTTCGAGTGGATGGAGAACATCGAACCCTGGTGCATCTCGCGCCAGCTCTGGTGGGGCCATCAGATTCCGGCCTGGTACGGACCGGACGGCGAAGTCTTCGTCGCCCATGACGAGGCCGAGGCTGCGGGCCTTGCGGAAAAGCATTATGGCAAGGCCGTAGAGCTGATCCGTGAGGAGGACGTTCTCGACACCTGGTTCTCCTCGGCCCTGTGGCCTTTCTCGACGCTTGGCTGGCCGGACGAGACGGCGGAGCTGAAGCGCTACTATCCGACCTCGGTGCTCGTCACCGGCCTCGACATCATCTTCTTCTGGGTCGCCCGGATGATGATGATGGGCCTGCATTTCATGGAGGAAGAGCCCTTCGCCGACGTCTACATTCACGCCCTCGTCCGCGACGAGAAGGGCGCCAAGATGTCGAAGTCGAAGGGCAACGTCATCGATCCGCTCGATCTCATCGACGAGTACGGGGCGGATGCGCTGCGCTTCACGCTGGCGGCCATGGCAGCACAGGGACGTGACATCAAGCTGGCGACCAGCCGTGTGGCGGGTTACCGCAATTTCGCGACCAAGCTGTGGAACGCCACGCGGTTCCTCCAGATGAACGACTGCGTGCGTGCCGAAGGCTTCGATCCCGCCGGCGTGACCGGTACACTCAACCGGTGGATCGTCACGGAAGCGGCCCGGTGCGTGGACGAGGTGACGGAAGCCATCCGGGCCTATCGGTTCAACGATGGCGCCAACGGCATCTATCGCTTTGTGTGGAACACCTTCTGCGACTGGTATATCGAGCTCGCCAAGCCCGTTCTTTCGGGTGAGGACGCCGCCGCGAAGGCGGAGACGCAGGCGACCGCCGCCTGGGCCGTCGACCAGATCCTCAAGCTGCTGCATCCGTTCATGCCGTTTCTCACCGAGGAATTGTGGGCGCGCACGGGAGAGGAGGGGCCTGCCCGCGAAGGTCTTCTGGCGCTTTCGCCATGGCCCGAGATCGCCCGGCACGAAGACGACAGCGCGCAGGAGATCAACTGGCTGATCGATCTCATCTCACAGATACGCTCGGTTCGCGCGGAAATGAACGTGCCTGCCGGCGCGACTCTGCCGTTGATCGTGGTGGGAGCCGGAGAGGCCACGGCCGCGCGGCTTGCAACGCACGAGGCCGCCATCAAGCGGCTTGCGCGGATCGACACGATCGAACAGGCGGAGACTGCGCCGAAGGGCTCCGCCCAGATCGTGCTCGAAAGCCTCACCCTGTGCCTGCCGCTCGCCGGCGTGATCGACCTCGATGCCGAGAAGGCACGTCTTGCCAAGGAGCGTGGCCGCCTTGATGGCGAGATCGCGCGTATCGACAAGAAGCTCGCCAATCCCAAGTTCGTCGAGAAGGCGCCGGAAGAGGTGGTGGAAGGCGAGAAGGAGAAGCGTGCCGAGTTCGTCGAGCTTCGCGCCAAGGTGGAACAGGCCGAGGCGCGCCTGTCGCAGATGGGCTGATTTCAGGAAGGCAAGGCGACCAATCGCCTTGCCTTTTTCGTGGCCGAACCGGGTGTTAAACCAGAGCCGAATCGCGTTGCGTGCGCCGAGAATCGACGGCTTGCGGGAGAAAGAATGACGATTGGCACGACAGGTCGCCTGGCGGCGGCCCTCATCGCAAGCGCGCTGGCGGGTGCTGCGGGCACCGCCCATGCGGAGCGGATCTCGAACCCGGTGGCGGAATTCGCCGGTCTCGACAAGATCACCGGCCGGATCATCTCCTTCGATGTCTACATCGGAGAGAAGGTGCAGTTCGGCGCGCTCCAGGTGACGCCGCGCGTGTGCTATTCGCGCCCGCCGACCGAGCAGCCGCAGACGGACGCCTTTGTCGAAGTCGATGAAATCACGCTGAACAATGAGGTCAAGCGGATCTTTACCGGCTGGATGTTTGCGGCGAGCCCCGGCCTGCATGCGGTCGAGCATCCCGTCTATGACGTCTGGCTGACTGACTGCAAACAGTCCTCGAACGTGCCGCCTCCCGAGAACTATGACGGTCCGCCGGTGGTTCAGAAGGTGGCTCCGAATGATCCGCTCGGCGATGTGCCGCGCGATCCCGATGCCCCTCCGCCCAACATTCCGCGCGAGAAGCCCGAGCAGCAGCCATAATGCCGTCTGATCGGTAGGTGTGTTCGCAGTCCGGTGGCGTCGCGGTCCCTTTTCCGCCGATCGTTATGATGGTCTTGCGAAACGGGACGGGAGAGCTTGCAGCGTATCTTCGGAGATAAGGGGCCTCACGCGCCGGTGATCCCGATCGCCTTCAAGGCGTCTTCGCCATCGATATGGCTCGGCAGCGCGTGAAAGTTCGCGTCATCATCCATGACCGCCCGATCGAGCAGAACGGCATAATCGTGCTTGGAAATCTCCACAGCGCCGAAAGTCGCCAGATGATCGGTGACGAACTGGGTGTCGAGCAACGAGAAGCCGCCCGCCTTCAGACGTGCGATCAGATGCACGAGAGCCACCTTCGAGGCATCGCGCTCGAAGGAGAACATGCTCTCACCGAAAAATGCCCCGCCGAGTTCGATGCCATAGAGACCGCCGACGAGGCGGCCGTTCAGTCGGCACTCCACGGTATGGCAATGGCCGAGACGGAAGAGCTCGGCGCATAGGTGCCGGATGGGTTCATTGATCCAGGTCTTGCGGCGGCCGGGCGCGGGGGCTGCGCAACCGTCAAGGACGCCATCGAAATCCCGGTCGATCACCACCTCGAAATGATCCGAACGCACCGTTCGTTTCAGCCGGCGTGGGATATGAAAGAGATCCAGCGGAATGATGCCGCGCCAGGTTGGCTCGATCCAATGGAGCTCGGAGCTCTCGGCCGACTCCGCCATCGGAAAGATGCCGCACGCATAGGCCTTCAGGAGGACCTGCGGTGTGATCTGAAGATGGCTGGAGTCGTCGTGCAGTGCCATTGCGTGGCTTCATCGGTTTGCAGGATGGAACAGGTCTTTGAAAACCAGATAGGTCGCCGCCCGGCCGGAGACCAGTCGCTCATGCGGACGAGACACTCTTAACTAATAGCGCGGCGGACGGGTCTCGCAGGATCAGGCGGCGGACCGGAAAGAAAGATCCCGGTCCGCGCGGCGTGTCGGTTGCGGTTCACTCACCTTCCGGTGCGGCCGCCAGATGCTTTTCGAGCCAGTGGATGTCGTACATCCCGTTGGCGATGTCCTGATTGTCGACGAGATCGCGGAAGAGCGGGATCGTCGTCTCGATGCCGTCGATCACGAACTCGTCGAGGCAGCGGCGCAGGCGCATCATGCATTCCACCCGGTTGCGACCGTGCACGATCAGCTTGCCGATCAGGCTGTCGTAATGGGGCGGGATGGAATAGCCGGCATAGACGCCGGAATCGACGCGGACGCCGAGGCCGCCGGGCGGATGGTAGTATGTGATCTTGCCGGGGGAGGGAGCGAAAGTGCGCGGGTGCTCGGCGTTGATGCGGCACTCGATTGCGTGACCGGAGAAATGGATGTCCTCCTGGCGCATGGTCAGGGTACCGCCGGAGGCGATCCGGATCTGCTCGTTGACCAGATCGATGCGGGTGATCATCTCCGTGACCGGATGTTCCACCTGCAGGCGCGTGTTCATCTCGATGAAATAGAACTCACCGTTCTCATAGAGAAACTCGATCGTACCGACCCCTGAGTATTTCAACTCCGCCATCGCCTTCGCGCAGACATTGCCGATACGATTGCGCTGCTCGTCGTTGAGAGCGGGCGAGGGGGCCTCCTCCAGAACCTTCTGGTGGCGGCGCTGCAGCGAACAGTCGCGCTCGCCGAGGTGGATCGCGTTGCCTTTACCGTCGCCGAGCACCTGAATCTCGATGTGCCGCGGTTTCTCCAGGTACTTTTCCATGTAGACGGCATCGTCGCCGAAGGCGTTGCGGGCCTCGGTGCGGGCCGTCTGGAAGGCTTCTTCGAGGTCGTCTTCGCAACGCGCCACCTTCATGCCGCGTCCGCCGCCGCCCGCCGCGGCCTTGATCAGAACGGGATAGCCAATCTCCGCCGCGATGCGCTTGGCGTCTCGCGCATCCGTGACGCCACCGTCGGAGCCCGGCACGACCGGAATGCCCAGACGCTTCACGGTCTGTTTGGCCTCGATCTTGTCACCCATGATGCGGATGTGTTCGGAGCTCGGACCGATAAAGCCGATGTGGTGCGCCTCGAGGATCTCGGCGAAGCGGGCGTTTTCCGAAAGGAACCCGTAGCCGGGGTGAACCGCATCGGCCCCGGTGATCTCACAGGCCGCCATCAGGCTGGGGATGTTGAGATAGCTGTCGCGCGCCGGCGGCGGGCCGATACAGACGCTTTCATCCGCAAGGCGCACATGCATCGCGTTGGCATCGGCCGTGGAGTGAACGGCGACCGTGGCGATGCCCAGTTCCTTTGCCGCGCGCAGGATGCGCAGGGCAATTTCGCCACGGTTGGCGATGAGGATCTTGCTGAACATGGGCGGGCGCCTATTCGATGACCAGAAGAGGCTCGCCGAATTCGACAGGCTGGCCGTCTTCCACAAGGATCTCCTTGACCGTGCCGGCCTTGGGCGCGGCGATCTGGTTCATGGTCTTCATGGCTTCCACGATCATGACGGTCTGCCCGGCACGAACGGTGTCGCCGACATCCACGAAGGGGCGGGCCCCCGGTTCCGGCGCGTGGTAGGCGGTGCCGACCATCGGCGAATTGACGACGCCCGGGCGGTTGGCAGGATCGGCCGGCGCGGCGCCCTGCGGGGCGGCCGGAGCTGCCATCGGGGCGGGGGCTGCGGGCGCCTGCTGCATGACCGGAGCCGTAACCGAAAGCTGCCGCGCGACGCGGATACGCAGGTCGTCCTGCTCCACCTCGATTTCGGTGAGGTTCGTCTCGTCGAGCAGGTTCGCGAGCTGACGGATCAGGTCGTGGTCAATGGATTTGTTCTTGGTTGACATGTTGCTTTTCGTTTCACACCGGAAGCCGTTTCAGGCTCGGATCACTTCAGAGAGGGCCTCGATCGCCAATCGATAGCCGGTGGCGCCGAATCCGCAGATCACACCGTAGGCAACAGGCGATACAAAGGAATGATGGCGAAATGCGTCCCGCGTGAAAATGTTTGTCAGGTGCACTTCGATGGTGGGGATGTCGGCCGTTGTAATCGCATCGCGTATGGCAACGGACGTATGTGTATAGGCGGCCGGATTGATGACCAGCCCTTGCGCGAGATCTCCGGCTTCCTGAATCCAGTCGACGAGCATTCCCTCGAAGTTCGTTTGCCGGAATTCGATTTCGAAGCCGATATCCTCCGCAGTATCCCTGCAGAGCCGTTCGATATCGGCAAGCGACGTGCGCCCGTAGATCTCCGGTTCGCGCGTGCCCAGACGGTTCAGGTTGGGTCCGTTCAAGATGAATATCGGTGACGCCATCCGCTCCCCGCCACAATGACCTTGCCGGCGGCTCATCCGCCTGAAGGCCCGTCCTGGGTTTCCTCATACCGCGCACGCCGGGCTCGTCAGCCCCAGACCGCGCAACGCACGTATGAGCGAGCTCCCCGGGAACTCGCCAGATCTCAAGGTCAGCCCCTTATATTGGGTCCGGGGGGACAGGAAAACCCCCTGCGGGCATTGCGACCGGCGGCAACGGCGCTAAGACGGGGAAAAGACGGCCACGTTTGGCGCGTTCCTATGTGCAAGGCGAAAGACGCCGCGAGCGAAGAAGAGCTCGCGGCAGGAATTCAGCAGGAAGTGGACCCGCACGCCCGCATGTCGTCGATCTTGGCCTTCAGCTCGTCGTAGCCAACGGCGCCGAAGACGACCTCGTCTCCGATCACGTAGGACGGGGTGCCGGTCAGGCCGAGCGTTTTGGCGAGCGCGTAGGTTTCGTCAATCGTCGCCGCGACTTCCGGGTTCTTCAGGGTCTTGGCGAGTTCGTCCTGATCGAGGCCGAGTTCCTTGGTCACCTCGATCGCCTTGGCGCCGTTTGCGCGGCCTTTTGCCATCAGCAGCTTTTCGTGGAAGGTGCCGTACTGGTCGGGAGCCATGATATTGACGGCAGCTGCAACCTGCGCCGCTTCGACGGAACCCTGTCCCAGCACGGGGAATTCCTTCAGCACGACGCGAAGGTTCGAATCTCCCTCGATCAGCCGGTCCATGTCGCCGAGCGCCCGCTTGCAGTAGCCGCAATTGTAGTCGAAGAACTCGACCAGCGTGACGTCACCCTGCGGATTGCCGAGAACGGCCTGTCTGGTCGAATCAAACAGCACCGACTTGTTTTCGGTGATCGTGGCGACGCGCTCCTTCTGTTCCGCCTCCGCCTTGCGCCGTTCCAGTTCGTAGAAGGCGTCCCGGATGACTTCCGGATTTTCCATGAGATAGGTGCGGATGAAATCGCCGCCGACCGGCTGGGACGCGGCCACAGCGGTGCCTCCGGCCGGGGCCGGCTGGGAGCGCAGGGCGTGAATGGCGAGCAGCGAAGGGGCGGCTGCGAAGGCAATGCCCGCGACAAAGGCGACGATGCGGCCGGTGGTGGTCATGGTCGTTGTTCTTTCCTGGTAGACGTCTCGTCCTGTTCCGCTTTTGGCCGGGAACGTCGAAGCTTGTCGGAAGCGCATAGGCCATACACGCTGAAGCCCGCAAAGGGCATGAAATTCGGTGCGAGAAGCCTTGCCGCCTTCTTCCCTCCGGGTCAATCGCGCAGGCGGTCACAATCCCGCGTTTGACATAGCGACCGGTTCGTTACCGCCGAAAATCGGGCGGCTTGTAGGAGATGATATCATCGGCCTGCAACCAGTCTGGCGATCCGCGTTTCAGGTTCTTCTGCGCGCGCGCGGCGAACTTGCGCGCTGCCTGGAACTGGCCGGAGAGCATCATGCTCTTGGCTGTCGCCACGTCGGCGAGGGCCGGATTTCCCCGTCGCGCCTGGGCGATTGCGAGCTGGCTGTAAGCGAGCGGGGAATTCGGCTCTTCGCGCAAGCCGACCTTGAGCAGGCTCACTGCCTTGTCCAGATAGGCATCCTTGCCGGTCGCGACGAGGGCGTAACCGAGCCAGATTTTCATCAGGCCTTCTTTGGGCGCATAGGCGACCGCCTTCTCGAAGGGGGCGACGGCTGCGGCAGGGTTGCCGGATTCAATCAGGCTCTGGCCTTTCAGCTCCCAGAAATAGGGGTTTTGAGGCTGCGTCTGCAGGAGGCCGTCGATGGCACGCTGCGCGTCGCGTGGATTGCCGGACTGCATCGTATAGATCGCCCTGGCGTAGCGGGCGGGCAGGCTGTTGCTATTGCCGTAGGCGCGGGCGACCGCGCCCTGGCTGCCGGCGAAGGCGATGAGCTTGGCGCGGGCCAGATCGTGGCGGGCCTGAAGGGCAGGCGGGTCCTTCTTGTTGTAGTACGGGCTCTGTTTCGCCAATGTCTCCAGCATCGACACGCGATCGCGCGCCATCGGATGGCTTTGCGCATAGGGATCGGCATAGCGCGACGCGAAAAGCTGTTGATCGGCCAGTCGCTTGAAAGTGTCCAGCATGCCCTTGGGCGATTGATGCGTGGCGTTCAGATACTTGATGGCGGAACGGTCGGCGGTCGCTTCCTCGGTGCGCTGGTAGGACAGCAGCGAGCGTTGCGCCAGACCCGCGCCAAGTCCCACGATGGCACCGCCGCCCTGGCCGATTCCGCCAGCACCCGACGCCGCGCCGGCGGCAATCGCGCCTGCGCCCAGCAATGTGCCGAGCACGGCCATGATCTGCGCATTCGCGGCAGCCTCGCGCAGCCGAACAAGGTGGTTCCCGGCGATGTGGCCGACCTCGTGGGCGATGACGCCGATCACTTCATTCGGGGTCTTGGCATCGATGATCACGCCGACATTCATGAACATGCGATGGCTGTCGACCACGAACGCGTTGTAGCTGCGATCGTTGACGAGAATGATCTGCAACGAACCGCCGCCGAGGCCCGCCGCCCGCAGGATGGGTTCGGCGTAGTCGCGAAGGAGTGCTTCCACTTCCGCATCGCGGACGATCGGCAAACGGCGGCCGCGCTGTTGTGCTTCGGCGGTCGTCGGCGCGATCGTCTGAAAGGCAAGGAGCATCGCCACCGCGAACGAGAAAACGCGCTTGAGCAGGCGGGCATGAGCGGGCCGGTGCATCGGCTCGATACCGGTGCCGGGCCGCGATCCCTGCTGGAACAGCGAGCGTTTCTGCGTTAGGGGACGTGAAATCACGCGGTGCATCCTCCATGGCGGGCGATCTTGCGAACCTATGTGAGCCGGTTGACAGTGGTCAACCGGCTCAGCCCGACCGGAGCCGAAAACAGCGACCGATTGCGGCAAATCAACGGCGAATCCAGGTGTGACGCAGCGCTTTCGATAACAGGGAGACATCCTCTTGGCCCTCACAGGTTCCCGGCGTTCCGGAATCGAGCCGTTTCTGGCAATGGACGTATTGGACGAGGCCCGCCGGCGCGAGGCTGCGGGTGAGAAGATCATCCATATGGAACTTGGCCAGCCCGGCGCACGAGCACCATCGACAGTGATCAACGCAGCCCAGGAGGCTTTGGCCGGCGGTTACTTCGGGTACACGGAAGCACGCGGTCGGGCGGCGCTGCGCGACCGCATTTCCCGCCACTATCGCGAAGCCTACGGTTTGGAAGTACCGGAAAGCAGGATCATCGTAACGACGGGCTCCTCGGCCGGCTTCAATCTCGCCTTCCTCGGGGCGTTCGATCCGGGTGATCGCATCGCGTTGACGGCGCCAGGCTATCCCGCCTACCGCAACATCCTCGAGGCCCTGGGGCTCGAGCCGGTGGAGATCGCCGTCGGGCCGGAGACGCGATGGGCCCTGGAGCCTGAGCTTCTGGAGCGTGCGCATGCCGAAAAACCGCTCAAAGGCGTGCTGATTGCGAGCCCCGGCAATCCGACGGGAACGATGATGCGGCCGGCCGCGCTCAAGGCGATCTGCGAGGCGTCGCGGGATCTTGGGCTCACGCTGATATCCGACGAAATCTATCACGGCCTCGTCTACGAGGGAGAGACGGCTTCCGCGCTGCACTATTGCGACGAGGCGGTCGTCATCAATTCGTTCTCCAAATACTATTGCATGACAGGATGGCGCGTCGGCTGGATGATCGTGCCGCAGGCGCTGGTCCGCCCGCTCGAGCGTATCGCCCAAAGCCTCTATATCTGCCCGCCCGACATTTCCCAGAGGGCCGGCATCGCCGCGTTCGACGCAACCGAGGAGCTTGAGCAGGTGAAGGCAGGCTATGCCAAAAGCCGCGCTCTGCTCCTCGACCGTCTGCCCAAGCTCGGCTTCGACGAATTGCTCCCGGTCGACGGTGCGTTCTACGTCTATGCTGGCGTGCGCTCCTTTACGAACGACTCCGTGGACTTCGCACGGCGCATGCTTGCGGAAGCCGGTATCGCGACGACGCCGGGCCCCGATTTCGACCGGGCGCGCGGCAACCGATATCTCCGCTTTTCCTTCGCAGGCGATTACCAGGATATGGTCACGGCGACGGACCGGCTCGCGGCCTGGCTGCGGTAGAGCGCATATTTCCCAGTCCGGAGAAGGTCACGGTATCTGTGGACCGGAGGGCGGCTGATCGGCTTCATGCCTCTCTGTCTGCCGAGGCCGTGCGCCGTGATCGCCATGGACTTTTTCGACAAGGCCTTTGACAGGAAGCCCCAACTTCAACCGATGCATAAGAAAAGGCGGCCAAGAGGCCGCCTTCCTTGGGATTGTCATCTGAAAAGCTCGAGAACCTTTCAGAAGAAAGAGCGTCGCTGCCACCAGCCGGAGCGCTTGCGCGGCTTCTCCTTGCTGTCGCTCTCTTTATCCTCTGCGCTCTCGCCAGAGGAAGCCTGCGGCTCGGAAGGCTTCTCGCCGTCCGTCTCCGCAAGGTCCGCGGTCTTCACCGGCTTCTCGCTCTCAACGGGGCTCTCAAGCGGGGCCGGGGCCTCTGCGACCACCGGTGTTGCCTCAGTCTCGGCAACTTCGGCTTCAGTCTCCACCGCCGGCTCGGCTTCTGCCGTCACCTCTTCCGCGGGCTGGGCCGCCCCAGCGGACGTCTCTTCGGTGTGTTCCTCTGTCTGAGGCTCGGAGCGGTCGTCGGCTTCCGAAGCGGCCGACGCCTTGGCCTCCGGGGCCTCCGGGGCCTCCGACTCGGCCTGCTCTTCAGCAGACGCAACTTCCGAAGCGCTATCTGCGCTTTCGGGTCCGGTTGCTTCGTCCTGCGTTACTTCGGCAGCCGGAGCCTCGGCTTCCTCGCCGTCGGCTGTATCGGACTGTGCGACTGCGACTTCGCCTGCGGAAGTATCTTCGCCGGCCGCATCGCCTTCCTGGCTCGATGCCTGATCGTCGCGATTGCGACGGCCGCGTCGACCGCCCCGGCGTCCCCGACGACGCTTGCGACGACGCTCGTCCTCGCCCTCGTCGCCGCTCTGTTCGGCGGAAACCCCGTCCTCATCCTCATCGGATTCGGCTTGGGCCTGAGCCTCTCCGCCCTCGTTCGGCTCGCTCGCCTCGCGGTTTTCCTGTTCGTCACCGGAATTGCGCCGCCGGCGCCGGCGCCGACGCTTGCCGCGACCGGATTCATCCGAGCGTGCGCTTTCGGTTTCTTCTTCGTCGGCGGTGTCGTCTTCGCTGTCGACGTCGGCTTCTTCCGGCTCCGGCTCTTCCTCGTCCAGGAAGATCGTGTCGGGCTGCACGATCGTGGGAGCGGGCGGGGCGTCCGGATCCCGCACGACCGCTTCGCCGCGCTCCAGCACATAGTACTGGGTGCCGATATCCTCATCCGCCGTAATCGAGATGTTGAGGCCGAAGCGGGCCTCGAGTTCCATCAGGTGATGGCGCTTCTGATTGAGGATGTAGAGGGCGACAGGCGCCTGCGTCTTGACGTTGATGTGGTGTCCGGAGTGGCGAAGCAGGTGGTCTTCGAGCGCGCGTAGGACATGCAGCGCGACAGATTCCACCGATCGGATCATGCCGGAGCCGCGGCAATGCGAGCAGACTTCGGTGGAGCTTTCCAGAACGCCCGTGCGAATCCGCTGGCGCGACATCTCCAAAAGACCGAAATGCGAGATCCGGCCAACCTGGATGCGGGCGCGGTCGGACTTCAGGCAGTCCTTCATGCGCTTTTCGACCGCCCGGTTGTTCCGGTTTTCCTCCATGTCGATGAAGTCGATGACGATCAGGCCTGCCAGGTCGCGCAGCCGCAATTGGCGCGCGACTTCCTCGGCCGCCTCAAGGTTCGTCTGGGTCGCCGTATCCTCGATATTGTGCTCGCGGGTCGACTTGCCGGAGTTCACGTCAATGGCAACCAGCGCCTCGGTCTGATTGATGACGATGTAGCCGCCGGACTTCAGCGTCACCTGGGGCGAGAACATGGCGTCGAGCTGCGGCTCGATGCCGTAGCGCGTGAAAATCGGCGTGGTCGAGCGATAAGGCTGAACATTCTTGGCATGGCTCGGCATGAGCATGCGCATGAAGTCCTTGGCCTCGCGATAGCCTTCCTCGCCGGACACCAGGACCTGGTCGATGTCCTTGTTGTAAAGATCGCGGATCGACCGCTTGATCAGGCTGCCTTCCTCGTAGACCAGGCAGGGCGCGATCGACCGCAGGGTCAGATCCCGCACGTTCTCCCAGAGACGCAGCAGGTATTCGAAATCGCGCTTGACCTCGGCCTTGGTGCGGCTGGCGCCCGCTGTCCTGAGGATCACGCCCATGCCTTCCGGCACGTCGAGCTCGCCGGCGATCGCCTTGAGGCGCTTGCGGTCCTGCACCGAGGTGATCTTGCGCGAAATGCCGCCGCCGCGCGCTGTGTTCGGCATCAAAACGGAATAACGGCCGGCCAGCGACAGGTAGGTGGTCAGAGCCGCGCCTTTGTTGCCGCGCTCTTCCTTGACGACCTGAACGAGCAGCACCTGACGGCGCTTGATGACTTCCTGGATCTTGTACTGCCGCCGTGCCGGGCGCGAACGCCGCACGGGAACTTCTTCGAGCGCATCTTCGGCACCGACGGATTCGACCTGATCCTCACCGTCATTATCCGAGCCGGAGGCAGACTGGTCGTCGTTGGCGCTGTCTTCCCCGTCGTCGGAGTCGTCACTCTCACTGGATGCGGTGAGCTCGGTATCGTTTTCCGAGTCCTCCTCGGCTCCGTCTTCCGCTTCCACCTTCTTGCGAACCCGGGATCCGCGACGGGACCGTGCGGGCGCGGCCTCGACGGTTTCCTCCTCGTTTTCCTCTTCTTCCTCTAGCAGCGCCTTTCGGTCCGCCATGGGGATCTGATAGAAATCGGGGTGGATTTCGGAGAAGGCCAGAAAGCCGTGGCGATTGCCGCCATAATCGACGAAAGCCGCCTGAAGCGACGGTTCCACGCGCGTGACTTTCGCCAGATAAATGTTGCCGCGCAACTGCTTGCGGTTCGCGGCCTCGAAATCAAATTCTTCTACGCGATTGCCGCGCACCACGACGACCCGGGTCTCTTCCGGGTGCGCGGCATCGATAAGCATCTTGTTTGCCATTGAAGGGGGTCTCCACGACCGAGGCGTGGAACCGGCGCTGTCCGCTGCCGCATATGTGTTCCGTCCGCATGGTCGCTCTGTCTGTCTCGGTTGTGATTGAAGCTTCTTGCGGGCGTTGCGTGTACCGGAGCGGACGGGAAGGCGGCCTTTGGCGAGGCGCCTGACGTCTCCAATCTGCTCTGCGGTTCAGCGCGATCGCTCATCGCAACGCTCGTTGACTGTCGAATTTCGTTAAGGTCGGCTCGTCGCCGACCGTGCGGTCCGTGCCCGGTCTTGCCGCGCCCGGCACGGTATCAATCTCTGGAATGGAACCGCGCCAATCCCGATGCCGTCCCGGTGTCCCGCGCGGTTCGGCGCGAAGGGAACAGGCAGGCGAGACAAAGATGCGGGCAAATGTCTTCGAAAAACGCGCTCGCGAAGACAGGCCTGCACCGGGTCCCGTCAGGAAGCGGCGCTCCTGACGGCGGGATGAGTCGCACGATGACCAAAATCCAACTTGATCTTTTAAGGATGCAAGGGACCGTTGGCAAGATAAGCCGTCGTGTCAGTTGACGTGAAGTCGCAGGGGACTGCGGTGCCCAGTCGTGATACGGGATCGCCGGCGCATCCGGACACTATGCTACGCAGCGAAGATAACCGGGGCGCCGCGTGCCGGGTGGGCGGCGGATAAGCGAAACACCCGGTTAACCATGGGCCCGTAATGTCCTATGAAAGACCACGATGCGCCGGTGGCCGAAATGTCGTCATGGGTGTGAGGGACGGGTTCGAGTACGGGGCCCGGCGGATGGCCGGGAAAAACTATCCGCAATGAGGTTCAGGGAAACCATCGCTGCGCTGTTCGTCGCGCTTGTCGCCGTGCTTGCGACCGCGGGCGTGAGCGCGCGTGCCGAATCAGAAGATACTTCGACCCCAAAGGCGGAGAATTCGGTCGTTGTCGCCAGTGCGGCGCGGGTCGCCGGCGATGCGCATCGCACACGGTTCATCGTCGACCTCAGCCGGACCGTGAAGTTTGCCGCTTCTGCGCTTGCGGATCCGGACCGCGTCATACTCGACATGCCGGAAGTGCGGTTCGATCTGCCTCCGAAATCGGGGGAGAGCGGGCGGGGTCTCGTCAAGGCATGGCGTTACGGTCTGATCGCGCCGGGCAAGTCGCGTATCGTGCTGGATCTCTCGGGGCCGGCGCGCATCGACAAGTCGTTCGTGCTGCCCTCCGTCGATGGGCAACCGGCGCGCCTTGTGATCGATTTCGTGAAGACCACGCGCGCCGCGTTCCTCGCCGATTATCCGCGCCCGGATGCCGTTGCTGAGGATGCTGCAGCGGAGAAGGGGGATCGCAAGCCCGTAGGCAAGGCGCCTTCCAGCCGTCCGGTCATCGTGCTCGATCCGGGCCATGGCGGCATCGACACCGGAGCGGTCGGCGTCGATGGCATCAACGAGAAGGTTGTCGTCCTCGAATTCGCCAGGTTGCTCAAGGAGAAACTTGAGGCGGAAGGAACCTACGAGGTTCTCATGACGCGGGACGACGACCGGTTCATTCCGCTTGGGAAACGAGTCGAGTTCGCACGCGAGCATGGCGCGAGCCTGTTCATTTCCGTCCATGCGGATTCCGCGCCGCAGAATTATGTGCGCGGAGCCACGGTCTACACGTTGTCCGAACGTGCTTCGGATGCGATCGCGGCCGCCCTTGCCAAGCGGGAAAACAGTTCCGACATACTGGCAGGTGCGGATCTTGAGGACGAACCGGACGATGTGGCCGATATCCTGATCGATCTTGCCAGGCGCGAGACCAAGAGCTTTTCGATCTTTTTCGCCCGCACCCTGGTTTCCGAATTCGAAAGCGCCGTGAAGCTGATCAAGAATCCGTGGCGTTCGGCGGGGTTCAGGGTATTGAAGGCCTATGACATACCGTCCGTGCTCGTGGAGCTCGGATATCTGTCGAACAAGCACGATGAAAGTCTGCTGGTTTCACACGAATGGCGCGAGCGGGCCGCGACTGCGATGGTGGCGAGCATCGACCGTTTTTTTCAGCCGCGGCTTGCACAGGGGCAATAGCGCGGCGCCGGCGAAGGTGCGTCAGGGAAGGCCGTGATCGCTGTTGTGAGACGGCAACACAGACGCCTCAGCATCGCCACAATGGTGACCGATGCAGGCGACGATCAGTTCCGGGTATGCTAGGTGGCGCACGTGCGGTGGACGATAGGCGCGGGGAAGCGGTGACCGGCAATGTGGAACGACGCCTGGTCGGGCCACTGCAGCCAGGGCGCTTGCAAGCCGACCGGACGTTCGGGCTTCTGCCGTCCGGCGCTGGAGTCAAAGCCGCCGGCGACGGTTTTGCGTCGGATTTCATTGGAGAGCCGACGGGCATGAAGGGTATCATCCCGTGCCCATGGCGGTTCTTCACCCAGGAACGAGCCTGATACGGACGAGCCCGTTATATGAAGTTTCTGCTTAAGTTCTTCGGTTATCTCTTCGGGATCGGAGCTGTCTGCTTCCTGGTCGCGGCGGCGGGGGGAGCATGGTACCTGTCGACGATCACGAAGGACCTTCCCGATTACACGGCGCTGAAGAACTACGAACCGCCCGTGATGACCCGCGTGCATGCCGCCGACGGCAGCCTTATCGCGGAATATGCGAAACAGAGACGCATGTTCCTGCCGATCCAGGGCATTCCCGATCTGGTGAAGGACGCGTTCATCTCGGCCGAGGACAAGAATTTCTACCACCATCCCGGCATCGACATCACCGGCGTTGCGCGTGCCATTGTCGTCAACCTTCGCAACAAGCTGTCGGGAAACGACCGCCGTCCGGTGGGCGCATCGACCATTACCCAGCAGGTCGCCAAGAATTTCCTCCTGACCAACGAAGTCTCCTACGAGCGCAAGATCAAGGAAGCGATCCTGGCGCTCAGGATCGAGGACGCCTACTCCAAGGACAAGATCCTGGAGCTCTATCTGAATGAGATCTACCTCGGCATGGGCGCCTACGGCGTGGCCGGGGCCTCGCTTCTCTATTTCGACAAGTCGGTGCACGAGCTCACGATCGCCGAAGCCGCCTATCTGGCGGCATTGCCGAAGGGGCCGAACAACTACAATCCGTTCCGGCACCCCAAGGCTGCGATCGAGCGGCGCAACTGGGTCATCGACCGGATGGTCGAGAACGGATACGTGAAGCCGGAGGACGGTGAGAAGGCCAAGGCGGAGCCGCTGAAGGTGACCCCGCGCGAAACCGGCGCGCAGCTCTTCGCATCCGAATATTTCGCCGAAGAAGTCCGCCGCGAATTGAAGGACATGTACGGCGACGACCGTCTCTACAACGGCGGTCTGTCGGTGCGCTCCACGCTTGATCCGAAGATGCAGGCCGAGGCTCGCAAGTCGCTGATGGACGGGCTCGTCAAGTTCGACCGCGAGCACGGAACGTGGCGCGGTCCGGTGGACCATGTCGATGTCAACGCCGGCGAGTGGGGCGGGCTTGTCGGCAAGGTGGAAAAGCTCAATGACGTGCCGGAATGGCAACTTGCGGTAGTGCTTGATGTCAATGCCGATCAGGCCACCATCGGCATCCAGCCGGAACGGCTCGCCTCGGGCAAGCTGTCGACCGACCGTGAGCGTGGTCACATCGATTTCAGCGAGATCAAGTGGGTGCGCCGGGTCAAGGACGGCACGAGTTCGGTGAAGGGCGCCGATGACGTGCTCAAGGTCGGCGACGTCGTCTATGTCGAGCGTATTCCAGATCCCGCGGGCGGAACGAGCAAGGCCTGGATGCTTCGTCAGGTTCCGGAAGTCTCCGGTGCGATCGTCGCGATGGATCCGTTTACGGGCCGCGTTCTGGCGATGGTCGGCGGCTTCAGCTACGACCAGAGCGAGTTCAACCGCGCCACGCAGGCCTATCGCCAGCCGGGTTCCTCCTTCAAGCCGTTCGTCTATTCGGCGGCCCTCGACAACGGCTATACCCCGTCGAGCGTCGTCATGGACGCGCCGATCTCCGTCGAGCAGGCCGGCGGCGAAGTCTGGCAGCCGCAGAACTATGGCCGCAAGTACTACGGGCCCTCGACGCTTCGCACGGGCATTGAAAAATCGCGGAATGTGATGACGGTGCGCCTCGCGCAGGACATGGGCATGCCGCTGGTGGCGGAATATGCCCGTCGGTTCGGCATCTACGACAAGATGCTGCCCGTGCTATCCATGGCGCTCGGGGCGGGTGAGACGACGGTCCTGCGAATGACAACCGCCTACTCGATGATTGCGAACGGTGGCCGCAAGGTGACTCCGACGCTGATCGACCGCATTCAGGACCGGTACGGCCGCACGATCTACAAGCACGATGCGCGCGAATGCGATGGCTGCGACGCGACCGATTGGCACGGCCAGGACGAACCGAAGCTCGTCGACAATCGCGAGCAGGTGCTCGATCCGATGACCGCCTATCAGATCACGTCGATGATGGAAGGCGTGGTCCAGCGTGGCACCGCGACGAGCGTGCGTGCGGTCGGCCGCCCGATCGCTGGCAAGACCGGCACGACCAACGACGAGCGCGATGCGTGGTTCATGGGCTTTTCGCCGAACCTCACCGTCGGGGTCTTCGTGGGCTACGACACGCCGAGGTCGATGGGGCGCAGCGGTACCGGTGGCCATGTGGCCGCTCCGATCTTCACCGAGTTCATGAAGCAGGCGCTGGCCGACAAGCCGGCCGTGGAGTTCCGCGTGCCGCCGGGTATCAACCTGATTCCGATCAACAGCAGGACCGGCTTGCGTGCTGCCGCCGGCGCGCCGGGCACAATCCTGGAAGCCTTCAAGCCGGGAACGGCGCCTCCGGACAACTATTCGATCATCGGCTATCAGGACGAGATGGGCCAGCCGAGGGAGGTGACCCCGGAAGCCGATCGCGCCATCATGACGGGAACCGGCGGCCTCTATTGAGGTCATCGGCCGGGCCCGGTTTACAGGTGGGCGCGCGCTCAGTATGGTCGCGTCCGAATTTCGAGAGGGGCCGCCGGCTGGCTGGCCCCTTTCCTTTCAAAACCCCGAATTCACGAGGCATATGCGATGCGTCCGGAAACGCAGACGATCGTTGATGAGATCGAGCAGGCACTCAGCCTGCTGAGGAGGCATCTTTGACTGGGATCGTGCGATCTCCCGTCTGGATGAACTGAACGCGGCAGCGGAAAACCCCGACTTCTGGAACGATCCGAACGAAGCGCGCAAGCTGATGCGCGAGCGGCAGTATCTGGAAGAGAATATCGGCGCCGTGCGTCGCATGGAGACGGAGCTCTCCGACAATCTGGAGCTGATCGAGCTCGGCGAGATGGAGGACGATGCCTCCGTCGTCGCGGAAGCCGAAGGGGCGCTCAAGTCTCTGAAGCTGGAAAGCGATCGCCGGCAGGTGGAGACGCTGCTTTCTGGCGAGGCCGACAGCAACGACACCTATCTCGAAATCCATGCGGGCGCAGGCGGCACGGAAAGCCAGGACTGGGCCAACATGCTGCTCCGGATGTACATCCGCTGGGCCGAGAAGCATGGCTACAAGACGGAAGTGCTCGAAGTTCACGAGGGTGAAGAGGCGGGCATCAAGTCGGCGACGGTCCAGGTCAAGGGGCCGAACGCCTACGGCTGGATCAAGACCGAGTCGGGTGTTCATCGTCTCGTGCGGATCTCGCCCTACGACAGCCAGGCGCGGCGGCACACGAGCTTTGCCAGCGTCTGGGTCTATCCGGTGATCGACGATTCGATCGATATTGAGGTCAACGAGAGCGACTGCCGGATCGATACCTATCGCGCATCGGGCGCGGGCGGCCAGCACGTCAACACGACGGATTCGGCCGTGCGCATCACCCACAACCCGACAGGCATCGTCGTGCAGTGCCAGGCGGAACGCTCGCAGCACAAGAACCGGGCCACGGCCTGGTCGATGCTGAAGGCGCGCCTCTATGAGCGGGAACTGCAGATCCGCGAAGAAAAGGCCAATGCCGAAGCCGCCAGCAAGACCGATATCGGCTGGGGGCACCAGATCCGTTCCTACGTCCTGCAGCCCTACCAGATGGTCAAGGATCTCAGGACGGGCGTCGAAAAGACGACCCCGGGCGATGTGCTCGACGGCGATCTCGACGACTTCATGGAAGCCGCACTCGCCCATCGCGTTGGCGGTGAAACGGCGGAAGTCGCGGATATCGACTGACGCGCATCGATTTCGGCTGTTTTTAATGATGGGCCGCGCAGCTTGCCGAAGCTGCGCGGCCCATATTGTTTTCGAGGTCGCCGCCTTCGGCATGCGCGGCCGCCTTTTTTGTAGCCCTGCGCGGCGCGCTGAAAAGGTGCTGCGCAGGCCGGAAGCCATCGAAAGGCTTGCCGATCCTGCTCCGCATGGGTGTGCCTCTTGAGGCTGCGAGATCGGCACGGTTTGCTCGGTGCGTGACGGCGAATGCTTAAGTGAATACCGCTTGAGGTCGAATTATGTCTTTAACATCGAAAACAATGAGAACATTTTAATTTCATTCTCAACGCTCCATTAAGGCTGTTGGGTGACACTGCGACCATTCAGTACCCGCGTAGAGTGTTTGCGTTTCCCATGTACACCCGTCAGCGAAAGAAGTCCTTTCTCCGTCGGCTCATCCTTCCTGGCATTTCGGCTGCTCTCCTTTTGTATTTCGCGTTGCATGCGCTTTCAGGTGACTATGGTCTGATTGCGCGGGCGCGGCTGGAGAGTGATGCCCATGCCCTGGAAGTGAAGCTGGCGGCCCTCAAGCAGCGGCGGGAAACCATGGAGCGTCGCGTCGTTTTGCTGCGGCCGGAAAGCCTCGATCCGGACATGATCGACGAGCGCGCGCGTGACAGTCTGAACCTCGTTCACCCCGACGAGATCGTCATTTTGCGCAATGATCGCCGCGCCGAAAAATAAACCATAATCCGGTTTATCTTAGTGAATAAACCGAAATTCGGTTACTTTCACGATTCGCATGCTTGGCCAATCGGTTGGACCATTTCCAAAACACCGTTTTGTGTTCTTGGATTGACACGCTCTCTCAAGTACCTTCCGCTACACGTTTGAGGGAAACGTCACCGAGACGAGGGCCTATGGCTACCAAACCCAAAACCGCTGCTTCGCGCAGCCAGGGGGGCACGCGCTCGCGTTCCCGCCAGTCGACAAGCCGGAGCGCCACCAAGACGCCGGCAATCGCGGAATTCTCCAAGGAAGAAGAGCTTGCCGCCTATCGCGACATGCTGCTGATCCGTCGCTTCGAGGAAAAGGCCGGCCAGCTCTATGGTATGGGCCTCATCGGCGGTTTCTGCCATCTCTACATCGGCCAGGAAGCCGTCGTGGTCGGCATGCAGATGGCGCTGAAGCCGGGCGATCAGGTGATCACCGGCTATCGCGACCACGGCCACATGCTTGCCACGGGCATGGAAGCCAAAGGCGTCATGGCCGAGCTGACCGGTCGCCGCGGGGGCTACTCCAAGGGCAAGGGCGGCTCGATGCACATGTTCTCCAAGGAGAAGGCCTTCTATGGCGGTCATGGCATCGTCGGCGCCCAGGTTCCGCTCGGCACGGGCCTTGCCTTCGTCAATCGCTACCGCGAGACCGACAACGTAGCGCTCGCCTATTTCGGCGACGGCGCCTCCAACCAGGGGCAGGTCTACGAGAGCTTCAACATGGCGAAGCTTTGGAAGCTGCCGGTCATCTACATCATCGAGAACAACAAGTACGGCATGGGCACGAGCGTCGAGCGCGCGTCCTCCAATGTCGACCTGTCGGAGCGTGGCGCCTCGTTCGACATTCCCGGCGAGCAGGTGGACGGCATGGACGTGCGCGCGGTGAAGGCCGCCGGCGACAAGGCCGTCGCCCACTGCCGGGCCGGCAACGGTCCCTACATCCTTGAAATGCTGACCTATCGCTATCGCGGTCACTCCATGTCGGATCCGGCCAAGTACCGCTCGAAGGAAGAGGTGCAGAAGATGCGCACCGAGCACGACCCGATCGAGCAGGTGCGCAAGCGGCTTCTGGACAAGAAGTGGGCCTCCGAGGACGAGCTCAAGGGCGTCGACAAGGACGTGCGCGCGCTCGTCGGCGAGGCGGCCGAATTCGCCCAGACCGACCCTGAGCCCGATCCGTCGGAGCTCTGGACCGATATTCTGCGCTGAGGCGAGGGGACACACATCATGCCGACCGAAATTCTGATGCCGGCCCTCTCGCCGACCATGGAAGAGGGCAAGCTCTCCAAATGGCTCGTGAAGGAGGGTGACGAGGTCACCGCCGGCGACGTCATTGCCGAGATCGAGACTGACAAGGCGACCATGGAAGTGGAAGCCGTCGATGAGGGTACGGTGGCCAAGATCCTCGTCTCCGAGGGCACCGAGGGCGTGAAGGTCAACACGCCGATCGCGGTGCTGGCGGGCGAGGGCGAGGATGCCTCCGCAGCCGCCGAAAAGGCGGCTGAAGAGACAAGCGAGAAGCCGCAGACCACGCCGCCGCCGGGTGCGGAAAAAGCGCCATCGGAATCCGCCAATGCGCCCGTTGCGGCCGCGCCCAAGGGGCCGGAGCCGGCGGACGATCCGGAGATCCCGGAAGGCACGGAGATGGTCTCCACCACCGTGCGCGAGGCGCTTCGCGATGCCATGGCGGAAGAAATGCGCCGCGACGGCGACGTCTTCGTCATGGGCGAGGAAGTGGCCGAATACCAGGGCGCCTACAAGATCACGCAAGGGCTGCTCGACGAATTCGGCGCCAGGCGCGTGATCGACACGCCGATCACCGAGCACGGTTTTGCCGGCCTCGGCGTCGGAGCGGCGCTCGGCGGCCTGAAGCCGATCGTCGAGTTCATGACCTTCAACTTCGCCATGCAGGCGATTGACCAGATCATCAACTCCGCCGCCAAGACGCTCTACATGTCCGGCGGCCAGATGGGCTGTCCGATCGTGTTCCGCGGTCCGAACGGCGCCGCCGCGCGCGTCGCCGCCCAGCACAGCCAGGATTACTCCTCCTGGTACGCGCATGTGCCTGGCCTGACGGTCGTCCAGCCGTGGTCGGCCGCCGATGCCAAGGGACTGCTGAAGTCGGCTATCCGCTCGCCGAACCCGGTCATCTTCCTTGAAAACGAGATCCTCTACGGCCAGTCCTTCGAGGTTCCCAAGATCGACGACTGGACTGTGCCGCTCGGCAAGGCCAAGGTCGTGAAGGCGGGCTCGGATGTCACCCTCGTCTCCTTCGGCATCGGCATGACCTATGCCATGAAGGCGGCGGAGGAACTGACGGAGATGGGGATCGATGCCGAGGTGATCGACCTCAGGACGGTTCGCCCGCTCGACATCGACACGGTTCTCGCCTCGGTGAAGAAGACCGGGCGCTGCGTGACGGTGGAAGAAGGCTGGCCAATCTGCTCGATTTCCTCCGAAATCGGTTTCCAGCTCATGGAAAAGGCCTTCGACTATCTCGATGCGCCGGTTGCCCGCGTGACGGGCAAGGACGTGCCGATGCCCTATGCGGCAAATCTGGAAAAGCTGGCTCTGCCTTCGGTCGCGGAAGTGATCGACGCGGTCAAGGCCGTGACCTACACGGCGTGAGGAGGGACGCAAATGCCCATCGATATTCTGATGCCGGCGCTCTCTCCCACCATGGAAGAGGGCAAGCTCGCCAAGTGGCTTGTCAAGGAGGGCGATACGGTTTCGGCCGGTGACGTCATCGCCGAAATCGAGACCGACAAGGCGACCATGGAAGTGGAAGCCGTCGACGAAGGGACGGTCGGCAAGATCCTCGTGCCCGACGATACCGAAGGCGTGAAGGTCAACGAACGCATCGCGGTCCTGCTCGAAGAGGGCGAGGACGCGAGCGCGATTTCCGATGCGGGCGGTTCGGGCGGCGGGGCTGCCAAACCGTCACCGCAGCCGGCCGAGGCGCCCAAGGCAGAAAAGGCAGAGGCGGCCCATTCGAATGGTGCCGCCACGGCGGATGCGGCAAAGACGTCGGCTCCGCCCGAAGGGGGTAAGGCCGGTCCAGTGCCGCGTTCCAACGGCGAGCGCGTCTTCGCCTCGCCGCTTGCCCGCCGAATTGCGGCGCTCAACGATCTCGACATCACCGCGCTCAAGGGCTCCGGCCCGAAGGGCCGCATCGTCCAGCGTGACGTCGAGGCGGCGATGAAGTCCGGTGGGGCCAAGACGACCGCCGCGTCCGAGGCACCTGCCGCAAAGGCCGCGCCGCAGGCTGCCGCTCCCGCCATGGCGACGCCGCCGAGTGACGATGCCGTCCTGAAGCTCTTCGAGGATGGGTCTTACGAACTCGTGCCGCATGACGGCATGCGCAAGACCATCGCGCGCCGGCTGACTGAGTCCAAGCAGACCGTTCCGCACTTCTACCTGACGGCGGACTGCAACATCGATGCGCTGCTGGCCCTTCGCGCCCAGCTCAATTCCAGCGCACCGAAGGACCAGGACGGCAACCCGGCCTACAAGCTGTCGGTCAACGACATGATCATCAAGGCGCAGGCGCTCGCGCTGAAGGCGGTGCCGGAGGCCAATGCCTCGTGGACCGAAGCCAACATGGTCATGCACAAGCATGCCGACGTTGGCGTCGCGGTCTCCATTCCGGGCGGTCTGATCACGCCGATCATCCGGCGGGCCGAGGAAAAGACGCTGTCCACCATCTCCAACGAGATGAAGGATCTGGCCAAGCGGGCCAAGGACCGCAAGCTGCAGCCCTCCGAATACCAGGGCGGCTCCACGGCGGTCTCGAACCTCGGCATGTTCGGGGTGCGCGACTTCTACGCCGTCATCAACCCGCCGCATGCCACGATCCTTGCGGTCGGCGCGGGCGAGAAGCGGGCCATCGTCAAGGACGATGCCGTTGCCATCGCCACGATGATGACCGTGACGCTCGCCACCGATCACCGGGCGGTCGACGGCGCGCTCGGCGCCCAGCTCCTCAAGGCTTTCAAGGGCTTCATCGAAAGCCCGATGAGCATGCTGGTGTAATTCGACAATCCGTAGCTGGCCCGGCGCGGCGGGAAACCGCCTCTTCGCCGGGCCGGAACAGTATTGTCTGCGAATTTCTCATGAATACCGGCGCGCCGTTTAACGGTCGTCCGGGAACTTGACGCGACGCCGCGGCCTTGGCTCCGCAGGCCTTCGCGAGACCTAGGAAAGGGTGGGGCATGGCCGATACCTCATACGACGTCATCGTCATCGGGTCGGGGCCCGGCGGATATGTGACCGCGATCCGTGCCGCGCAGCTTGGCTTCAAGACGGCGATCGTGGAGCCGAAGCATCTGGGCGGCATCTGCCTGAACTGGGGCTGCATCCCGACCAAGGCGCTGCTGCGCTCCGCCGAGGTCTACCACTACATGGAGCACGCCAAGGATTTCGGTCTTTCGGCGGACAAGATCGGCTTCGATATCTCCGCCGTGGTCAAGCGCTCGCGCGGCGTCTCCAATCAGCTCACCACCGGCGTCGGCTTCCTGATGAAGAAGAACAAGATCGACGTTATCTGGGGCTTCGCGGAGCTGACCGCGCCCGGCAAGATCAAGGTCAAGGACGCGGAGAATCCGCCCAAGGGCGCGCTGAAGGGCGGCGACTATTCCGCCAAGCACATCATCGTTGCCACCGGCGCGCGGCCGCGCGTGATCCCCGGCATTGAGCCCGACAAGAAGCTGATATGGACCTATTTCGAGGCGATGGTTCCCGAGACGATGCCGAAGTCGCTGATCGTCATGGGCTCGGGCGCCATCGGTATCGAATTCGCCTCTTTCTATCGCTTCATGGGCGCTGACGTCACGGTCGTGGAAATGATGCCGCAGGTCTTGCCGGTGGAGGATGCCGAAATCGCCGCCCATGCCCGCAAGCGCTTCGAGAAGCAGGGCATCAAGATGCTCACCGACGCGAAGGTGTCCAAGGTCGTCAAGGGCAAGGACAGCGTCATCGCCACCGTGGAGACAAAGGACGGCAAGACCCAGGAGATCACTGCGGATCGCATGATTTCGGCCGTCGGCGTCGTCGGCAATATCGAGAACCTCGGGCTTGAGAAGCTCGGCGTGAAGACCGACCGCGGCTGCGTGGTCATTGACGGGTTCGGCCGCACCAACGTGCCGGGCATCTACGCGATCGGCGATGTCGCCGGGCCGCCGATGCTCGCCCACAAGGCGGAGCACGAGGGCGTCATCTGCGTGGAAAAGATCAAGGGGCTCGATGTCCATCCGATGGACAAGAAGAAGATCCCCGGCTGCACCTACTGCCAGCCGCAGATCGCCTCCGTTGGATTGACGGAAGCCAAGGCCAAGGAGGCCGGTCACGAGGTCAAGGTCGGCCGCTTCCCCTTCATCGGCAACGGCAAGGCGATCGCGCTCGGCGAGCCGGAGGGGTTGGTCAAGACGGTGTTCGATGCCAAGACCGGCCAGCTTCTGGGCGCGCACATGGTGGGCGCGGAAGTGACCGAGCTCATCCAGGGCTTCGTCGTCGCCATGAACCTGGAGACGACCGAGGAAGAACTGATGCACACGGTCTTCCCGCATCCCACGCTGTCTGAAATGATGCACGAGAGCGTGCTGGACGCCTACGGCAAGGCGCTCAACTTCTAGGGCGCCGATCCCGTCGGCACGGCGGACAAGGCGAGGGGAGATCATGCACATGTACGGTTTCGGCTGGATCATGACGATCATCATCGGCGCGCTGGCCGGGTGGATCGCCGAGAAGATCATGAAGGCGGATCACGGGCTGATCCTCAACATCGTGCTCGGGATCCTCGGCGCGGTGATCGCCAATGCCCTGCTGTTCCGGCTCATCGGGCACACGATGGCCGGGTTCATCGGGCAGCTTGCGGTCGCGGTGGCCGGCGCGTGTCTGCTGATCTTTCTCTTTCGCGCCATTCGACGTTGAACCACGCCGCCAAAGGCTTAAAAGGCCTCGATAGAAATTCCCAGAAGCTGCCGGCCGCCCTTGACGGCGGGCACTGTCCGCGAGACATGTTTGGTCATGGTCACAGTCCTCGATACCGTTTCTGGCGCTGACGCGCAGCGAGCGCGTCCGCGTCATCCGGAAAAGCAGAAGAACGCCGAGACGCCGATGAAGCGCAAGCCGGCGTGGATCCGCGTGAAGGCGCCGGGCTCTCCGGTCTATCGCGAGACGCAGGAGGTCGTGCGCTCAAACAAGCTGGTGACGGTGTGCGAGGAGGCGGGCTGCCCCAATATCGGCGAATGCTGGTCCAAGAAGCACGCCAGCTTCATGATCCTCGGCGACACTTGCACGCGCGCCTGCGCCTTCTGCAACGTGCGCACCGGCATGCCCGGTCCGATCGATCCCGACGAGCCGAAGGGCATCGGCGAGGCGGTCGCGGCGATGGGGCTTGATCATGTGGTCATCACCTCGGTCGATCGTGACGATCTGGATGACGGCGGCGCCCGGCATTTCGCAGACGTGATCCAGGCGATCCGCTCGCGCTCGCCGGAGACGACCGTCGAGGTGCTGACCCCCGATTTCCTGCGCAAGGAGGGGGCGCTGGAGATCGTCGTGAAGGCGAAGCCCGACGTCTTCAACCACAATCTGGAAACCGTGCCCTCGAACTATCTGAAGGTTCGCCCCGGTGCGCGCTACTTCCATTCGATCCGGCTGCTGCAAAGGGCCAAGGAACTCGATCCGACCATCTTCACCAAGTCCGGCATCATGGTCGGGCTCGGCGAGGAACGGAACGAGGTGCTGCAGTTGATGGATGATCTGCGCTCGGCCGATGTGGACTTCCTGACCATCGGCCAGTACCTGCAGCCGACCCGCAAGCATCATCCGGTTATCGACTACATCACTCCCGAGGCCTTCAAGGCCTATGAGCAGATCGCTTATGCGAAGGGCTTCCTGAAGGTCTCGGCCAGCCCGCTGACGCGGTCCTCGCACCATGCCGGCGACGATTTCCGTGATCTGAAGGCGGCTCGCCTTGCCCGCGACGGGATGGCGGCGCACGCCTGACACCGTCGGCGCCAGGCATTCCAGCGGATCGCTGCGTGTTTTTTCCGGCTTGCGCGGAGTTGGCCGGACGCGGCAGAAAAGGGGAGGGTGCGGAACCGTCGGTTCTTGTCGCCGTTCGCACAATGCAAGGCCGCACCGCAGCCGTCATGAATCGGTCGGCGGCCGAAATCTGGAGCGCTTGACTTGCAGGCGAAATCGCCTGTCCGGCAAAGCACCTCGGATCAACAGTTTGAGCCCACGTTCTTCGATCTGATCGGGCCGATCCGATCGGAGCATGCTCTAGAATCAGGGAGCCGCGAGTACCCCCAGCATGCCGACTTTCCAGACAAGCCGCCGTGTCCAGCATTCGGCTGACGACATGTTCGATCTCGTTGCGGATGTTGAAAAATACCCCCGGTTCGTGCCGCTCTGCCAATCGCTGAAGGTTAGAGGGCGGCGCGAGCTGGAGGATGGCCGTGTCGTTCTGATCTCCGACATGACGGTCGCCTACAAGGTCTTCAGCGAAACGTTTGCCAGCCGGGTCACGCTGGACAGGGCGCAGCGGCAGATCATCGTCGAGTATCTGGAAGGCCCGTTCCGTCACCTGGAAAACCGGTGGGACTTCAAACCGGTGGGCGAGGACCGGTGTGACGTGGGATTCTTCATCACCTACGAGTTCCGTTCGCGTACCCTCGGCTCGCTGATGGGGGCCATGTTCGACAAGGCGTTCCGAAAATTCGCCTCGGCTTTCGAGGCTCGCGCCGACGAGATCTACGGCACCGCCTGACCCGTCGCGAGATGGCTCAGCGCGCCGAACGCTTGTTGAGGAGCTCGATCCAGCCGTATTTCTTGTCGGTCGGGAGGTCAGGAGCGCCCTGGACCTTTGGCCGGGCCTCGTCGCGGACCTGGGCAAGCTGCTGCTCGGGGTTGCGACAGATCAGTCGCCAGGTCTTGCCGTTGGAATATTCCACGCCAAGGCTGTGGCCCTCATAGGCCTGATTGTCCAACCAATCGATCGTATTCCAGTAGACGTAATAGCTGCGCCCGCAATAGTCGACGCGCGTCATTTGCTGTCTGGCCAAATCTTTCTGGAAAATCTGGTGGCTGGACAGGAATGCACCAGCCTCGTCGCGCGAGATGATATGAACCTCGCCCGCAGCCGCGGCCGATGCCGAAAACAAGCCGGCCGCCATGAGAAGATAACTGATGCGCATTCCTCTCATCCCCAGAACGTCTTGTGGTCCATGCTGGCGTCATGCCGGGCACCGTCACCACGTCGTTCCAGAATGATCCTACTCATCGCGGATTGAAATACCCCGAAATGAATCAATCGAATTTGAAATAAGTTGCAATGCATAGCCGGCTGCCGCGGTGCGGATTGAAGAACGCCCTAAATCAGAAAAGCTTCTGACCGAATGCGTCGTTTCCGCGTGTCTTGACGCGATTGCAAAATGCACAAGTCCGACGGGCTTGTCGGCAGAGCCGCCGCCGGGGCCCGCAATTCCGGTTATGGAGACCGCGATGTCGGCATTCGAATGTCTCACCGCGCCTTCGGCCATGGCCTTCGCCACGACGGCGCTGACGGCCCCGTGCTCCGCCAGCATGTCTTGCGCAACGCCGAGCATCTCCATCTTGGCTTCGTTCGAATAGGTGATGTAGCCGCGCTCGAACACGGTCGAGGATCCCTCGATTTCGGTAAGGGCCGCGCTGACCAGTCCCCCCGTACAAGACTCAGCTGTCGCGAGCTTCAGGTTCGCCGCGCGGGCGCCGGCAAGGATTTCGCGGGCAATCGCATGAAACGGCGTCAGGTCGGTCATTGTCTTCGGTCCTCGTCGGAAAGTCCGGTCCTTGACCGGCGAAATCGCGCCTTACGCCATCGGGAGCCGGATCGTGGCCGCGGCGAGAGCCGCGATGCCTTCGCGCCGTCCCGTGAAGCCGAGCCGCTCCGATGTCGTCGCCTTCACCGCCACCCGGTCCACGGCGATACCGCAGATTTCGGCGATACGGGCTCGCATGGAATCGCGATGCGGTCCGATCTTCGGAGCCTCGCAGACGATCGTCAAATCGAGATGTGCGATTGCGCCGCCCCGCGCTGCTACGGCGCTCACCGCCTCGCGCAGGAAGATCTCGGAGGACGCCCCCTTCCATTGCGGATCGCTTGGCGGAAAATGCGAGCCGATATCCCCGTCGCAAAGCGCGCCGAAAATCGCGTCCGTGATCGCGTGAAGGGCGACATCCGCGTCCGAATGGCCGGAAAGGCGCCGATCATGGGGAATGTCGATGCCGCCCAGCGTGACATGATCGCCTTCGGCAAAGGCATGAACGTCATAGCCCTGGCCCATGCGGATGTCCGCAAGCGCGCTCCAGGCGTCACGCGTTGCGCGCGCTTCGGCCTGTTGCAGGTCGTCTGTCGTCGTGATCTTCATGTTTTCTCGCTCGCCCTGGACCACGAATACTTCCCGGCCGTTCCATTCGGCCACGGCGGCATCGTCGGTGAAATCGGCAACGCCTTCTGCGGCAGCCCGCCTGTGGGCCTCAAGCAGGGGGCCGAACCGGAACCCTTGCGGGGTTTGCGCCGCCCATAACCGGTCGCGCGGGACGGTTTCGACGATCCGCCCGGAAGAATCGACGCGTTTCAATGTGTCCACGACCGGCGTTGCGGCCAACACGGCATCATGGCCGGCAAGGAGTGCATCAATGACCGCATCGACGGTATCGGGAGAGACGAAGGGTCGCACCCCGTCGTGAACCAGCACGAAGTCGGGCTCGTATTTGGCCAGTGCTTCGAGCCCCGCATGCACCGACGCCTGGCGCGTGGCGCCGCCTGGAACCGGTGCGGCCAGCCGTTCTCCGATCTGGATGTCGGCGACGGCCGCTTCATAGATGTCACGATCCTCGGCATGAATGACGGCAAGAAGCGGCGAAATCCGCTCGGCGACTGCCAGTGATTGCAGGCTTTTGGCCAGAATCGTCCGCCCGCCGATCGGCATGTACTGCTTCGGGGCAGAGCCGGGAGCGGCTCCCATGCGGGTTCCTCGGCCGGCGGCAACGACTAGGGCGGCGATACGTGGTGGTGTCGGCACGATACTTGCGAATTCCTGCTTGAGCATTCCGGTTCCCGGCGCGGCGCGCGCCGAAGCGGGCTGCCGTTTTTCGGTCAATTAGGCGGGAGTGACAATCTTCTTGTACAAAATGCGTGCAATCTCTTGCCGAAGCACGAACAATGTCTAATATGTGTGCAATGACAGATAATGCTCAGGAATTAAGCATGGAAGCTGGGCGGCATGCGGCGGGCGGCGCTCCGGCGGCTAATGGAGCCGTTTCCGGCAGTTCGCGTGCTTCCGACTCACCGTGCGGCGATCCGAATTCTTGCTTCTGCGCGCCTGAAACGGCAGCGCAATCGGAGAACGATCATCGGCAAGGCATGACGGTTTCCTTGGTAATCGGTGGCGTGCAGTTGCGCAACCGCGCGTTTCTCGCGCCCATGTCAGGCGTGAGCGATTTGCCGTTTCGCAGGATCGCGGCGCGGTTCGGCGCGGGGCTGGTGGTTTCCGAGATGGTCGCGAGCGACGCGCTTGTCGATGGAGACGAGGAAACCGTCCTTCGCTCTGTCGGCGAGGGAATCTTTCCTCACGTGGTGCAGCTTGCCGGTCGCGAGGCGCGCTGGATGGCGGAAGGTGCACGGCGGGCGGAAGCCGCCGGCGCCGATATCATCGACATCAACATGGGGTGTCCCGCCAAGCGGGTCACGACAGGCTATTCCGGCTCCGCGCTGATGCGCGATCTGGATCACGCGATGACGCTGGTGGAGGCGACGGTCGCGGCGGTTTCGGTTCCGGTGACCCTGAAGATGCGGCTCGGCTGGGATGAGGCGTCGATCAACGCTCCGGAGCTTGCGAGGCGTGCGGAGGCGGCCGGCGTTGCGATGGTCACGGTGCACGGGCGCACCCGCTGCCAGTTTTACAAGGGGCGCGCGGACTGGGATGCCATTCGAGCGGTTCGCGAGGCCGTGACGATTCCGCTTGTGGCCAACGGCGACTGCGGATCGGTGGAGGATGCCCGCGAGATGATGGCGCGGGCCGGGGCCGATGCGGTGATGGTGGGGAGGGCGAGTTACGGGCGGCCCTGGCTCGCGGGCCAGATCGGGGCGGCTCTGAACGGTATGGCTCAGCCGGATGCGCCGCGAGGCGCCGCGCTCGCCGATCTGGTTGCCGAGCACTACGAGGCGTTGCTGACCCATTATGGCGTTCATATCGGGCTGCGCGCTGCCCGCAAGCATCTCGGCTGGTATCTGGACGCGGCATTCGTCGAGTGCCCCGGCCAGGAGCGTCGAATTCTCATGACGGCGGAGGATCCCGCCGTCGTTCTGCGCCTCGTGGAAAAGATCTTCCGCGACGGCGATGTTCGGAGTGCCGCATGAGCGATGATCTGATAAAGGGCGCGCGCCCGCTCCCCGTAGAGGGGGAGACGACGGTTCTGGACGCGATTCCGCATCCCGTTCTGCTTGTGGCGCCGGATGGCGAGGTGGAGGCGGCAAACACGGCTGCCGAGGAATTCTTCGGCGCCAGCGGCGCTGTTCTGCGCCGGCACAAGCTCAGCTATTTCATACCCTTCGGCAGCCCTGTTCTCACGCTGATCGAACAGGTGCGCGAGCGCGGTGCGCCCGTCAACGAATACAAGGTCGACATCTCCTCTCCGCGGATCGGTACGGAAAAGATGGTCGACATATACGCCAGTCCCGTTGCCGAACATCCCGGCTACGTGACCCTGATGTTTCAGGAACGCACGATGGCGGAAAAGATCGACCGCCAGCTCACCTCACGCGGCGCCGCGCGCACGGTGACGAGCCTTGCGGCGATGCTGGCGCACGAGATCAAGAACCCGCTTTCCGGGATCCGCGGGGCCGCTCAGCTTCTGGAGCAGTCCGCGGACGACAACGACCGGGCACTTACCCGTCTCATCATGGAAGAGGCGGACAGGATCGTGAAGCTTGTCGACCGGATGGAGGTTTTCTCCGACGAGCGGCCGGTGGACCGCGAGCCGGTAAACATCCACGTCATTCTCGACCACGTGAAGCGGCTCGCGCAGTCGGGGTTTGCACGCAACATCTCCATCGTCGAGGAATACGACCCCTCGTTGCCGCCGGTCTACGCCAACCGCGACCAGCTCATTCAGGTGTTTCTGAACCTGGTGAAGAATGCGACGGAAGCGATTGGCGCGGACGCGGAAGGAGAGATCGTGCTTTCCACCGCGTTCCGCCCCGGGATCCGTCTGTCGGTGCCGGGCGCGGCCGAACGCGTGTCGCTGCCGCTGGAGTTCTGCGTGCGCGATAACGGCCCGGGCGTGCCGGAGGACCTTTTGTCCTATCTGTTCGACCCCTTCGTCACGACCAAGATCAACGGAACGGGACTGGGGCTCGCGCTCGTCGCCAAGATCATCGGCGACCACGGCGGCGTCATCGAATGCGACAGCCAGCCCCGCAAGACAACTTTCCGCATTCTCATGCCGGCTTTCGTCGACGCTTCTGGCGTTGAGGAAGACGCCGGCACCGAAGGCAAGACCGGCGGTGAAACGTCCGACAGCGACAGGAACGACTGACCATGCCCAGCGGCACTATTCTCGTAGCCGACGATGACGCAGCAATCCGGACCGTTTTGAATCAGGCTCTGTCGCGGGCAGGCTATACCGTGCAGTTGACTTCCAACGCCGCGACGCTCTGGCGTTGGGTCTCCTCCGGCGACGGCGACCTCGTGATCACCGATGTGGTCATGCCGGACGAGAACGCGTTCGATCTGCTTCCGCGCATCAAGAAGCTGAGGCCGGATCTGCCGGTCATCGTCATGAGCGCGCAGAACACCTTCATGACGGCGATCCGGGCATCGGAGCGCGGCGCCTACGAATACCTGCCGAAGCCCTTTGATCTGAAGGAGCTGATCTCGATCGTTGGCCGCGCGCTGGCTGAGCCCAAGTCGAAGCGGGTCGCGGGTGCTGAAGACACTGGCGAGAATATCCCGCTGGTCGGACGCTCGCCCGCGATGCAGGAGATCTATCGCGTTCTCGCGCGGTTGATGCAGACAGATCTGACCGTGATGATCACCGGGGAGTCCGGCACCGGCAAGGAACTGGTGGCCCGCGCGCTCCACGACTACGGCAAGCGCCGCAACGGCCCGTTTGTGGCTATCAACATGGCGGCCATCCCGCGCGATCTGATCGAGGCGGAGCTGTTCGGACACGAGAAGGGGGCGTTCACGGGCGCGCAGGCACGGAGCGCCGGCCGGTTCGAGCAGGCCGACGGCGGTACGCTGTTTCTCGACGAGATCGGCGACATGCCCATGGAGGCGCAGACCCGGCTTTTGCGCGTGCTCCAGCAGGGCGAGTACACGGCGGTGGGCGGGCGCACCCCGATCAAGACCGACGTGCGCATTGTCGCGGCCACCAACAAGGACCTGCGACAACTGATCAACCAGGGCCTCTTCCGCGAGGATCTTTACTTCCGGCTCAATGTCGTTCCGCTGAGGCTGCCGCCGCTGCGCGAACGCGGGGAGGATATCCCGGATCTCGTCCGGCACTTCTTCGCGCTCGTCGAGAAGGAAGGCCTGCCAGCCAAGCAGATCGAGCAGGCCGCGCTCGACCAGCTTCGCCGCTACCGCTGGCCGGGCAACGTGCGCGAGCTCGAAAACCTCATCCGCCGGCTGGCGGCGCTTTATCCGCAGGAAGTCATCACCGCCAATCTCGTCGAGCAGGAGCTGTCGCAACAGAGCGCGGCGCCGAGCGAACAGGATGGCGATGCCTCCGAGACCGACCTTTCCGGTTCGGTAGAGCGGTTCCTCAATGCCTATTTCGCCAATTTCGGCGATGCCTTGCCGCCTCCGGGCCTCTATCACCGTGTGCTCCGGGAAGTGGAATATCCGCTTCTGTCATCCGCGCTTGCAGCCACGCGGGGCAACCAGATCAAGGCGGCAGAGCTCCTGGGCGTCAACCGCAATACGCTGCGCAAGAAAATCCGCGATCTCGATATCCAGGTAATCCGCAACTCCCGTTAGTGTCTCAGGGTCTGGCATCTTCTCGAGGTGCCAGACCGGGATCGCAGCGCTTGATTTCGTCTCGCGCAGAATGGCGCGTCAGCGCATTGGATGATTTCCTAGGATATTTTCCGGCGATGATTTCCGGGGATGGTTTGCCGGTGCAGTCGGAGCTGTCCGGCCGCGCACGAGTGCGACGCGGCGGGCGTCACCGTTCTTGCGCGTTCCGGCTGCGGCGGGGCGAGATCACAAGCCCGTTATCCGCCATTTGCGGGCTGCATATTTTCCATGCCTTTGCTATGTCGCATTTTCGCTACAGTGTGTGATATTCGTTACGCGAATTCCTTGGCGCCTCCCGCTCGCGGGATGGCAGGTTTCGGGCATTTCATGACGGCTTCTGACGATTCGGTCTCCGACACACCTCCGCGCCGCCCAGCGCGCGGAAACCGGATGATCCGGTCCTACGGCCTGATCTTCATGATTCTGTCGCTGATCTCGATCGGCGTCACCTTCGCCGTGCTGACGGGACTGACGCCGATCCGGCCGACGGGACAGGTGGTATGGATCGCGCTGGCGACCAACGGCGTGCTGGTGTCCGGCCTCGTCGCCGCGATCGCCTGGGAGATCTACGGCCTCTGGGTTGCGCGCCGCCGGGGACGGGCAGCAGCGCGTCTTCAGGGGCGCATCGTCGGGCTGTTCTCCATCATCGCGATCCTTCCCGCGATCCTTGTCGCCGTGGTGGCGACAATCACGCTCGACCGGGGGCTCGACCGCTGGTTCGAGGAGCGGACCCGCTCGATCATCGACAATGCACTGACGGTCGCGCGCGCCTATCTGCAAGAGCACGCGCGCGTGCTGCGCGCCGATCTCATCGCCATGGCCAACGACATTGACCGGGCAAAGTCGGTATACGACTTCGAGCCGACGCGCTTTGACAGTTTCTTCGAGGCGCAGGCTTCGCTGCGCGGCATACCGGCGGCGTTTCTGCTCAAAAGCGACGGAACGATCGTCACGCGGACGGTGGTGGATCCCAAGGCCGATATCCTGATGCCGCCGCTGAGCTCCTTCAAGCAGGCGGATTCCGGGCAGCCCGTGCTGATCGCTCCCGGTGTATCGAGCCAGGTGGGCGGGGTGATGAAGCTCACCGCCTACAACGACATCTACCTCTATGTGACCCGGTCGATGGACCCGCGTGTGGTCGATTACCTGCGCATGTCGCAGGAGGGGGCGAAGGAGTACAACGCGCTCGACAAGAGCCGTTTCGGCGTCCAGATCGCGTTTGCGCTCGTCTATATCGGCGTGGCCCTTGTGCTGCTGCTGTCCGCCATCTGGATCGGCTTCGGTTTCGCCAACACGATGGTATCGCCGATCCGACGATTGATCGCCGCCGCCGGCCAGGTTTCCGAGGGCAATCTCTACGTTCAGGTGCCGATCGACAGGCGCGAGGGAGACCTCGCCAATCTCGGCGCCACGTTCAACAACATGACCGCCCAGCTGCGCAATCAACGTGAGGCGCTGCTGTCCGCCAACGACCAGATCGATCAGCGTCGCCGGTTCACCGAAGCCGTGCTTGCGGGCGTTACGGCCGGCGTCATCGGCATCGATGACGCGCGGCGGATCTCTCTGGTCAACCGCTCCGCCACGCTGCTGCTGCATGCGGAGGACGAAAACCTGCTTGGCCGAGATCTGACGGAGGCGGTGCCGGAGATCGGCGAGATCATCGAACCGGCGCTGTCCCACGCCTACGGCCGCACGGTGTCCGGCCAGATGATGCTGATGCGCGGCGGCAAGGAGCGGATCGTCAATGTGCGGGTGACGACGGAGCAGTCGCCACGACGAGAGCACGGCTATGTGGTGACGCTGGATGACATCACCGATCTCGTTTCCGCGCAGCGCACCTCGGCGTGGGCTGACGTTGCGCGCCGGATCGCGCACGAGATCAAGAACCCGCTGACCCCGATCCAGCTTTCCGCCGAACGTATTCGCCGACGCTACGGCAAACGCATCGAGACGGATCGCGAGGTCTTCGACCAATGCGTCAACACGATCGTGCGTCAGGTCGGCGAGATCGGGCGGATGGTCGACGAGTTCTCCTCGTTCGCCCGCATGCCCAAGCCGACCAAGGAGCATCAGGATCTGGTTGCCGCGGTGCGCGAGGCGGTGTTCCTGCAATCGGTCGGGCACCCCGATGTGCATATCGAGGCCGCGCTGCCGGACCATCCGGTGGAAGCCTATTTCGATCACCGGCTGATCGGTCAGGCCCTGATCAACGTCATCAAGAACGCCGCGGAGGCGGTGCTTGCCGCTCCCGAGGTCGAAAACGGTGATGAGAAGGGGCGCATCACGGTGACATTGCGCGAGGAGCCGGACCGGCTGGTCGTGGACATAGTGGACAACGGGATCGGGTTGCCGACCGAGAACCGCCAGCGTCTGCTGGAGCCCTATATGACGACGCGGGAGAAGGGGACCGGGCTCGGTCTCGCCATCGTGCGCAAGATCATGGAAGACCATGGCGGCGGCATCGAACTGATGGATGCGCCGCAGGTCGCGGAAGGCGGGCACGGCGCCCTGGTGCGGTTGATGATCGCCAAGGGTCCGACGCCTCACGACGAGATCCGGGAGGCGGCCGGCGAACAGGCCGTATCGGATCCGTCGGACGAACCAGACAATTCGAACAAACAAGACAACGAACCGGTGCACTCAAATGGCGTCTGATATTCTGGTTGTTGACGACGAAGCTGACATTCGCGAACTGATCGCCGGCATTCTCGACGACGAGGGTTATCAGACCCGGACCGCGGGAGACAGCGATGCGGCTCTTGCCGCGATCGCGGAACGACGGCCTTCGCTGGTCATTCTGGACATCTGGCTTCAGGGCAGCCGCCTCGACGGACTGGCGCTGCTGGACCAGATCAAGCAGCAGCACCCCGATCTGGCGGTGGTGATCATCTCCGGCCACGGCAACGTGGAAACGGCCGTCTCCGCCATCAAGCGCGGCGCCTACGACTATATCGAGAAGCCCTTCAAGGCCGACAGGCTGGTGTTGATCACCGAGCGGGCGCTGGAAGCGTCGAAGCTGCGCAGGGAGGTGGAGGAACTGCGCCAGCGCTCGGGCGGCGCCGAGCAGCTCATCGGTTCCTCCTCCGCAATCCATCATCTGCGCCAGACGATCGAGCGGGTGGCTCCGACCAACAGCCGCATCCTGATTTCCGGGCCGTCAGGCTCGGGCAAGGAACTGGCCGCGCGTACGATCCACGCTCTTTCCGGCCGCGCCAACGGTCCGTTTGTCGTCATAAATGCCGCCGCGATCACGCCGGAGCGGATGGAAGAAGAACTCTTCGGCGTGGAGCCGGACGGGGCAGGGCATCCGCGCAAGGTCGGCGCGCTGGAGGAGGCCCATGGCGGCACCCTCTATCTCGATGCCGTGGCCGACATGCCGCGCGAAACGCAGAGCAAGATCCTGCGCGTTCTGGTTGACCAGACGTTCACCCGGGTCAACGGCGCCACGCGCGTCCATGTCGACATTCGCATCGTGTCGTCATCCTCGCGGGATCTGGAGATGGAAATCGCCGAGGGCCGGTTCCGCGAGGATCTCTTCCACCGTCTGGGCGTGGTTCCGCTGCGCGTGCCTGGGCTTGCGGAGCGGCGCGAGGACATTCCGGAACTGGTTTCGTTCTTCATGGACCAGATTTCCGCGAGTTCGGGATTGCCGGTTCGCCAGATCGCGCCCGATGCGATGGCTGTGCTGCAGACGCATGACTGGCCGGGCAACATCCGCCAGCTTCGCAACAACGTAGAACGGCTGATGATCCTGACGCGCGGCGACAGCGATGCGGAGATCACCGCCGATATGCTGCCGGCCGAGGTCGGCTCGACGTTGCCGCCGATGGCCTCCAACAATGGCGGCGAGCATCTGATGGCGATGCCGCTCAGGGAAGCACGTGAGATGTTCGAGCGCGATTATCTGCAGGCGCAGATCAAGCGCTTCGGCGGCAATATCTCGCGCACCGCCGAGTTTGTCGGCATGGAACGCTCCGCTTTGCATCGCAAGCTGAAGTCTCTCGGCGTCTCCTGAGGCAGGGCGCCGGCCGAAACCTAATCCTTGCAATCGGGCACAGTCGTGCTACCGGATCAGGTCTTGCGGTCGTTTCTACGGGCGCGGGCGGAAACTGAGGAGCGCGCGATGAAAGTGGTGATCTGCGGAGCCGGCCAGGTCGGCTATGGCATCGCCGAGAAACTGGCGGCGGAACAGAACGACGTTTCCGTCATCGATTCCTCGCCCAAGCTGGTCAACGCCATTCGCGACACGCTCGACGTGCGCGGTTTCGTCGGCCACGGCTCTCATCCCGACACGCTGGCGCTCGCCGGTGCAGACCAGGCCGACATGCTGATCGGCGTGACCCTGTATGACGAGGTCAACATGGTCGCCTGCCAGGTGGCCCATTCGCTCTTCAACGTGCCGACGAAGGTCGCCCGCATCCGGGCCCAGAGCTACCTGCAGACCCATTGGCAGGATCTTTTCTCGCGCGACAACATGCCGATCGACGTGATCATTTCGCCCGAGATCGAGGTGGGCGAGATGGTGCTGCGGCGCATGGCGCTGCCCGGCGCGGTGGAAACGATCCGCTTCGCCGACGATCAGGTCGTCGTCGTCGGCATCCTGTGCGAGGAGGATTGCCCGGTCGTCGACACGCCGCTCAGGCAGCTGACCGAGCTTTTCTCCGATCTCGGCGCCGTCGTTGTCGGCGTGTTGCGCGGCAACCATCTGTTCGTGCCCAAGAGTGCCGATTCCATGCTCGAAGGCGATCTGGTCTATGTGGTTGCCAAACGCGACCATGTCCGCCGGACCCTGGCCATCTTCGGGCATGAAGAGCCGGAGGCGAACCGGGTGGTGATCGCCGGCGGCGGAAATATCGGGCTCTACGTCGCGCGCAACATGGAACAGCGGCAGTCGCGGGCCAAGATCAAGATCATCGAAAACTCGCGCGACCGTGCCATCCAGATCGCGGACGACCTCAAGCGCACGGTGATCCTTCACGGCTCCGCGCTCGACCAGGAAATCCTGCGCGAGGCCGACATCCAGGAAGCCGACACCATGGTCGCGCTCACCAATGACGACGAGGTCAACATCCTGTCCTGCGTCATGGCAAAGAAGCTCGGCTGCCGGCGCAACCTGAGCCTTCTCAACAACACGAGCTATCCCGCTTTTGCGCACGCGCTCGGCATCGATGCCTTTATCAATCCGCGGGCGGTGACGATCTCCAAGATCCTTCAGCATGTCCGCCGGGGGCGCATTCGCGGCGTCCACTCGCTGCAGAACGGCCAGGCCGAGGTCATCGAGGCGGAAGCATTGGAAACCTCACCGCTGGTCGGCAGGCCGCTTTCCGCGGTGGACCTGCCGGACGGCATCCGCGTGGGTGCGATCTACCGCGACAACACCGTCATCACGCCGAGTGGCCGAACCCAGATCGAAGCCAACGACCGCGTGGTGATCTTCGCCACGGCCGACCGCGTCCGGCAGGTGGAGCAGATGTTCCGCGTCAGTCTCGAATTCTTCTGAGACGGCCGGGCGACCGATATGACGGGCACCCTCTATTTTCTGTCGATCCTGCTGCTGGCCTTCGCAGCGGCGATGACGCTGCCGGCTGCGGTTGCGGCGGCAGGCGGCAACGGGACGGTCGCGCTCGAGTTTCTCATGCTGGCGGCGCTGATATCGTTCGTTGCCGCAGGCACATTCGTTGCCCTGAGGGGCCGGTTGAAGCGGTTCGACCGGGTCCAGAGTTATGTGCTGCTCGTTGCCGTCTGGGCGGTGCTGTCGGCGGTCGGAGCCTTGCCGTTTCTCACAATCGGCGGCATGGCGCCGGGAAATGCGATATTCGAAGCGGTATCCGGCCTGACGACGAGCGGCGGTACGGTTCTGACGAATTTCGATGCCGTACCGTTTGCGCTGATCGTCTGGCGATCGGAGTTGCAGTGGCTCGGCGGCTTGCTGACGCTTCTCGGCCTTACGCTCGTTTCCGCGCCTGCGGGAATCGGCGGCTTGCCCGACCGGCATATCCGGCTGGTGGGTATCGAAGGCTATCGCGACCGGCAACGGGTTGCCGCGGCCGTCCGGGACATTTCCGGTTTCTATCTCATCGTGACGCTGGCCTGCATCGTGCTGCTGCTGATTTCCGGCCTCCCGATGCTTGATGCGGTTTGTCTGGCGTTCGCGACCGTTTCCACCGGCGGTTTCCTGCCGAGAGGCGGCATGATCACATCCTACGCCAATCCGATGGCCGAAGTGGTGCTGATGGTCTTCATGCTGGTCGGCGCGACCAGCCTGTTGTGGCAGCGCATGTTGCTGCTCGGGCGCATACAGATGCTGAAGCAGCATCGGGAAAGCTATTCGGTCATGATCCTCGCCGGCGTTCTCGGGCTCATCTACGCGGCCGTGCTATTTCGCGCGGCGGGCTCGGCGTCGGTTCTTAGCCCGTTCCAGGCGTTGCGCGAAGGCATGTTCACCGCGATATCGCTTGTCACCACGACGGGTTTCGAGGCGCGCGAGGCGGGGTTTGCCGTGCTGCCGCTGACCCTGGTGCTCTTCGTTGCGCTGGTCGGTGGCGGAACCTTTTCCACCGCCGGGGGGCTGAAGCACTATCGCGTCGGCGGCATGGCGGTTCAGGCCTATCGGGAGCTTGGCCGGCTGGTCTATCCGCATGCGATTCGACCCGCCCATTTCGGCTCGCAGGCCTACGACATCCAGCTCATGAAGGCGATCTGGAGCTTTTTCGTCGCGGCCATCCTGATCATCGCGCTCGGTTCGCTGGCGCTCGCCCTGGAGAACATGGACTACGAAGGCGCCCTGATCGCGGCCATAGCGTCCTTCTCCAATATCGGTACGCTCTATTCGAGCGGCTGGCTTCCGATCGATGCGCCGCGATGGCCGGATTATGCCGACTTCAATGCCCATACGAAGCTGATTCTCTGTGCCTTGATGATCCTGGGCCGGATCGAGGTGCTGGCGCTCTTCGGCGCCTTGAACCGCACCTACTGGCTGCGCCGCTGAATGGCAGAAGGCGAAAGCCTCGCGCACGGTTCGTGGCAGACGTTTCGTGCAAGTCGCCATCGCAAAACAACTGTACGCCAGCGTACATATATCGAACGGCCGTGATGTTCTGACGATGATGAGCGGGGGCTTGGCAGTCTCTGTGCGGGCGCACAGGTTGCAGACATCGCGATCTGCACCGATTGCCTTGGAAAGGCCATGCAATATTTGCTAAGGATCCGGCCGTCGATGTGGTGGGAGTTGTCATTGGGCGTTATGCCGGGCCGGACGGTCGCGGGTGGATGAACGTCTTGTCGCTGTTTCCAGTCGAGGCGTTGCAAACGGGATAGGGACAAGCCACGCGAAATTGCCACGGTTGGTGCATTCGCATGCGCAAACAATTCCGGTATGATTGCAGCTGTGTTTGCTTTTTGTCCGTTCAAAGGCGCGCTTATGGCGCAGGTGAACACTTTGAGGTCCGAGCGACGAGACAAGATGCGGGCAGGCATCTGGACAGTCACCGGAACCCCGTTCGCGCCGGGTTCAATCGGTTGAACGGGGCAAGAAAAGAGGGAAGGGCCGAAAGTACGACTTCGCCGGTTTCGGCAAGACGTATACGATCGGTACGAAAACAGGACCGCGTCACGGTTGCAAAGACAGGCCACGCGGGGGGTAAGAGGTGCGGAGAATTTCCGGGGGCATGTGTTCGCGTTGGCTGTCGGCTCATCGCGAACGTGGTCGGGACGGCTCTTCAGGGATTTCACCGACAACGTGCAGAACGGCGGGCGATTCCGGCGCGAGCGAGCCGGCCGGTTTCCCGGTGGTTTTGAACGCCAAGGCACATGTGTCCGGCACACGGCCGGCAATGGCCCGAAAAGCATCCGTGTAACAAGACTAGGACGCCGCGGCCGCGTCCGCGCAGAACAGGAAAAAAACAAATATGGCAGACCGCGCTCAAAATCTTCAGGATACGTTTCTCAATCATGTTCGTAAGGGCAAGACTCCGCTGACGATCTTTCTGGTCAACGGCGTGAAGCTTCAGGGCGTCGTGACGTGGTTCGACAATTTTTGCGTGCTGCTGCGGCGCGACGGTCATTCGCAACTCGTCTACAAGCATGCTATCTCCACCGTGATGCCGAACCAGCCCGTTCAGCTGTTCGACCCCGGTGAAGAAGAGACGGAAAAGGCACAAGGCTAATTGAAACCCGTCGACAGGCGGAAATCCGACAAGACGAGCGTGCCGGAGGCGGCGGGCTCGGATGACGGCGTGACACACGGCACGCCGACCCTTGTCGTGGTCCCGATCCTGCGGGGACGGAAGTCCGCGCAGGACGATGGTACGCGCCGCACACCTGAAGCCCGGCTCGAAGAAGCCGTCGGGCTGGCCGCAGCCATCTCCCTCGATATTCGCCATTCCGGCGTGGTGCAGCTCGGCGAGCTGCGTCCCGCGACGCTTTTCGGCACCGGCAAGGTGGAAGAGCTGGGAGCGATCGTGAAGGCGGAAGAGGTGGACCTCGTGGTCGTCGACCATGTGTTGTCGCCCGTCCAGCAGCGAAATCTGGAAAAAGCCTGGAACGCCAAGGTTCTGGACCGCACCGGCCTGATCCTGGAGATCTTCGGCGAACGCGCCCGGACAAAGGAGGGGCGGCTTCAGGTCGAACTCGCCCATCTCACCTGGCAGAAGTCGCGACTCGTGCGGTCCTGGACCCACTTGGAGCGTCAGCGCGGCTCGCTCGGCTTCATCGGTGGTCCCGGCGAAACCCAGATCGAGGCGGATCGCCGGATTATCCAGGAACGCATCACCAAGCTTGAGAAAGAGCTCGAGCAGGTGCGTCGCACGCGCACCCTGCACCGCTCCCAGCGCCGGAAGGTGCCGCACCCGGTCGTCGCACTCGTGGGATACACCAACGCCGGCAAGTCGACGCTGTTCAACCGGTTGACGCAGGCCGACGTGATGGCGGAAAACCTGCTCTTCGCCACGCTGGACCCGACGCTTCGCCGGATCACGCTGCCGCATGGGCAGGAGGTGATGCTGTCGGATACGGTGGGCTTCATCTCCGAGCTGCCGACACACCTCGTCGCCGCCTTCCGCGCCACGTTGGAAGAGGTGCTTGAGGCAGATCTCATCCTGCACGTGCGGGACATCAGCCACGAGGACAGCGCCGCTCAGGCGGAGGACGTGAAGGTGACGCTGGAGCGTCTCGGCGTCTCGCCGAAGGACGGCGCCCGGATCGTCGAGGTGTGGAACAAGATCGACCGGCTTGCACCCGAGAACCGGGAAGGGCTCCTTTCCCGCACACAGACGGGCGAGGAAGCGGTCGCCGTTTCGGCCCTGACGGGTGAGGGGGTCGACAACCTGCTCGCACGTATCGAAACCCTGCTGACGGCAGAGCGCGAGATCATCGATCTCCATATTCCGTCCGCCGACGGCGAAGGGCTGGCCTGGCTCTACCGGTCCACGGAAGTGCTCTCGCGAGAGGAAAACGACGGCGTCATGGATCTGCGCGTCAGGGTTCCGGAAAAGGCCCTCGACGTGTTCCGTCAGCGTTTCGCAGGGCAGATCGATCCGGTGAAGTAGGCGGGGGCACCCAAAGCGCCATGTGCGGCCGGCTCATTCGGCCGCACGTTCCCGTGCCTTGGCCGCCTGCCACTCGCCCTCCATCTCCTCCAGGCTCATCTCGTCGAGCGTGCGCCCGGCAGCGCGCGCGGCCTCCTCGATGGCGGCAAAGCGGCGCCGGAACTTCCTGTTCGTGCCAGCAAGTGCCTTCTCAGGTTCAAGCGTCAAGTGCCGCGCGAGATTGGCGACGGCGAAGAGCACATCGCCGAGTTCGTCTTCCATCTCCGGCGTGGCATCGCCTCTGCCGGCGGCGATCTCGACTTCGAGCTCGTCCAGTTCCTCGCGGATCTTTGCGATGACCGGGCCCGGTTCGCCCCAGTCAAACCCCACCTTCGCCGCCTGTTTCTGGAGCTTTTCGGCTTCCATCAGGGCGGGCAGGGCACTTGTCACGCCGTCGAGCAGGCCGGGGGTCTTGTCGGGATCGAGGCCGGCGGCGATCCGGCGCTCGCTGCGTTCGCGTTTTTCCTCCGCCTTGATCTGCTCCCACAAGCCCTTGACCATCCCTGCATTGCGCGCCTCCGCATCGCCAAAAACGTGGGGATGCCGGCGGATCATCTTTCTCGTCACGGTTTCCACCACGTCGGGAAAGGCAAAGCTGCCTTCCTCGGAGGCCATCTGCGCGTGATAGACCACCTGCAGCAGCAGATCGCCCAGCTCCTCGCAAAGATCGACAGGATCGCCGCGGTGGATGGCATCGGCCACCTCGTAGGCTTCCTCGATCGTGTAGGGGGCGATGGTCTCGAACGTCTGTTCGACATCCCACGGGCAGCCGGTTTCCGGCTGGCGCAGCGCCGCCATGATCTCTATGAGGCGGGAAATGTCGCGGGAAGGCTGCATGGGAAATGTCCGGTTGCGGGGAGGGGAAGCGAGTCCCCCCAACCTTAGCAAACCGGGAGACAGGCGACGAGGCCGGCGCCTCTCCGGTTCAAGGTCTCGTTTCAGTTTTCCGGTCAGTTTTCCGGCACGCAAATCTCGCGACGCGAGATCGCTCCCAGGGTCTTTGCGACAAGAAGCAGAATCACGCAGACGAGCACGCCGTAGAGACCGAAACCGATCATGCGATGGGGCCCGGAATGGGTCAGGTCCGCGTAGACGAACGTGGCGATCGTGAAGGCGGCGATGGGAAACGAATAGGCCCACCAGGAAAGGGCGTAGGGCAGGCGACGAAGCTTGCCGATCTGAGCCGCGATGATCAAAAAGAACAGGGCGGATGCGTAGTAGAGGATGCGGGCGAACGGATCGAGCCCCCCGGCAAACTGGATGTAGGCGATGAGCCCAACGGCCGGGGGCGCAATCAGGATCACCAGTGTCGGCATCAGTTTTGCCGGCAATGGATTGTGGAAGATCAGACGATTGAAAACGAGCGTCAGCAGCACCAGCCAGAACAGCAAGCCGACCGAGAAGAAGAACCACGACACCTCGACGAACCCGAAGCCGACACCTGCAACAGGCACGAGGATGTTGCCGACCGCAGGAATGAACCAGGCGGGGTTTATGTGTACCGCTTCGAAGGGCCGATGGCCGATCCAGGCGGAGACGACCGCGAGCGTTCCGCAAAGATGGAGGAAAGTCCCGACCGCCCAGATGGTAACGGCCATGGGGCCCGGAGCGGCCTTGGCCATGGCCGTTGCGATCAGGATCAAGCTGATCGATATGGCGGGAAAGAAGCAGATCCGGACCGGATGGTTCCATTCCTCAGCAACGGCATCCGGATAGCGTGCCGCCTTGGTGGCGTACAGTGCGGCGATGACGATGAATGTCAGAATGGTGATGCTGAGCACCGTCAGGGGGATAAGCGGATTTCCGCCGAGAGCGTGTTGCAGGCGCTGTGTGGCAAGCGTCAGCCCCGCAAGCCCCATGACGATCGCGAAGAAGCTGACGGGGAAATTCTTCAGCCGTGGTTGGACGGCTGTCTGGGCATCGGGTATCGAGGCCATCGGCGCTGGGAATCCTCATATCGACGATTTTGAATATGAAAACCGTCGATAGCGTGCCGCGTGATCCCACACATTGAAGTTCGTCAGTCGCGATGCAAAAAAGCGCCGGCGGCCGGAACCGGTTTCGCGGACGCTTTCGTCTCGTGAGAGAACGTGACCAGCGCGGCTGCGGCCAAAGCGCGTCCTTGCAGGCGGAGGGCACCCAAACGCATTGGCGGGCGAGGCGCACTTGTCTGTAGGTCGGTCAACACATAAGTTGGGGGCATGAAAGAGATCGACTTGAGTGCGCGACGGCGCGAGATTATCCGTCAATACTTCCGCTACGTCGATACGGGAGACAGTCGTATCCTCGACCTGTACACGGACGATGTGGAGTTGTTGTTCCCCAAGTTTGGTCGAACACGCGGGAAGGACGCGATGCGCACCTTCGGTGCGCGTATGTCGGCAATACTAGGTAGACTGGAGCATGATATCGAGGGATTGGCCTTTGTAGAGGCCGGTAATACGATTGTCGTCGAGGGCCGGGAGTGGGGCGAAATGGCAGATGGCACGCCGTTTCCTGACGGCGAAATTTCACAGGGCCTATTTTGCAACGTCTTCGAGTTCGAAGGCGAGCTTATTAAGGCGGTTCGGATTTACGTGGACCCTGATTTCAACAGCGCGGATCAATCAAGGATCAGTGCTTTGCGCTGATCCTTGAGTATCGTTCCCATTCCTCTTTTTAGATAAGGTCGCTGCGATGGCTAATCGCCAGCCTATCGCCAACCTGGTCAGCAAGCGGACCGAAAGCTCTGCCACCCATAGCAGACTTCAAAACACAAATGGGCAAAAGTCCGGCTCAAAACATCGCTCCCGAAAAGCCGGGGAAGCCTAGCGCCTTTGTTGCAGTTTGGGAGGATAGAATGTGTCTGCTCTCGTAGCTTATTCGCATAAGATATATTATGGAATTTTATTGGATCACATGATCGGCGGAAAACTGCGGCCTATCGGCCATTGCCGCTCAACGATCATCAGCATTCTTCAGGATCGCGGCTACCGCCGATGACCTCTCGTGCGGTGTCGAAACCGAAGCCGGCGCGACAGAGCGCGGCCATGTCGCGTTCGCGATAGTCGTCACGGCTGCCGCGCGTGCGCCAGGGACCAAGCCGGCGGCGTCTGGCGAAGCGTCGGGCCGCTTCCGTTTCGTCCGTGTCGTCAGCTGCGAGCACGCGATCTATCAACGGTTTGCCGATGCCCTTGGCGGCGAGTTTTGCCTCGATCTGGCGTCTGGAGGTTCCGCGTCGGCGCAGCGAGGATGCTTTGGTCTCCGCATAGGCGGTGTCGTCCACCAGCCCGATGGCGATACACCGCTCCACGGTCGCGGCGACGATATCGGAAAATTCGACCGGCTCCCGGTCGTGCGCTCGCGCGGCCCTGGCGACCTTTCGCTCCATGACGCGACGAAGATTTTCCGAAGACGACGAATACCGTTCCAGATAGGCGACGGCCGACCGCATAAGCCGGTCTTTGTCCGGCAGCTTGTAGACCTTGCGGCGCGTCTTTTCGCGCTTGTTGCCCGTTTCCTCTTCCATTGCGCGGTTGTCCCAGATTCCGGGACCCGATGCAAAGGCCGCAGCGTCCCGGACACTTTCAGTGGCCGCCGCCACCTCCGCCCATCGCCTGGGGCTTCTTGACGAATACAAGCGCCACCAGCAATGCCGCGAAAAGTCCCGTCAGCACCAGGAACAGGTCCGCGAACGACATCACGAAGGCCTCGCGTGTCACCATGTTCGAGATGGTCGCGAGTGCCGCGCTGTCGGCCGCGGTTCCCAGCGACGAATAGGCATGCGCAATGCCCGCGATGGTTTCCGTCACCACGTGACGCGAACCGTTGATGCTTTCGGAAAGCCGCTCGTAATGGAAATCCTGGCGATTGGTCAGCATCGTGTTGATGACGGCAAGCCCCACCGCGCCGCCGAGATTTCGCGTCAGGTTGAAAAGACCCGAGGCGTTCTTGATCATGTGCGGTGGCAGAAGCCCGAGCGCGATGTTGTTGATGGGGACCATGCAGATCATCAGCGACACGCCACGAAGGATCTGCGGAACGAACAACTCCCAGAAATCCCAGTCCTTGGTGATGCCCGTTACCATCCAGGTGCCAAGCGCGAAGCCGGCGAAGCCGAGCCCCATCATTGCGCGCGGATCAAGCACGGACATGAGCCGCCCGGCGAGAGGCGCCGCCAGGAACATCGCCGCACCGGAGACGAACATCGTCTCGCCGATCTGCAGGGCGTTGTAATCTCGGATCCCGGCCAGATAAACGGGATAGAGATAGGTCAGGCCGTAAAGCCCGATGCCCATGGTGAAGCTGAAGATGCTGCCCATGGTGAAATTCGTGTCGGAGAAGGCGCGCAGGTCCACGATCGGTTCATCCGCCGTGAAGGCCCGCCAGAAGAAAACGAAGGCGCCGATCGACGAGGAGATGGTCAGGAACAGGATGGTCTCGCTCTGGAACCAGTCGTCGGAAGCCCCCTCCTCCAGCACGTATTCCAGCGATCCCAGAAAGACCGCGAGCCCGGCGAGCCCCGTCCAGTCGAGCTTTTCGAACAGCGAGAAATCCGGCTCGTCGAAATCGATGAGTATGATTGCTGCAATCGTAACGAAGACCCCGGGCACGACGTTGATAAGAAACAGCCAGTGCCAGGAGAAATACTCTGTCAGATACCCGCCGAGCGTCGGCCCAATCGTCGGAGCAAGGGTCGCAACCAGCCCGATCAGCGGCGAGACGATATTGAACTTCGCCCGCGGGAAAATGAGATAGGCGGACGCGAAAACGGTCGGGATCATGCCCCCGCCTATGAAGCCCTGCAGCGCGCGGTAGACGATCATCTCGTTGATCGAGGTCGCGGTGGAGCAGAGCAGGCTCATCGCGGTAAAGCCGCCTGCGGAGATGGCGAACATCCAGCGGGTGGAAAGCATGCGCGAGAGATAGCCCGACAGCGGGATCATGATGACCTCGGCAATCAGGTAGCTCGTCTGTACCCACGGGATCTCGTCGGATGACGCGCTGAGGCCCGACTGGATTTCGCTCAGCGACGCGGAGACGATCTGGATGTCCAGGATCGCCATGAACATGCCGAACACCATGCACATGAAGGTGAACAGCTTGCGTCCGTCGATGTGGGTGTCTTCCACTGGCGCGGCTCCTGCCGCGGTCGGGTTCTGGCTGCTCATGGCATCCGCTTCATGAAGTCTCGACTGACGCTTTCCTCGTGAGGTGCATTCAACCCCTCACGAGACGGCTCGCTGCGTTATCCGGCTTGTTTGCGCAAATGCTTGTCGATCGGACTGCACCTATCCGACCGCGACGGCCCGCCTCAGCGGATCTGTGCTGCCTGAGCCGTACCGGGGGCGCCTCCCGTGCGGGTATCGATGCTGGCCTCGACGGACATGCCGGCGCGCAGATGCCCGCGTTCGGCCTCCGAGCGTGATACCGCAATCCGCACGGGCACCCGCTGAACGACCTTCGTGAAGTTGCCGGTGGCATTTTCCGGCGGCAGCAGCGAAAACACCGCACCCGTGGCCGGAGAGATGCTCTCCACCGTGCCGTGGATCGGTTCGCCCGGATATGCGTCCACCTCGATGTCGACCTTGGCGCCGGGTTCGATGCCTTCAAGCTGCGTTTCCTTGAAGTTCGCGTCGACATAGACCTTCGAGAGCGGCACCATCGATGCGATGCGGCTGCCGGCCTGAAGGTAGTTCCCGACCTCGGCGGCGCGATTGCCCACGACACCGTCAACAGGCGCGCGGATGACAGTGAACTTCAAATCGCGCTGTGCCTTCGCAAGCGTTGTTTCCGCCGTCCGCACGGCCTGAATCGCTTCTGCCCGCTGCGCCTCCAGAACACCGATATTGGCTTCCGCGAGTGTAACCGCCGCCTTGGCGGAGGCGACATTGGCGCGGCTTTCCTTCAGTTCCGCGTCCGCAGAATCCAGCGTCGACTGGCTGGTGGTCTTGGTCTCAACCAGCCGCTTCTGACGTTCATAGTCGGTCTTGGCCATGACGAAACGGGCATCTGCCGCATCGACGGATGCCTTTGCCTGCTCGACGCTGGCGTGCCCCGCCTCTATCTGCCTGTCGATGCGCACAACGGCGGCCTTTGCCGATGCAACGCCATCCTGCGCCGACTGCACCGCAAGCCTGTAGTCTCCATCATCGAGCCGGACCAGCACGTCCCCTGCCCTGACCGCCTGGTTTTCCCTGACCTCAACGGCGGCGACATGGCCGGAAACCTTGGAAAGAACGGTCGTGATGTCCGCGCTGACATAGGCGTCATCGGTCGTTTCGAAGAAGCGCCCGTGCGTCCACCAGGAATATCCTTCATAGGCCCCGAAGGCGATGCCGCCGGCGAGAAGCACGAGCAACACCCGCCGCGCCTTGCCGCCCCGCTTGGGCTGCTGCGACCGTTCATTTTTCTTTGCGGGCGCTGCGGGTTCGTTCCCAGGTTTTGCCTCTGACGCGCTGCGGCCCGTTTTTGCCTCGCTGCGTCCGTCGTCATTTTCCTGCCTGTCGGTCACCGGCGCATTCTTCGCAGATGCGCTGTCGCTGCCCGGCCGGACGTCGGCAGTCGCTCCATGCGGAGTTGACGGGCGTGCCTCAGCATCTGTCTCGGTGGCGTTGGCGGCTTGGCCGGAAGGCGTGGAACGGTCTGTGCGATAAGCCACTGCGGGAGCCTTTTTGCCTTGGTCGTCATTCGCGGTGCAAGGGTATTGACTGAACGGTTCGGTCAGTGTCTATATGTCCCATTATGCCGCACAAGGCAAGTGGTCGCATGGCGGGAAATGTGCACTGCAAAAAGAACGTTCATGCAGCGTTCGGGCCTGCGGCGGTGCCGGATTTTCGGGGTGACAGGTGCAACCGAGGATCGCTGACCTGTGCGATCCGTGTCCCAAGATCCATTTTCTCGTTTCAATTGAACATATTAGCTGGTGACCGGCATGTGCTCGGCTGATAAATTTGATCTCATTGAGCCCCCGCCCATAGCTTCTGAGAGCTGATACGGATGGATGTATGACTGCTGTTCGACGGTCGAAGAAAAACGCGGATCGAGTTGCGGCGCCGGCGCCTGCGGCGGCGCTTTCCGCCGATGTTGCGCCCGTTGAGGACAACGCCAAACGGCGCCAGATCCTGGAGGGCGCCCGTCTGGTTTTCCGGGCGAAGGGCTTCGACGGTGCCAGCATGGAGATGATTGCCAGGCAGGCGAATGTCTCCAAGGGCACGCTCTATGTCTACTTCGACAGCAAGGAAGCGCTGTTCGAAGCGTTGATCCACGCAGACAGGCACCGGCAGGCCGAAGCGCTCATGGATGTCGAGGCCAACAGGGTCGAAGACATCGTCGCGGATCTTCAGCGCCTCGGGCGCACCTATGTCAGGCTGATGACCTCGCCCGACAAGGTGGCAATGCTGCGAATGGTGATCGGTGCGGCGGAGCGGTTTCCGCAGTTCGGACAGCTGCTTTACGAGGCCGGCCCCGTCTGCGGCGCCGCGCGCCTCAGCCGTTACCTGGAAAGCCGGGTCGCGTCCGGAGACCTCAAGCCCTGCGATACGACGCTCGCTGCCTCGCACTTTTTCGAGCTCTGCGTGGCGCGCCTGATGAAGCGCCTGCTCTTCGGCGTCTCGACCACGCCGAGCGAAGAGGAAATCGCAAAGACGGTGGATCTCGGGGTGGACGTTTTTCTCGCTGCCTATGGCGCCGACAGGCGTTGACGAGGTTTCGTCGCCGGATATGCGAGGCGCCTCGCTAATCGGCAATTGCCTCTATGATCATACCATCGTAGGCGGGCTCCACATGCTCGGGCAGATTTGCGACGAGCGTGCAGTAATCCATGTCCAGATGCATGTTGGTGATGATAGCCCGGCGGGGCTTCATCCGATCGAACCAGCCAAGGGCGTCGTCGAGCGAAAAATGGCTCGGATGCGTCTTCGGCCGCAGTGCATCGAGAATCCAGGTATCGAGGCGTTCCAGCAAGGCCGCGCTCTCGTCCGGTATGGCCTTAACGTCCGGCATGTAGGCGATATCGCCGATGCGGAAGCCGAGGGCATCGATCTCGCCGTGATTGACCTCGATCGGCAGGGCCGTGATCGGTCCGCCCTCACCTTCGATGGTCACGGCCTTGCCCGGCTGCAGGCGGTGCTCGGCCAGGATCGGCGGATAGCCCGAGCCCGGAAGCGTCGAGAAGCAGTAGCCGAATGCCGAGCGTGCCCGCTCCGACGTCATCGCATCCATATAGACAGGAACGCGGCGGCGGTTGTGGATGGCGATCTGGCGCAGATCGTCGATGCCGTGAATGTGGTCGGCATGGGCATGCGTGTAGAGCACCGCATCCAGATTGCCGACATCGGCGTCGATGAGCTGCTGGCGCATGTCGGGGCCGGTATCGATCAGAACCTGCGTGCGACCGCCGTTCTCCGCGATGCGTTCCACCATCAGCGAGCAGCGCCGGCGCCGGTTGCGCGGTTCGGCCGGATCGCATTCGCCCCACACGTTGCCGATGCGCGGCACGCCGCCGGACGAGCCGCAGCCAAGAATGGTGAACCGGTAGTGAGATGTCATCGATGCGCTCCCGCGCCGTTGCGCCGGTCCATCAGCCCGCAGCCCGTGCGCGATCGACCCTGGAAAACAGGCGGTAGAAATTCTCGGTCGTCGTTGCGGCGATCTCCTCGAAGGAGGCGCCCCGCGTCTCGGCCAGGACCTTCGCCGTGTTGACGACGAAGGAGGGTTCGTTGCGCTTGCCGCGCTTCGGCACCGGCGCGAGATAGGGGCTGTCGGTTTCCACCAGCAGCCGGTCGGCGGGGATCTCGCAGGCGATATCGCGGATTTCCTCCGACTTCTTGAAGGTCAGGATGCCGGAAAAGGAGAGGTAGAGCCCGAGTTCGACGCCGCGCAACGCCAGCTCGCGGCCGGACGAGAAGCAATGCAGGATGGCCGGAAAAGCCCCCTTCCCCATTTCTTCGCTCAGGATCGCGATCATGTCGTCATCGGCATCGCGCGAATGGATGACAAGCGGCAGGCCGGTGCGACGCGCGGCATCTATGTGCCGGCGAAAGCCCTCGGCCTGCGCCTCACGTGGTGCCTTGTCATAGAAATAGTCGAGCCCCGCCTCTCCGATCGCCACGATTTTCGGATGAGCCTCGGCCATCTCCACCAGCTGATCGGCGGAAATGTCGAGTTCCTCGTCCGCGTTGTGCGGATGTGTGCCAATGGAGCACCAGACGCAGTCGTAGCTTTCCGCAATCGCGCGGATCCGGTCGAACTGCTTCACCCTCGTGGAGATGGTCACCATCGTTTCCACGCCAGCTTCATTGGCGCGCGCGACGATGGCGTCCCGCTCTTCCTCGAAATCGGGAAAATCGAGATGGCAATGACTGTCGACGAGCATCAGGCCGCGCCCTCTGCCTTCTGCTCCTCGACATAGCGGGGAAAGACCCCCTTGGGCTGCGGCAGGGTGACGCCCGGCTTCAACCGGCCAGCTGCACCGAGGTGCGCAAAGCTGCGCTCATCCGCGCCGAGCGCCAGAAGATCGAGCAGCTTTTCGCACGAGGTCGGCATCACCGGCTGCGCGAGGATCGTGACCTGACGCACGACCTCCGCCGTCACGTAGAGCACCGCGGCCATGCGCGCAGGGTCCGTTTTCTTCAGCGCCCATGGTTCCTGCGCCGCGAAGTACCTGTTCGCCTCGGCAACCACCGACCAGACGGCGGCGAGCGCGTGGTGAATTTCCTGCTTTGCCATTGCCGCGCGGCACGTCTCCAGCAGCGCGTCGGCCTGGGCGAGGATCGCCTTGTCGTCGTCCGTGAATTCACCCGGCTCGGGCAGCGTGCCGCCGAGGTTCTTGGCGATCATCGACAGCGAGCGCTGGGCGAGGTTGCCGAGATCGTTGGCGAGATCGGCGTTGGTTCGGTTGACGATGGCATCGTGGGAATAGTTGCCGTCCTGGCCGAAGGGCACCTCGCGCAGCAGGAAGAAACGCAGCTGGTCGAGGCCGTAGTGCTCGATCAGCGCGAACGGATCGATGACGTTGCCGACCGACTTCGACATCTTCTCGCCGCGGTTGAACAGGAAGCCATGGGCGAAGACGCGGCTTGGCAGCGCGATGCCGGCCGACATCAGGAACGCCGGCCAGTAGACGGCATGGAAGCGCACGATGTCCTTGCCGATCACATGCAGGTTCGCCGGCCAGTATTTCCACTTCGGGTCAGACTCGTCCGGAAAGCCCAGCGCGGTGATGTAGTTGGTCAGCGCATCGACCCAGACATACATGACGTGCTTGGGGTCGCCAGGCACCGGGATGCCCCAGTCGAAGGTGGTGCGCGAAATTGAAAGGTCCTTCAGCCCGCCCTTGACGAAGCTCACCACCTCATTGCGGCGTTCGGCCGGACCGATGAAGTCGGCATTCGCTTCGTAATGGGCGAGCAGCTTGTCCTGATAGGCGGAGAGCTTGAAGAAGTAGCTTTCCTCCTCAACCCATTCCACCGGCGTGCCCTGCGGCCCGTAGCGAACGCCGTCTTCGCGCAGCTCCGTCTCGCCTTCCTGATAGTAGGCCTCGTCGCGCACCGAGTACCAGCCGGAATAGCTGTCCTTGTAGATGTCGCCGTTGGCCTCCATGCGGCGCCAGATCTCTTGGCACGATTTGTAGTGGCGCTCCTCGGTGGTGCGGATGAAATCGTTGTTGGAACAGCCCAGCGCCGCCACCATGTCCTTGAAGCGCGCCGCGTTGCGGTCCGCAAGGTCGCGCACGGGCATGCCTTCGCGCGCCGCCGTCTGGTGCATCTTCTGGCCGTGCTCGTCGGTTCCGGTCAGGAAATACACGTCGCGGCCGTCCAGCCGGTGGAAGCGCGCGATGGTGTCGGTCGCGATCGCCTCGTAGGCGTGACCGATATGCGGCACCCCGTTGGGGTAGGAAATCGCGGTCGTGATGTAGAACGGCGTGGTCTCGGTCATGAGAATCCTGTCATGCGCGGCGGTCGCGGAAACTCGCCCGAAGCGCAAACCGAACGACGCTGCCGGCCCGGCGCCGTTCGGCTTGTGGTCGTGATTGCGAAAAAAGCCGGCTGAATTTCGTCTCAAGCGGCGGGCTTGCCGCGCACTGCCTCGCCCAGCGCCTGGAAGGCCCCCAGAACCACCTGTTTGCGATCGAGGTTGAGCGCATCGGAGAGCGACGCCGCACGGGTCGTCTTTTCCCACACCTCGCTCCACCTGACAAGGCGGGCCGGCGGCACGCCTGCTGCCGCATCCTCCCGCAGCCGGTGATCGAGCCAGTCGCGTAGCAGATCGAGAAAGATGCGGTAGGATTCCTCCGATTTCCGGTCGCTCACCACATCCGCAAAACGATGCACTTGGCGAAGATCCGGATCGGGCAACGCGGCGATGAGCCGGTCGAGCCCGTTCGCCACCTCGATGCCGCCGGCATCGAGCAGCTGGATGGCCCGGCGCAGCGATCCGTCGGCGAGTGTTGCGGCATGTTCCGCCTCTTTGCCGCCCCGGTCGAACATCTCAAGCCCTTGCGAAATCTCTCCCGTGCTCAGGGGCTTCAGGTCAAGCCGCCGGCATCGCGAGCGGATCGTCGGCAGAAGCCGGCCGGGCGAATGGGAGAGGACAAAGAACAGACATTTCTCAGGCGGCTCTTCAAGAACTTTCAGCAAGGCGTTGGCCGCACTTGCATTCATGTCATCAGCAGCATCAACGATACAGACCCGCCACCCGCCGTAGGCTGATGTGGAGCCAAAGAAGGAAACCGTTCGCCGCACCTCCTCCACCGTGAGAACGGTCTTGAAACGTTTGCCTTTCTCGTCCCAGGGGCGGCGCAGATGCAGCAGATCGCCATGACTGCCGGCCATCACCCGACGCACGATCGGATCGGCCGGTTCGACGGACAGGTCGGCGGCGAGAGCCAGCTGCGGGGCGTTGCGGTCGGGATGGCTGAGCACGAAACGCGCCATACGAAAGGCCAGCGTGGCCTTGCCGATCCCCTTCGGGCCGCCGATGAGCCATGCGTGGTGCAGGCGCTGGGAGCGATAGGCCTCGAGCAGCGTCACCTCGGCGTCGCGATGCCCGATCAACCGCATCTGCTCGCGCGGCAGAGGCAGGCCCTCGATCCGGTCGAATTCGGGTGTGGTTTCGATGTCGCCTGCGGCCATGGCCTACTTCCCTGCCCGCCCGTCGGTTCGCACGACGCTGTCGGCAATCGGGCCAAGCCGGCCTTCCACGATCTCGATGATCGCGGCGGCCACCTGTTCGGGCTTGCGCGATCCGTCGACAACGACGCAGCGCTCGGGTTCGCTCCTGGCGATCTCCAGAAAACGCGCCCGCCGATTGGCGTGAACGTCGAGGTTCTCGCGCTCGAAACGGTCCTTCTCGGCCCCGCCCGAGGCGCTGTCGCGCCCCGCAATGCGCTTGAGGCCTAGCCGGGGGGGGATGTCCACGATCACGGTGAGATCGGGCGAAAGCCGCCCGACAGCGACGTCCTCGAGCTTTTCAAGCAGCGCCGGCTCAACGCCGCTCTCGCCCTGATAGACGCGGGTGGAATCAATGAACCGGTCGCACAGAACCCACTTGCCGGCCGCCAGAGCGGGTTCGATGGTTTCCGCGACATGGTCGGCGCGGGCTGCGGAAAAGAGAATGGCCTCGGCTTCCGGGCCGAGCGCTTCGGCCGCGCCCGACAGCAACACGTGCCGTACCGCCTCCGCTCCGGGCGAGCCGCCGGGCTCGCGCGTGGTCACGACATCGACGCCGCAGCTGCGCAGATACTCGGCGAGCCGGGCGATCTGCGTCGATTTCCCGGCCCCCTCGCCGCCTTCGAAAGTGATGAATTGTCCTCGCAAGATCGCTTCCTTGAGGCCTGGCCGACGCAATGACGCGCGATTGACGCTGCCGCGGCAGGGTCCCGCCCGCCCATTCGGCCTTTATACGGTGTCGGCGGTTCCGTTACCACCAGCCGAACAGAAGTTCGCGTGCGCCGTCCACGGCCCTCTGGTCAAGCCGCCCGACGCCGATATCTTTCGCCGTGAAGAGCGGCGCGGTCTGAACGAGCTTCTTGCCCTGATAGAGGTGAAGTTCTCCCACGCGCATGCCCTTCCTCACCGGCGCGGGCACGGGCCCCTGATAGACCACGCGCATCCGGTACGCTTCTCGTCCGTCGCGGGGCAGCGTCATCTCGACGGGGGCATAGGAGACAAGCGGGACATAGCCGTCGCTGCCGCCGAAAACGCGGGCCTCCGCAACCGTCTCGTTCGCGGCGAATATGGTGACTGTCTCGAATTGCTCATAGCCGTCGCGAAGCAGATTCACGGCGGCCGCATCGCGCTCTTCAGCGTCGGACAACCCGGAGACGACGGCCACCAGCCTGCGCCCGCCATTGAGCGAGGAGGAGACGAGGCCGTGGCCCGCGCCTTCGGCGAAGCCGTCCTTCAGGCCATCGATGCCAAGGGAATTGCCCAGCAGCGGTGTACGGTTGCGCTGATAGATCCGATTCCAGGTGAAGGCTTCTTCGGAGAAGATCTTGTAGAGCTGCGGATGCGCCTTGACGATGTGAGCCGCAAGGATCGAGAGATCGCGTGCGGTGGTCTGCGTCTCGGCGCCCGGCAATCCAGTGGAATTGCCGAATTTCGAGTGGGTCATTCCCAGTTCTCGCGCGCGCGCGTTCATCGCGGAGGCGAAGGCTTCTTCCGATCCCGCCAGTCCTTCGGCGACGATGATGCAGGCGTCGTTGGCATTCTGGATCATGATGCCGCGGATAAGGTCGGCAACCGGAACCTCGGAATTGAGAGCCGCGAACATGGTCGTCGTGCGCGCCGGAGCCCCGCCCGTTCGCCACGCATGCTCGGAAACCGGAAAGGTCGTCTCCAGCGACACGGCGCCCTTGTCGAGCGCCTCGAACAGCACCTCCAGTGTCATCAGCTTGGCCATCGAGCCCGGCTCGAAGGGGATATCGGCCGCCTTCTCGAAAAGCACGGTGCCGCTGGCAAGGTCGGTCAGGATCGCTCGCTTGGCCTTCGTCTCCACCGCGGCCAGCGCCGGCGTGCAGACGAGCGAGGAAAGAACCGCGCCCAATACCAGCAGGAATGCCGTGGTATGGAAGACTCGGGCCGCGATTGCCCTCTTCATCATGAGCTGGTTCCCGAACAACCGATTCCCGCCAGGCGGACGATCCGCGGCGTCTCGTTTTGCGAAAGGACGCAAGAAGACCGCGCGTTTTCCCGATCCTCGGCGAAAATACGGCAACGTCCGGCCGATTGGAAACGGCCGCGCCATCAAAAACGCTACATATGTTCATAAATCGAGAGGCGCGTGGTATCGGGGTCACGCAAATCCGTGCGCGACCTCCGATCGCTTCTCGTCAGCGCCGGTCTTGCGCGACAGCCGCAAGCTGGCGGGGCGACACGCCGCCCTGCATCTGCGTCAGAACACCGTAGGCCGCATCGATTCGATGCTCAGGTGCAAAGGATGCCTTCGCTGAGCTCGGCACCGGCGGCAGGATTTCCGTCTTGTAGGACGCGGGCTGGACGAGGGACTGATAGCCCATCATCGTCTGCGCGCCACCCTGGATCCGCGGTTCGAATGTTCCGCCCGTGCCATAAGGACCGCTGTTGGCGGCCAGTGTGACATTCGCATCCGCCGTCTCGTAGGACTGGGCCGGATCGAACGCGACCTCGAAGCTCTCCGGGCCCGTCAGCATGGGACGATCGGGGGGAAGCGGCGCTGAGCCGACAATCGCGGCCGGCTGCTGTGCCATCGCCAGCATCGTGCCCGGCATCGTGGCGCCCGGCGACACGGCACCCGGCCCGCTGTAGGAGGCAAGCAGGTATTGCTGGTCGTGTCCGTCCATCCGCGCCCGACCGACGTACTGAACGCGCACCTTGGCCGTACCGGAGGACTTGAAGTCCAGCATGTCCGCCACGCGGCTGGAAAGGTCGATCACCCGGTTACCGTGGAACGGACCGCGATCGTTGACACGCACGATCATCGAACGGCCGTTCTTCAGGTTCGTGACGCGCGCATAGGAAGGAAGCGGCATCGTCGGGTGGGCGGCGGTCAGGGCGTTCTTGTCGAAAATCTCGCCGTTCGCCGTCATCCGGCCATGGAAGGTCGGGCCGTACCAGGAGGCGAGACCCACCTTGTCGTAGTCGCTATCAAGTTTCGGGCGGTACCACTTGCCGGCGATCTTGTAGGGCTTGCCGACAAGATATCGGCCGCCGCCCTTAGGTACCGGCTTGCCTTCGGAGACAACGCGAGGACTTCCCTTCACGCCGTACTTCTTCGGGTCGAACTTGTTTTTTGAGGTCGGGGTCGAGGCGCAGGCAGCCAGGGCAAGGCAGGCCGCGAATATCGTTGCGCCGTTCAAGATTTTGCGGAGGCCCGCAGAACGCGTATTCGCGCGGCCGTTCGCAGTCCCGTTCAGGGCGTCGTTCGCATCCGTCATGCCGTCATACTCGATACACATTGTCGGCTGGGGGACGTCGCGGAGAAAACAGAGGTCTCGCGCTCCACGCGCGAGCGCAAGGTCTGCCGCACACGAGCGGCGCAAGCACGTTTCCGGAGCCGTCCCCACAAACTCCAGTGCGCATTATCGCGCCGATGTCTTAACCGACGGCTAAGTCCTGACCGCATGCGGCTTTTCCGATTATCCCCGATATCACGAAGTCCGTATGGACCATCCGCGGGTCTTAATACAACCCTCAAGTCGAAAAAGACCACGAAGGCAATTGCACGCTTCGTGTGGCGAAGAGAAGATCGAACAAAGGCGAAAAAGTGACGAAGGCCTCAACCTGCGTCCCTTTGCCCCGGGAGCGCGGCCTCCGCGGCATGGGCCCGATCGGGGCTTGGCGGGCTTTTCCGGCATTTTCCATGTGTTTCGAAAAGCACGTCGAAGCTCCCCCACAAGGGGAGATTCCTCTATTCGCCTGTCTCCGCCAGCTTCTTGAGGCCCGACAGCCCTTTCTTCACATAGGTCTCCATGACCTCCACGGCGGCATCATCGCTGTAGCGACCTTCGGGTTCGTTGGTCGTGTCGGCACGAAAGAAACTCGCGCGCCACTCCACCGTCGCCCCCTCCCCAGCTGCCGTCACCGTGATGTCGTTGGTGTAGTAGCTCACCGGTATCACGTCGATGTTCTCTCTCGAGAGGCGCCAGCGGATCGTCATCGTCTCGTCATTCACGTCGTCGATGCCGTCGATCACGCTCCCGCCAGAGGCGAGCACGACCGTCCGCTTCGCCCCGCGTGCCTTGCCGTCGGTCCTTGCGCTCTCGACCATCGGATGCCAGGCGGCGAGCAAAACCGGATCGCGCACGATTCCCCAAACGGCTTCGGCGGAGGCTGCAATCCGGACCACATGAGACACACGCTGGGGCGTCGGACCGTGCGCCGTGGAAGGGCCCGTCAGTGCAAGCATCAGCACAGCGGCGACAAGGGCAAAGAGGTGGCTTTTCTGCATCGGATCACTCCCATTGTTTCTGTATCAGACGGGCTCTCGGGTTGGCTTTGCGCCTCCTGACCGAAGCTCGAACCGGAGGCCTCGCGGCGGGCCGATCCAGGCGAGCACAAGCAGTGCCAGTGCGACGCCTCCCAGATACGGCGCCGTTCCGCGGCGGACGACAACGTCGCGCCCGCCTCCCTGGGCATCGAGCGCTCTGGTCATCGCGTCGGGCCCGGCGGCCAGCCGCTCAAAGGCGAGGCCGCATGGTGCCGCGAGCGTTTTCAGGTAGTCCGCGCGCAATTCCGAGAGATGTTCGTGACCCGCCAAGTCGGCTTCGCCATAAGGGTTGTTGCGCGCATGATAGCCGGGCCGTGAGGCTGCGTCGGCCGGCGGGGGCCCGAGCCGCGCGGGCGCGTGCTGAACATCATCGGCATCGTAAAAGCCGATCTCGCGGCCCGTCTCGTCGAATTTGGGGATCGGCGCGGGTGCGATACCGCCGACACCGAGAATGAGACCGCGCGGGCATGAGCCGCGATAGGCATCTGGGCCCGAATAGGGCAACGGCGGCGCTTCCTGTCCGTCGGTGACGAAGACGAGGGCAACGCCGAGTTCCTGCGCCCGCGCCAGTGCATGGTTGAGGCCCTTGGCGATTCTGCTGTCGCCTTCCCAGGCCATGCGCCAATCGAGGGCGTCGAGCGTCGCAGTGAGGCTTTCGAAATCGTCGCAGACATCAATCGGCGTAAGCAGGGTCAGGCTGCGACGTTCGGTAAAGAGCCCGAGCCCGACCCGGGTGCCGCAGGGCTGGGCGGCGATCCATGCGCGCACCCCCCGCTTCGCGGCCTCAAGCCGCGCCGTCCCGCCCATATCGCGCACGTTCATCGACCGCGTGATATCGACGATCACCAAAGCGTCCTGCATCTGGCGACGCACGGCCATCGATGGATCGAAAACGGCGACAAGCGCCAGCACCGCCGCGACAGCGGGGAGCAGGATGCTGCGTCCCTTTCGCGCTTTCCGGCCCGCTTTCCGGTTCATGGCGCCCCCCGCGGCAGTCCCGGCAGATCGGTCCACACCCGGCGCGGCCGCGTGTCTTGCTCCTCTTCGTTGGCCTCCCCCTCGCGCGGCATATCGCGCACCAGCCGCATGGCAATATCGAGATTGACCTTTGCGTCGAAGTCACCCGGATCGGCATGGAGGGCGGCGCGATAGGCCCGCTTAGCGAGTGCCACCTCGGGGATCGCGTCTGAAGGCTTTCCCACGTCGATGAGTTCGTAAGCTGCGCGCATCCGGGCATTGCCGATCGCGAAATGGTAGGCTGAACGCAGCCTTTTGTCGGTGTTCGCGAGGCTGCCTTCAAGCGCTTCTGCCTCCATGACGTGGTCCCGCCATGTGAGAAACAGGGCACGTGCCAATATGGCGCGCGGATCTGCTCCTGCCCGTGGCGCGACATCGTGGCCTGCATGAAGTGCGCGGATCGTGCGGTTGTCGCGCATGTCGCCGTAGAGGTCCCAGGCCGCATCAACCATGCCTGCCGCCATCGCCAGCACCGTGACTACGAGCGCCGGGAATATCGCCCTGCGGCACCGTCCCCCCCAAGTTACGGCCCGGTCGCTTGGTATGGTCCCCTGCCCACTCATGAGCGCACCAGCAAGGGCAGCGGCGCGCGTGGTGCGTAGGACCGCTCCAGCCAGCGTGCCAGGCCCAGCAGCCCAGCACAGACGGCCGCGAGTGCGAATCCCAGCCAGGCGAGATTCCGCCTTGGCACTGGCCGCTCCGTTACGATCGGGCGTTGTTCGAGCTTGCCAATGGCCTCTATCGCCTGCAAAACCGCGTCCGGGCTTTCTGCCTCGAAGGCGCGATAGGGAATCCCGAGACGCTGGAGAAACAGGTGGAGGTGACGCTCCGGGCGCAGATGCGGGGTGTCGGCCTCGCCCGGCGCCGGCACCTCGAAAATGCTCTTGGCCCCTTGCGTGCGCAAGTAAAGCCAATAGAGGTTCACGGGTTGTCGTCTGGCGAGCGTTTCCAGCGCCTGCTGGACCTCCGGCGCGATGACACCGGCCCCGTCCGACACCATCAGGATCGCACGGGAACCGGTTACCGTGGCGTCGTCCATCATACCGAGTGCCAGCGCCAGGCCCCTGCCGACATCGGTTTGCGAGAGCCCGCGCTCATCAAGCGCCGAAATCGCCGCGGCAACGGCACTTCGGCTGTTCGTCAGCGGCAGCACCTCCATGGGCGCGGTGGAAAACGCCGCGATGGCGATACGGTCGTCCGGCCGGCCTGCGATGAATTCGGAAAGGATCCGCCGTGCGGCGGCGGATTTGCTTTCTTCCTCCGTGTCCGATTGCGCGCCTTGCGCAGATCCCGGCGCGCGCCCGGCGAAGGTTTCCTCCATCGAAGAGGAGCGGTCGATCAGCAACACCAGATTGGTTCCGATGCCGGTATAGGTCTCACTACCGCCGCGCAGGCACGGTTCCGCCAGCGCGACTATGAGCGCGGATATCGCCAGGACGCCGCAAGCGGTCAGCCCCCGGTCGATCACCGCGGAAGCGGGGTTGGTCGGACGGAGATCAAGCCTCGGCAGATCCCTCTCCTGCAACCAGCGGCGCACGAGCGGCAAAACCGCCAGCGGCAGCGCCAGGAGCACCAGCGGATGCGTGAAGGCAATCATGCCCGCCCCCGTTCGATCGCCGAGAGGCGGCGTGCGAGCGCGGCGATCTCCTCGGTTGCACGGGCTTTTGCCTCTGTGTCCGGTTCCTGCGAGCGGGCGAAAAAGACAGCGTCGGATTTTTCAAAGAAGACATGAAGCTCGTTCCGTAACGGATTGAATTTTATATTTTCCTTCAGAAATATTGACAACTCCGCACCAATCAGGCTTCGCCCGAAGGCGTCATCGAGAGCGCGATGCAGGATCTGCCGCCGTGCCTGCGTTTCGCTTTTCGGCAGGAGGCTGATACGGCGCGCAGCTATCGTGAAGGGACGAACCGGACGTGTACGGAACGGCCCCCACGCCTGATGGTAGGCGAGGAGCCCGGCCACGAGCACGAAGCCCGTCCCGAAAAGAACCAACCGTCGCCGGTCGCCATCTGTAGCGACCAGTTGAAACGCCGGATCGGGCCGGAGCCGATCTTGTGTCGAAGGGGCCATGATCGGACGGATCGGCGAGGTCACGAACTCGAAACCCGGCAGACGAACTTCACGTCCGTCGGAGAGGCGGATCATGTGCGCCGGGACAGTGCGACGGCTCGGCTCCAGCGCCGCATAGAACGTCTGCCAAGTGAAGGTCAGCACGACGCCGCCGGAAGTCTCCTTCTGCGAAACCTCGCGCAGATCGAGCCAATAGTCCACGGCACGCGGGCGCGGCAACGAAGCGGGCTCGATCGCCACGCCTTCGGGCATCCTAATCTCGACGTGTTGCAGCAGGGTGTCGCCGAGCCACCAGCCGTGGACGCGCGGTGCCTGTGACGCCACGGTCACCTCCCCTACCAGGCCCACCGGCTCCGCCGCGCGAGGCACCTCCGATAGCGCACTTGCCGGCCAAAGCAGTGCGAGCAGGAGCGCGCCGGCACGGATGACTGGCGCGCTCACAGCGGGGCCTCATCGAGTGCCGTCGCGAGTGCCGCGACATCGATCTGATCCCGGATTTCGACCGGCCGCAATCCAAATTCCGAAAAAACATCGCGCAGGACCTTTCGATGCCAGGCATGGGTCTCCGTTTCGGCCGCCGCCCAGCGTCTGGTGGTCAGGACAGCCCGCCGGCGGCCCGTTTCGGGATCGCGGATTTCGGCGATGCCGAAATGTCCGCGAGGCGTCTCGAGACCGCTGTCGCGCAGCCAAAGCGGCCAGACCGGTCGGGGGTCGAGCGCGGCCAGAAGCTGACGCAGTTCCGTGCTGTCATGCTCGAAATCCGAGATGAGAACGACGAGGATGCGGTCACGGGGCAGGCTGGTCGCAATCCGCACAAGTCCTTCCACGCCGCGCCCCTTTGGCACAAGTGTGGCCACGGCCTCATAGACTTGCGAAGGCATCGAGCGGCTTCGCGAGGCGCCAAGCGAAAGCAGCACGTCGTCCCCGCCAATCGCGGTGATGGCGAAGCGGTCGCGCCCACGCCACGCGGCTTCTGCAATTCCGGCCGCCAGCATGCGCGCGAGCCCTGCCCGGTCCGACCGGGCACCGGTGCAAAGCGAGGCAGACGCATCGAGCAGCAGGTGGACGGTCAGGTCGTTGCGCGCCTCGAAACGGCGCACGATCAGGCTTTCGAAAGGATCGGTCAGCGAACGGCGAAGGTCGATCCGTCGGGGATCGGGATGGGCAAGGAAGGCTGCGGTGTCGGCGAAGACGTCGCCTCCTCCGCGCAGGCGGGCCCGATGGGATCCCGCGCGAACGCCCGGAAGCGCGCGTGCCAGTTGCCAGGCGAGCATGTCGAAGAGGTGGAGCGCCTCGCCGGTCACTGTGCCGGTACCGGGGTGGCGTCGAAAATCGCCTGGATGAGAGCCGGCAGGATCGTTTCCCGACGCGGTTCGTGGGCCGGCGACAGGAACGTGCGGTGCGCCATGACGGGTTGGAACACCTGGCGCAGGTCCTGCGGCAGAACGGCATCGCGACCTGCGACCCATGCGGCAGCGCGGGCCGCGCGCACCAGAGACTGCATGCCGCGCGGGCTCGCCCCGCCGCGCACGAGCCTTGCGGTGTCCATATCATCGAGGGAGATCCCGGCTCCGGCCGGGTCGCGCAGGGCCCGGCAAAGCCGGAAGGCATACCGCTCCAGCGCCTCGCTTGCGTAAACCTCTTCCTGAATGCGGCGGGCGAGGCCGTTGAGTTCGGAATAGGGCAGCAACGCCTCCGGCAGCGTCGCGATCAACGCGTCCGTGTCGTGAAACCGGGTCTGGAAGGCGAGCGCGCGGCCGAGCGTCTCGTCCTCGGGCGCGGACACCGCGATTTCCATCATGAAGCGGTCGCGCGCCGCCGCAGGCAGTTCGAAGGTTTCGTCCCGTTCGATCTGGTTGCGATCGGCAAACACCTGAAGATGGGGGAAAAAACGGGTCTGGCGGAAGGCTTGCAGCGATCGTTCCGCCATCAGCCTAAGGAGCAGCGCATGAACCTGCGGTCGTGCCCGGTTGATCTCGTTGAAGAAAAAGACCGCGAGGTCGTCTCCCGTGGCCAGCACGGGGCCAGGTTCGATACGCGGACGTCCGGCCTCGTCGATATGGGCCTCGTAAAGCAGGTCGCTCGGCAGCAGGTCGACAGTGCCCTCGATACGCGCGAAAGGCCCGCCGATGATGCGCGCGACGGCGCGCAGGAGCGTGGTCTTGCCCGTGCCGACGTCGCCGGCGAGCAACACATGCCCCCGACACAACACCGTCAGCAGGATGAGGCGCACCGCATCGCCCTGCCCCAGGATCGTCTCGTTCAGCGCGGCCTGCGCTTCCTCGAAGCGCGTGCGCCAGTGTTCGTTGTCGTCAGCTCGCATCAGCACCGCTCAACCTCCAGAGTTGGCGCCGCGCATGTTGCTCGTTGACGCCCGATTGCCCGCCCGCTCCGGCAGCCCCCGATGCGGGAGCTCTCCGAGGGATGGAATGGCAACTGGTTGTCCATGCGCGGCGCCGACCGCCCTTCCTCAATCGACGGGAGGCGCGGCGGTATCGTCGTAGCCGGCGATCTTCTTGACGTCGTACTCGAAAGCGCCGGTCTTCTTCATGTTGTAGACGCGCCAGGCGTTGCGATGCTCCATCGCAGCAAGCGATTCTTCCTGCTTGGACAGCTCGGCCGGATCGTGCTGCGGATCGTATTTCGAACCTTCGACCTTCTCCGGGTAACCGGGTTTGGGTTCCCAGCACACGCCGGGTTCCTTGCAGTTGGTTCCGTCATAGGCGAGTGCGGAACCGGCGATCATCATGGCGGCGCCCGTCAGGGCGATCAGACGTTTCATCTTGCGTTTCCTCCTCTTCGTTGTCGGGACGGGAACCGGATTTGTCGCCCCTGCCCGTCTCGCCCGGGCTCAGGAACGGTCCTGGCCCGATTTCTTCGGTTCGTAGGGCGTGAAGCTCTTCCGCTTGTCCTCTTCGAGCCAGGTGGCCGTCGACGGTTCTCCGGTATAAAGGTGCCGAACCCACGCCATGACCTTGAGCATCTCGTCGAGCGTCAGGCTGCCCCACATCGGTCCCATCTGCCCCGTCGCTCCGCCGAACATGGTGGAGAACAGGCCCACGTCCTCCGCGTTGCGCGGATAGGTCCAGTAGTCGTCGTTCAGACCCGGTCCGATCTTGCCCTCGCCGTAATGGCCGTGGCAGCCGGAGCACATGGAGGCGAAAAGGTCCTCGCCTTCCGGCAACACGTCCGGGTCCTCGTTGTAGATGTTGACGCCGGTGTCGAAGAACATCCTGACGGCCTCCGTGTCCCGGCCCTCTTCCATGGCGAGGTCGAAATCGAGCGGCGTGCCGTCCACGGTGTTGTAGAATTGCGGGCTCGCCCAGGCGGCGAAGGCCGTCGCGCAGACGGCGGTGAGGGTCAAAGCGAAAGACTTCATCTTTTTCTCGTTTCAACTGGGCAATGCATCAACTGAGCGGCACGGTGGGAATGCCTTCCTCTTCCAGGATGGCCTTGATGCGCGCGCGGCCGGTCTCCAGCGCCTTCTCGATCCTGGCTTTCAGCTCCGGCCGGTCTTCCGCCACGCCGACCGACTGCGCGTAGGTGAGCGGAATTATCTTGCCGTCGGAGCGCTCGATGTCGTTGGAGATGAGCGTGATTTTCAGCGGCTGGCGCGACTGGCGCACATAGCGTGCGGCTTCGGGCGCGAACAGGATGCCGAGATCGGCGTTTCCGGCCGCGACCTCGTCCACCACCCGCTTGGCCGGCACCTGCGTGTAGCGGTTGCGCCGGTCCTCGAAACCGATGAGCGAGGACTGGTAGATGAGGTTGTATTCGTAGCGCCCGGTGTATTTCAGGATCGTCTCGGCCGGACCGTAATACCGATAGGCGAAGGTCTTGAAGCCCTCGCGATCGACATCCTGCCAGGTGTTGCCGTCAAAGGCCCGGTCCATGCGGCTGACAAAGGCATAGGAGGTCTTGTAGTAGGGCTTGGTGGTCAGCAGCCGTTCGTCGCCGGAATCGACGCCGATGATCACCTCGCAGAGATCCTTCTCGATCCCGTCGCGGACGAGGAAGATCGCATCCTTGTCGATGAGCACGGTTTCCAGCTTGAGTCCGGCCTCCTCCGCGATCACTTCCGCGATCCGGTTCTCGAAGCCCTTCAAGTCCTTGTCCGAGTAAGGTGCGTCCTTGGTGGACGCGCAAACCCGCATCGTGTCGGATGCGGCCGCCCTCTTGTCCGTCGCCAGCGCATGGCCCGTCATCAAGGGTGCAGCCAGCACGGCGGCGCCAACAGCGGCGCAATACATGCGTCGAGCCATCGTCTCTTCTCCGCAATTGGGTGTTCGGAAAATGGACGGGCGGCGGTCTCGCGCCGCCCGTCTCGCGTCAGGCCGGGTGTCACAGATCGCTGCCGGCCACGTACTCGCCGACGTTGGGATCCGAATAGGGGCTCTCGCCGTCGAGCGAGAACACCATCACGCCGCCGCCCATCTGGGTGTACTCCTGCAGCCGCTTGAAGGCGCCCACCGAACCGAGGCCCGCCGTCGGGTCCTTCAGGTCGAAGACGAGGCCCACGCCCGGCCAGCCGCCGACGCCGTAGTTGATGGCGATGTACTGGCGCCCGTCATGGCGATAGGTCATCGGATGGCCGATCACGCCGGAGGGCAGCTTGAACTTCCACAAAAGCTCGCCCGTGTCGGAATCGCGTGCCTTGATGAAGCCGTCGAGCGTTCCGTAGAAGGTCAGCCCACCGGCCGTCGCCATGGTGCCGCCCCACACGGAGAAACGCTCCATCGCTTCCCACTTCATCTCGCCGGTGATGGCGTCGTAGGCCTTCACCTGACCGAGACCCAGCGCGTTCTGCCGGTCGCCCTTCGGTCCGGGATACATGTTCAGCGTCGCGCCGACGAAGAACTGTCCCGCCCGGTAGGGAAGCATGAACGGCTCCCAGTCCATGCAGATGTGGTTGATGCCGAGCATGAAGACCTTGCGCTCGGGATCATAGGAATCGTGCCCCTGATTGTGGTAGCCCATGGCCGAGGGACAGATGTCGCGGGCATTGTGGTCCATGCGCGTGCCGTATTCGGGATCGCGCACCGGCAGGCCGGTGTCGAGCTGGACTTCGCGCACCCAGTTGACCGTGTCGTCCATCTTGTCGGCGGAGATCAGGTCGCCGTTGGTACGGTCGAGCGTGTAGACGATGCCGTTGCGGTCGGGATGGGTCAGGAGCTTGCGCATGTTGCCCTCCTTGTCCTCCTGCTCCGACAGCATCATCACGTTGACGCCGGCATAGTCCCATTCGTCATGCGGGGTCTTCTGGTAGGCGAACTTCGCCTCGCCGGTATCGGCGTCGCGCCCCCAGATCGCCATGGTCCACTTGTTGTCGCCCGGCCGCATGGTCTCGTTCCACGGCGCCGGGTTGCCCGAACCGTAATAGAAGAGGTTTTCCTCCGGGTCGTAGGCATACCAGCCCCAGTTGGTGCCGCCGCCGATCTTCCAGGCGTCGCCCTCCCAGGTCTTCGTGCCGAGGCCGAACTGACCATAATGCGGGTTGGGGGCGTTGAAGTCCTTGGCGAGCAGGAGGTCCTTGTCGGGCCCCGTGGCAAACGCGCGCCAGCGGCGCTCTCCGGTCTTTACGTCATAGGCGGTGACGTAGCCGCGTACGCCCAGCTCCGCGCCGGACGAACCGACCAGAACCATGTCCTTGATGACATAGGGAGCGATCGTGAGGGTGGCGCCGACCTTGATGTCCGCGTTCTCCATATTCCAGCGCGTCTCGCCGGTGTCCGCGTCGATGGCGACGATGTGGCCGTCGAGCTGCGTGCGGAAGATCAGGGGACCAACGTCGTCGTCGCCCGGCCAGTAGGCGAGCCCGCGATTGACCACGTCGCAGCATGCGACCGTGCGCGCGGTCGGGTTCTGCTTCGGCTTGTTCTGCCAAAGGATGTGGCCGGGCTCGTTGAGGTCGAGCGCGAAGACCGTGTTGGGATAGGGCGAGTGGACGAACATCCGGTCGCCGACGACAAGCGGTGTTCCCTCATGGCCGTGCAGAACGCCCGTGGAGAACGACCATGCCGGCTTCAGGTTCTTGACCGTCTCCTTGTTGATGTCGGTCATTTCCGAATAGTTCTGCTCGTTGTAGTCGCGCCCGGTCATGACCCAGTTGGCCGAGTCCTTGGCGAGTTCCACGAGCTTGTCGTTGGCGCCGGCTGTCGTCGATGCCAGCAACGATGCCCCGAGCATCGATCCGCCCAGGGCGGTGGTGAGGACGAGCCGCGACAACCGGGCCCGCCTGGCGGTTTTGAGCGTCATGAATTCCTCCCATGATTGCCCGCTCATTTGGGTGTCGGGCAAGACAGCCCCCGGAGGGCGATGACGTGATGATCCGGGTCTGATTGGGGGACTGTGCGCCGGTTGCGAGCGGGTTGTCTCTGGGTGTTTTACCCAAAACTATTCGGGGACTTTTCCTCTCCTCTTTCGGGAAAGAGTCCCCATTGCAATGGGTTAGGTGGATTCGGCATAGCACCAAGGTCTGAGAACCAGTACTTTCGTGCTATGTCCTCGTTATTGCTCCCAAACTGCCCCGGGACTACGATTCATTACGTAAAGGCAGATCGACCGCCCCGGCTCTCGACAGGCCGACGCCGGGCGCGCGCCTGAACGGGAACCTTTGCATGGCGTTTTCTCGCCCTGCGCGGGTCTTGGGAAAGGCCTCCACGGGTCTTGGGAAAGGGAGGAGCCATGACGGAAGACGCCACGTTGCGAACGTCTGCGCTGGCCGTCGCTTTCACCGTCGTTTTGCTTGCGATTGCCGGTTCGCTAGCGCTTGTCGGATGGGACGATGGTGACCGCACGCTTCCGCCCAATTCCCGAAACGGGGGAAATGCCGATGGGCGCTCTTTGCCGGCCGGCCCGGAAAAGGCCGGTAGCTGGCTCGAAATCGATGGTCAAGAAAGCCCGTCCGCCTTTCTCGCGCGCATGACGCAAAGCGACCTCGCCGCCGTCGGTGCGGCTTTCTCCGTCCTCGCCACCCGGTACCGCGAAAGTCCGCGCATGATCGCCAATCGCACGCTGCAGATCTGGCAGATTGCGCGCGAAAGCAGGGACGGCCCGGCGCTGCCGGATCTCCTGCGCGATCTTGGCCGGCTGCCGGATGCGGCGAGCCGCCTGAGCCTCGGTTCGGTGACCCAGCTCTACCGCGTGCAGCGCGACAGTGGCGTCGGCCATTCCCAAGCCTTGAAGGCAGCGTTGGAGGAAGCGCATTGACCCTCTCGGGCGACATGCCGGCCCACCTGACCGGAGCCGCCGCCTCTGCGGAAGCAGATATCGGCAGGCGCCGGATCTCGCTTCGCGCGCTCATTCTTGCGGTGTCGTTGCTCGTTTCCGTTTCGTTGTGCGCGGCAGTTGCCAGCATCCTCGTGTTCAACGCCAGGCTTGCGGTCGACGATGAGATCCGTTCTGCCTTCGAGTTCGCCAGGGCCTCGATCACCGCGGGGCTGCCCAACCGCTTCGCGGATGCAAACATAATGTCGCGCGCCCATACGCTCGCGAGCGAGATCGACGCACGCCGCCATGTCGCCGTGACCATTGTGCCGATCGGCGGCCAGAACCAAACACCATCCGCGCCGATAGCCGGCAATGACAAGCCGGTGCCCGCCTGGTTCGCCGCCCTCATGGAGCCGGAGCAACTCATCGACCGGTTTCCCATCACCCAGTACCCGAATGTGCTGGGCAGCCTCAGGCTGGTGTCTGACCCGACCGACGAGATTGCCGAAGTCTGGGAGGATTTCAGCATCATCCTGCCGGTGCTGTTGGCGACGGGACTGGCATTTGTCGCGATGAGCGCGTTTATCGGCCAGATACTTGGCCGACGCCTGTCCAGCGTGCTTGTCGCGATGAGCGAAATGCGCTGCGGCCGGCTGGAGGTGCGGGCGCCGGACGATCGCCTTGCCGAGTTTTCCGCATTGGCTGCGGGCGTCAACGATCTCGCGGTTCATCTCCAGCGCGAGCAGGCGGAGAACAGCCTGCTGCAAACGCGCCTTCTCAGCCTGTGCGAGAACGAACGCGCGCGCATCGCACACGATCTCCACGATGAGATGGGGCCCGAGCTCTTCGCACTGAACGCCGCTGCCGGCCAGGCCCGCAAGAGCGTTGCCGTTCTGCGTGAGATGAGGCCGGGCGTGGCGGAGACCGAAGTGCTCGGCGATGCCGTGCAGGCGATCCTGCGTCACACGGCTGAGATCCAGCGAAGCGCCCGGGCGGCCATAAACGATCTGCGCCCGATGATCGCCGGTGCCGCATCGCTTTCCGAACTGATCGAGGAACTGGTTGCCGGGTTCGGCGAGACGGCGGGCGAAACGCGGCTCATCGTGCGGGCCGATCCCGCCGTGCACGCCGACGAGATGGGAGAGATCTCGATCTACCGGTTCGTGCGCGAAAGCGTGCTCAATGCGTTGCGTCACGGCAATCCCGATCTGGTGGAGGTCGCGCTCTGGCGGGAGGGAAACATGATCGTCGCGCGGGTCGCCGACAGCGGACGCAGCGGCGACATCGCCGCTTTGGCCCCGGGTTTCGGCCAGCTGGGGATGCGCGATCGCGCCCTCGCGCTGGGAGCTCTCTACAAGCCTCCATGGCGCGAGAATGGTCACACGGTCACCGAACTGAGGGTCCCTGTCAGATGAATGCTACAGCCCGTACCATACGTTCCGACCGGGACAAACGCGTGCTCATCGTCGATGACCATCCGGTGGTGGCCGAGGGCTGGGGCCGGATCATCCGCGACCGCATGCCATGCGAAATCCTGTCGGCGGGAACCACGCTCGCCGGATGGCGGGCGTGGCGCAATCACAAGCCGGACATGATCGTCGTGGACCTGAGCCTCGGCGACAACAAGGTGGCGGGACTGAAATTGATCGAGCGCCTGCGGCGCGTCGATCTCGACGTGCCGATCCTCGTCTTCACGATGCACTCCAGTGCCATTCTGGCGCGCCGGGCCCTGCGAACCGGGGCCCAGGGCATCATCAACAAGGACGCTCCGCCCGACGAGATCTGCCATGCGTTTGCGGAAGTCGCCGCCGGCCGCCATTACATGGACAGCCGCTTCGCCCGCCAGATCGCCCTCATGGAGGTCAAGGGGGCGAGCTCGGCGCACGTCGCCCTCACCCACCGCGAGGAGGAAATTCTGGCGATGCTGGCGGAAGGCCTGTCCTACCAACTCATTTCCGAGCGCGCCTGCATAAGCTACAAGACCGTCTCCAACGTGGCGCTGACCCTCAAAACCAAGCTCGGTGCCCGCAACCTCACGGATCTTGTCGTGAAGGGAATCCAGTATTTCGAGGCCGTTTGAGGCAGAGATCGAGAACCGTCAGCCTCGACCACATCAGCCCCTCTTCTCAGCCCGCGAGAGCCGGGAGTTCGAGAAGCTGGCGTAGGTCCGTGATCTCGATATCGGCCTCCGCGAAATGGGGCGCGTCGGGCTCGGGCCGGTAGAAGGCGACATTCAGCCCCCCTCGCCTGCCGGAAAGGGCGCCGGTTGCCGAATCCTCCACCGCCAGCACGGTTTCGCGCGCAACGCCCAGGGCGCTGACGGCGCGGACATAGGGTTCCGGATCCGGCTTGCCGCGTTTCACGTCGGAAAACGAGATCGAGCCCAAGAGATACGGCGCGATGCCGAGGGTGCGGATGTTCGTATCGACGATCTTGCGCGATGAGTTGGAAACGCAGATCTGCACGATCCCGCGTTCCGCCAGGGTCTTCACCGTCTCCAGCGCGCCGGGCATGGCCTCCAGCCCTTCGGCATGGGCCACGTACCAATCCATGATCTGGCCGTTCCACGCCTCTTCCGTCAGGTCGTCAGGGTACTGTCCAGCAAGCGCGCGCCAGACATTGGACATGTGAACGCCCCGGAAGCGGGCATCCGGTTCGCCGGAGAGGTCGAGGCCGTACTGCTTGCTCACCGCGATCAGCGCGCGCAGATGCAGCGGCTCGCTGTCGACCAGGGTTCCGTCGATATCCCAGGCAACAGCCTTGATGTGCGACGCCTTCACGCGTGAAACCCCTTCAGTCTTTCATAAAGCTCCCGGAAACGCGCGTACCCGCTTTCGTAAGTTTCTCGGTTTTCCGGCTTTGGCGCGATCTGGCCCGCGTCGGAGACGAAGGCGGCGATGCCGTCCCACTCCGCCAGCCCGACACCGACCGCCGCCGTCCACGCGGCTCCGAGGCAAGAGCCCGGATGGCCGCCCAGCCGACGTACCGGGGCACCCATCACGTCGGCGACGATCCCCATCCAGACCGTGCTCTGAGAGCCGCCGTCGGAGACATAGAACGTGTCGGCCGGGTGGCCCATGTCGCGCAGCACCTCCACGTGATGACGAAGGGCATAGGCATAGGCTTCCAGCACCGCACGCCAAAGGTGGCCGATATCGTGCGAAAGCGTCAGCCCCTCGATGACGCCGCGCGCCGAAGGATCATGCAGCGGGGTCTTTTCACCGAGAAAATAAGGCAGCACCGTCAGGTCGTCGGACCCGGCGGGACGGTCGGCTGCAAGATCGTCGAGCCAGGCGTGGGCGGACTTGCCACCGGTCTCGATATTCGCGGCGAATGTCTTGACGAACCAGTTCAGTACCGAGCCGCCCGTCGACATGCAGCCGTTGGGCATGTAGAGGCCGGGGATCAGGTGATAGTCGAGATAAAGCCGCGCATCGGGCACCACCCGGTCGGTCGCGGTCATGACGTCGACGGCACCGCCGAACTTCAGCAGCACATCGCCCGATTTCGTCACGCCCGCCCCGAGGGCCGATGCGATCATGTCCGCGGCACCGCCGACCACGGGCGTGCCCTGCGCAAGTCCGGTCGCCTCGGCGGCTTTCGCCGTCACCTTGCCGAGGATCTCGTGCGAACCGATCTTGGGCGGGACCGCGGCTTCCGGTACGCCCGTCATGCGGGCGAGTTCCGGGTCGAGCCGGTCATGCTTGACGTCCACGAGCCCGGCTTCCAGCGCCCAGTTCTGCTCGATCGCCTTCACACCCGTCAGACGCCAATTGATGAAGTCGTAGGAGCCGAACGCGGTCGCCACGCGGGCGAAGTTCTCCGGCTCGTGCCGCTTGATCCAGCGCATCTTGGCGCCGACGAGCTGCTGATTGACGCCGTTTCCCGCCCGCTGGAGAAAGGCCTTCTCGTCGATCTCGGCGCGCATTTCCTCGACTTCCGCGCCGCAGCGCCCGTCGCTTTGCTGGATGGAGGGGCGGATCAGCCGGTCCTCGCCATCGAGCAGCACGACCGCCGGCAGCATGCCGGAGACGCCGATCGCCGCGATCTCGTCGGCCTTGCGGCCGCTTTGTGCAAGCAGATCGGGAATGATCGCGCAGACATTGCCCCACCATTCCTCCGGATCCTCCTCCGCCCAGCCCGCGCGCGGCGAGTTCAGGTTCACGGGACGCGAGGCCATGGCCAGCACCCGATCGGGCAGTTCGATCAGAATACCGATGGTCGAGGTCGTGCCGATATCGAGGCCGAGGACGAGCGACATGTCATGCTCCGTCAAAAAGCAGCGCGGGAAAAGCAAATCGCCTTCGCGGGGGAGACGCGAAGGCGGGAGAGGGTTTGGCTCTTTGGCGGGAACCAGGATGGGGCCACGTGACATGCCGCCGACCGGGCCCGGGGTTTGAGGAAACCCCGGATCAAGGTTGATCGTGCCGCTGCATTTTGTCTGCCTTGCGGCCGATATCCCTTCCCGACCGGTCTCGCGTCGGGTTTCGGGAAGGATGACGGCAGGTTTCCGCCAAAGAGCGAAACTCTCGATGGGAGGCCTCCGCTGCCTGCCCGGCCCCCCATCGCTTCGAACGGAGGCCGGGGCTGACAGCGAAAGCGGCTGCGCCGGTGTTCAGCGCAGGGAGTTCACCTTGTCCATGAACCGGGTCACGCGGTCGGCATCGACCTTGTTCCAGGTGTTGCCGTCCACCTTGAAATGCGTGCCGATGACGCAACCGGAGGCAACCGACATGACGTCGGCGACATTGTCGATGTTGACGCCGGTGTTGGCGAAGACCGGCACGTCGGTCACCGTCTCGCAGACCTTGCGCAGGTCGGACTGGTTGGCCGGCTGACCGGTGATCGGACCGGAGACAAGGACGGCGTCTGCGAGCGAGGAGAAGACCGCGCTTTTGGCACGCAGCTCGATCGACCGCTGGTCCAGCGAATGGGCGAACTCGGCGTTGATGTTGAACAGCATCTTCATGTCCTGGCGCTTCAGGTTGGCGCGCAGGCGCGAGGCGGACGCGCAGTCCGGCTCCCAGATGCCCATGTCGGAGGCGAAGACACCGGTGAAGATCTCGCGCACGAAGTTGGCGCCGGTGATCGAGCCGATGGCGATCGAGCTCATCGGATCCCACAGGTAGTTCACGCCAAAGGGCACCTTCAGCATCGGCTTGATCGCCATCACGACGGCCGTCATCGCAGAGATGCTTTCCGGCGTGCCCTTGAAGACGTACGGGCGGTCGTTCTCGTTGCCGAACATGATGGCATCGACCCCACCTGCCTGCAGCTTCTCGACATCCTTCGAAACGTCCTCGATGAGACCATCCATGCCACGGTCGGCGTCATAGAGCGGCGAGCCGGGCAGCGCGCCGATATGTGCCATGGCGATCACGGCCTTCTTCTTCGAGCCGAAAAAGTCGAAAATCATCGATTTCTCCTGATGGGGTTGCCCTTTTGGGTCTGCTTGAGGCCGAGAGTTTGCTCAAAGGCCGGTGATCTGAACGTCGACATTGGCCGCCGCGAGCGCGGAGGCGATGTCGACGGGAGGTGGCGCGTCCGTGATGATCATGGACGCGGCCTGGAGGGCTGCGACGCGCGCGGTCGACATGCGGCGAAACTTCGACGAGTCGCACAGAACGATCCGTTTGGCCGACCGTTCGATGTAGACCCGCTTCATCTCGATCTCCTCCAGCGAGTAATCGAAAAAGCCTTCGCTCGTCATGCCGGAGGTGCCGAGCACCGCGACGTCGAAATAGAACTGGGAGAACTGCTCGACCGCGACCGGGCCGGTCATCGACATTTCATCGGGCCGGATCCGGCCGCCCGGCACGTAGACCTCGGCCTCGGTCTCCGCCAGGGTCTCGGCGATGCGAAGTCCGTTGGTGAAGACGCGCTTGCGGTGCAGCCGGCCGGCCGTCGCGGCCATCTTCTGGGCCGTAATCTGCGTGCTCGTGCCAACGTCCATGGCGATGGTGCGATAGGCCTGAAGCACCTCCGCCGCCCGCGCCGCGATGCGCTCCTTGAGGCCTGCATTGTGCTTCAGCCGGGCCTTGAAGGTCGGCTCGACGTCGTCGATCACCTGCAGCGGCCCGCCCGCCGGCGGCACCGCACCGCCGTGAACCCGCTCCAGAAGCCCCTCACGCTCCAGCTCGCTCAGATCCCGGCGTACCGTCATGTCCGAAATCCCGAAATCCCGCGCGATCTCCGCAACGGTGATCGACCCGCCCTCGTGCAGGCGCTTCAGGATTTCGTTCATTCTTGCCTGCGCGGGCGTTCTGGGCTTTTCCAACAAGCTCATGGCAGCTCTCTGTCCAGGCGACGTCGCGAATTCGAATGTGGGGCGCCGTCGGTTGGGGGCTTTGTCATGCCCACGGTACAGATTGCGACGGACCAAATCAAACATTTATGTTGTTTTTTGTGTTCGTTTTTGTTTTGTTGGTCCGGCAAAGGAGTATGCGATGTCCCCTAACGACCTTCCCGTCCAGTCCTGTCCCGACCTCAAGTCCAAGAAGGCCATCGTCACCGGCGGTGCCGTCGGTATCGGCTATGCCATCGCACGCGCGCTGGCCGCGCAGGAGGTCACGGTGACCATCGCCGACCTCAACGAGGACGCGGCGATCAAGGCGGCGGAGAGTCTTCCGGGATCTCATCACGCAGTGGCGGTCGACGTTCGCGAGCGCGGCTCCGTTGATCGCGCCTTCACGGACGCCGTCGAGAAGATAGGCGGACTTGACATCCTCATCGCCAATGCGGGCGTCTCGACGATGCGTCCCGCCGTCGATCTCACGGACGAGGACTGGGACTTCAACATGGACGTCAACGCGCGTGGCGTCTTTATGTGCAACCAGTGGGCGGCCCGGCGTTTCCTTGAGCAGGGGCATGGCGTCATCACCAACACCGCCTCCCTCGCGGCGAAAGTGGGCGCTCCGTTCCTGGCCCACTATTCGGCGAGCAAGTTCGCGGTCGTCGGCTGGACGCAGGGGCTCGCGCGCGAGCTTGCGCCCAAGGGCATCCGCGTCAATGCCGTCTGCCCCGGCCTGGTCAAGACGTCGATGCAGGACCGCGAGATCCAGTGGGAAGCGACCTTGCGCGGCATGACGCCGGAAGAGGTCTTCCAGGACTATATCTCCCAGACACCGCTCGGACGCATCGAGACGCCGGAGGATGTGGCGGGCGTCGTGGTGTTCCTGTGCTCCGACGCAGCACGGTTCATGACCGGACAGGCGCTGAACGTGACCGGCGGAATTTACACGACGTGATCAAATTTTGTTCGAATGCAAGCTTGTGCAGTTTGTTTGTGTTCGTTTAGTCTGAAAAAGAAACGTCTCGATCAGCCCATCGGAAGAACGCATGGCAAGCATCCAGTTGCAGACGGTCAGTAAGGCCTTCGGATCCAACGTCTACGGGGTCCGGGACGTTGACCTGACGATCGAGGACGGCGAGTTCATCTGCTTTCTCGGTCCGTCGGGATGCGGCAAATCCACCACCTTGCGCATGATCGCCGGGCTTGAGGATGTGACCAGCGGCTCGATCCTGATCGGCGACAAGGACATGACCCGCGTGGCCCCGCGCGACCGCAATGTCGCCGTGGTCTTCCAGAGCTATGCGCTCTACCCGCACATGACGGTCCGCCAGAACATGGAGTTCGGGCTCAAGATGCGGGGCCTTGAGCCGGCAAGGCGCGACGAGAGGATCGACACTGTCAGCGAGATCCTCGGGCTCACGCCCTACCTGAACCGCAAGCCGGCCGCGCTTTCCGGTGGCCAGCGCCAGCGCGTCGCGCTCGGCCGGGCGATGGTGCGCGAGCCTGACGTCTTTCTGATGGACGAGCCGCTGTCCAATCTCGATGCGAAGCTGCGCGCGGAAATGCGGCTGGAGCTGATCAAGCTGCACCGCCGGCTCGGGCGCACGACCATCTTCGTCACCCACGACCAGGTCGAGGCGATGACGATGGGCGACCGGATCTGCATCATGCGCGACGGTCACCTGGTGCAGGTCGGCAAGCCGCTGGAGGTCTATGCCAATCCCGTCGATACGTTCGTCGCGCAGTTTCTGGCCTCCCCGGCGATGAACCTGCTTGATGCCGAACTCCTCGACGATACGGACGGGGGAAAGGTCGTCGTATCCGCCTTCGGCCGGTTCCCGCTTTCGCCAACGCAGGCCAAAGCCTATGAGGCGGCGCGCGGTCGAAAGCTTCTTGTGGGACTGAGGCCCGAAGACATCCACGAGGAGGCGGGCCCCGATCGGGTCGCCTTCCACGCGGAGATCGTTGCCGTGGAAGCGCTGGGGACGGAGAACATCGTCGTCTTCACCGTCGCCGGCCGGGAGTACACCGCACGCCTGGGCCGGCACTACATTCCAGCGGTCGGCACCGCCGTCCCGCTCCATGCGGATCCGCGGCAGCTGCATCTCTTCGACGCAGAAACCACGCGGGCCTATCCCCGCCCCTCCTTCGAACCGCATTCCGGCAAGGAGGTCTAGGCCCATGCGCAAGGCTGTCTCCCACCTCGGACTGATCTTCTTTTCCGCAGTGGTGCTGCTGCCGATCCTCTGGGTCCTGCGAACGAGCCTCGTTCCCGAACATCTTTCCTACAGCTCCGAGATCCTGCCCGAACTCACGTTCGACAATTACCTTGCGCTCTTCACCACAAAGCATTTCGGCAACAACTACGTGAACTCGATCCTTGTTGCGGTCGGTTCGGTCGTCGTCGCCATGCCGCTCGCCTGCACCACCGGCTACGCCTTTGCCCGGTTCCGCACCAGCGGGCGGGCGGGACGCTTCGCGGTTCTCGCCACCCAGATGCTGCCGCCGGTGGCCCTCGCCCTGCCCACCTTCATGTTCTACCGCACGGTCGGCCTCACCAATTCGTTGACCGGCCTGACGCTGGTCTACGCCGCGCTGAACCTGCCTTTCCTCACCTGGATCCTGATGGGCTTCTTCGAATCCGTGCCCTCCGACCTCGAGGGTGCCGCAATGACAGATGGCGCAACCGCGTGGGGCGCCTTCTGGCGCATCGTGCTTCCGGTCGCAGCTCCCGGCATCGCGGCGGCTGCCGTGCTCGGCTTCATCCTGTCGTGGAACGAGTTTCTCTTCGCCCTGATCCTTGGTGGGCCAAGGACCGCGACCGTCCCGGTTGCGCTGGCCTCGCTTCAAACCTCCAACGGCGTCGAGATCGCGAAAGTGTCCGCCGGCGTTTCCCTTGCCATTCTGCCCCTGATGATCGCGTCGCGCTTCATTCAGCGCTACCTCGTCCAGGGCCTTTCCTTCGGCAGCGTCAAATGACTGTCGTTTCGGGCCAAAAGGCCATCCCCGCATCTCCTTGCCAGAGAGGTTTGCCCCGCATGACCGCATACAAGTTCGCAGGCACCTTCGCCGCCGCGCTGCTCGCATCCACCACCTTCGCCAGCGCCGAAGGCATCACCCTCCACGCCCTCATGGAGGACGTGCCGGAAACCACTATCATCGAGAAGATGCTGCCCGAGTTCACCAAGGAAACGGGCATCAAGGTCGAGTTCGAGAAGGTCGGCTACGGCGACATGCACGACAAGCTCGTCGCCCAGCTCGTTTCCGGAGAGAGCTATTACAACCTTCTTTCCGTCGATTTCCTGTGGGCGGGCGAGTTCCCGGCCGCCGGCTGGCTGACGGACCTGAAGCCCTATGTCGAGAAGTCCGGCTTCGACCTGAAGCCCTTCATCCCCTCCACGCTGGACCTGCTCGGCGCCACCGACAAGGCCATGCCCATCCTGCCCATGTACAACTACTCCATGGGCGTGATCTACCGCACGGACCTGCTGACGGACGAGAAGCTCGCCAAGGCCTATGAGGAGAAGACCGGCAAGAAGCTCGAACTGCCTGCCACGCTTGCCGACTATGTCGAGCTCGCCAAGTTCATGAAGGCCAACGCGGGCGTCGCCGGTGCGGCCATGCAGGGCCAGAAGGGCGACCCGAACGCGATGGAGTTCTCCAACTACCTCTTTGCGGCCGGCGGCGAGTATCTTGACGGCGACAAGGTCGTCCTTGACAGCGAGGCTGGCGTGAAGGCGCTGGATCTCTACGTCGATGCGATCCAGAACGCGGCGCAGACCGGCGCGCTTTCGGCAACGCTTGACGACACCATGCGCCTGATGTGCTCGGGCAATGCCTTCTCCATGGTCACCTACTGGTGGATGCTGCCGCAGCTCGACAACAAGGACGCCTGCCCGGCGGTTGCCGGCAAGCTGTCGCTCGGCGTGATGCCCGGCGGCCACGGCGAAAGCGGCGGCTGGGGCTGGGGCATTCCGGCCAATGTGCCCGATGATGCCAAGGATGCGGCCTGGACTTTCATCACCTGGGTTCAGGGCAAGGAGATCGCCGTCAAGCGGGCGCTGGAAGGCCATGCGCCGGTGCGCTCCGACGTCTTCGAGGACAAGGCCGTTCTGGAGAAGTATCCGTTCTATGCCGACGGCATGGACATCGTCGCCAGCGGCAAGTCCTTCCCGATCTTCACCTACTCCGCGCAGTATGAAGACGTCCTCGGCACGCAGGTCTCGCTGGCCGCAAGCGGCGATGCGACGACGAAGGATGCGATCAAGGCAGCCTCCAAGGGCCTGACCGATCTGCTTTCGAAGTAAGACAAGACCGTCTGAAACCGCTCCCAGACCCCGCGCACCGGTCGGTGACGCCGGGGCCTGGGAGATCTTCCCGCGCAGGAGAGCGTGAATGTCACTTTTCAGCTCGCTGGACAGACGCAGACGCACCGGGTGGGCCTTCGCCGCGCCGGGGCTTTCCGCGCTTGCCATCACCATGGGCTTTCCGCTTCTCTATGCGCTGGCGATTTCCCTTTCCTCCATGACGCTGCTCAAGCCGCACCTCTCGCCCTTTGTCGGCTTTGACAATTTCATTTCGATCATGGGCGAGAGCCTGTTCTGGCATTCTCTGTTCCTGACGATCCGATATTCGGTGGCGACGGTGGTCGGCGAGTTCGTGATCGGGCTCGCCATCGCGCTCATGCTCCAGCGCACGTTCCACCTGCGACCAGTCTATTTCGCGATCCTCACCCTGCCCATGGCGATGTCGCCGGTGGCCGTCGCCCTGATCTGGCGCATGCTGCTGCAGCCAAATCTCGGTATCGTCAACCAGATGCTGGTGGGAATGGGCCTGCCTGCGGTGGACTGGCTCGGCAGCTCCGATCTTGCCCTGTCGACGATGGTCGGGATCGATATCTGGCAGCAGACCTCGTTCGTGGTGCTGCTGCTGTCGGCCGGTCTTGCCTCGCTGCCGAAGGATCCTTACGAGGCGGCGGAAGTCGATGGCGCAAGTGCTTTCCAGCAGTTCTGGTACATAACCCTGCCGCTGCTGCGCCCGATCTCGGCCATTGCCATCATCATCCAGCTCATCAACGAGTTCCGCACCTACGACCTGATCTACGTGCTGACGAAAGGCGGGCCGGGCGTGTCCACCGAGCTTCTGTCCTTCTTCGCCTACAAGCGCGCCTTTCAGGGCCTCTCGCTCAACGAGGGCAATGCGGCGGCCTTCATCCTTCTGCTGATCGTGCTGGTGATCACCGTCGTGTTCTTCGCACGCCTGGAACGCAACAACTGAGCGGCGCCTCGCAAGCCTGCGTTGCCGCCCTGCCCCCTCCGAGGGCGCGATGAGATGTGTGTGATCGCCCGGCGGGGCGGCCGGTCGATGCGCTTATGCGAGCATGCCGGGCGCTTGCAGGCGTTCTTTACGTATCCTTCGCTCCTATGAGCTAGTCTGCGTGTGTTCGCCCGACGAAGATCCACCCGCCGAGCAGCGCCGTACCATGAACAGCCAGATCACCCTCAAGCAGCTCGAAACACTCTACTGGATCGCCCGTCTGGGGACGTTCGAGCGTGCCGCGTCGCGGCTTGCAACCTCTCAGTCCGCCGTTTCCAAACGAATGCAGGAACTGGAACGCGCCTCCGCCATCGAGATCTTCGATCGCAGCCAGCGCGGCGCCCGGCTGTCGGCGAAGGGGGAGGAACTGCTCGCCATTGCCGAGAAGATGCTCGTCCTGCACGATCAGATCGCGGACGTACGGGCGAGCGAAACCGGTCGGCCGCGGCTGCTGCGCCTGGGCGTTACCGAACTCACCGCGATGACCTGGCTGCCCCGTCTTGTCGGCGTGCTTCGCGAGCATTATCCCGCGCTGAAGATCTCGCCGGCTGTCGACATGAGCCGGACCCTTTTCTCTGCACTTGAAGACGATCACCTCGATCTCATCATCGTTCCCAGCGCCTTCCGCATGCCGGAGTTCTTTTCGCTGCCGTTGGCGGAGGTCGAGAACGTCTGGATGGCGAAGAAAGGGCTCATCGATACGAGCCGGCCCCATTCGGTCCGCGATCTGGCGGAATATCCGATGCTGATGCAGGGCAGCCAGTCGGGTTCCGGCATCCTGCTCAACAAGTGGCTGCAATCGCAGGGCATAGCGGTACAAGAGGCATTGACCTCCGACAGCATGACGGCGCTGTTGGGGCTCGCTGTCGCCGGGCTCGGCGTCAGCTACCTTCCCGGACACTGCTTTTCGCATCTGGTTGACAGCGGTCAACTCGAGATCATCCGCACCGAGGAAAGCCTTCCACCCGTTCCCTACGTCGCCATGTACCGCGAGGACCGCCCTCATTCGTTGATCCACCATGTGGCCGAGATCGCCGCGAGTTGTGCGGATTTCGAATGCAGCTTTCAAAGCTGACAGTCTGCCGTGACGGGAAATTGCCACGGGTGCCGCCCCCGCCCGGACCTGCATGGCATGACATATTGGAATGAATTGATAGTCGCTAATATCTCTTTTTATTGATTATTCCCCCGTCTTACCTTGAGGCCTCGTCCTTACGCGGTATCGAGGTTTCTCCCATTATGGCGATTGCGCTTTCGAAGAAGGTCCAGGCTCTCAAGCCGTCGGCAAGCATTGCTGCAAAGCAGCGCGTGACGGAACTTCAGGCCCAGGGCCGCACGATTCTCGATTTCACGCTGGGCGAGCCGGATCAGGACACCCCGGAGGCGATCATCGAGGCCGGCGTTGCCGCACTTCGCGGCGGGGACACCCATTACACAGGCTCCGCCGGCAAGCTTGAGCTGCGCAAGGCGATCTGCGAGAAGCTCGCGCGCGACAATGCCGTCAGCTATTCGCCCGACGAAATCGTCGTCGCGGCCGGGGCCAAGCAGATCATCTACGAGGCCTTTGCCGCGACGCTGGAAAGCGGCGACGAGGTTGTCATTCCCGCCCCCTATTGGGTCAGCTATCCCGATATCGTCCGTCTCAACGGCGCGGTCCCGGTCATCGTCGAGTGTCCGCCGGAGGCGGGCTTTCGCCTGACGCCGGAGGCGCTTGAAGCCGCGATCACGCCGAAGACGCGTTGGCTTATCGTGAATTCCCCATCGAACCCCTCGGGCGCGGTGCTCGAAAGGGAGCACTGGGCGGCTCTCGTCGAAGTTCTGGAGCGCCATCCCCACGTCGCCGTCATGACGGACGAGATCTACGAGAAGATTGTCTTCGACGGCATCCGCAACTGCTCGCCGGTCTCCCTGGCCCCCGGCATGAAAGACCGCTGCCTGATCGTCAACGGCATGTCCAAAGCCTATGCGATGACCGGCTGGCGTATCGGCTATGCGGCCGGTCCGGCGAACCTGATCAAGGCGATCATCAAGCTGATCGGCCAGTCGACGACGTGCACCACGGCCTTTGCCCAGACGGCGGCGACAGAAGCGTTGCGCGGCGACCAGAAGCCCATCGCCGACATGGTCGCGATCTACCGGGAACGCCGCGATCTCATCGTCTCCATGCTGAACGACATTCCAGGCGTAACCTGCTCGACGCCCGGCGGCGCCTTCTATGTTTTCCCGGACATCCGTCCGCTTCTGGGCCGCAAGGGGCCGGATGGCGCCATCGATAGCGATCTCGAGCTTGTCAGCTATCTGCTCGACGAGGCCGGTGTCGCGGTGATGGACGGCACGTCCTACGGAATGCCGGGTTTCCTGCGCCTGTCGTTTGCGACTTCCACGGCCACCATCCGCTCCGGTTGCACCGCCATCGGCGCTGCCATCGCCAAGCTTTCCGACTAATTATCAGGAAAACCAGTCAGATGACGTCTTCCACTCCCGACAAGGAAACCGTTGACCGCCTGATCGCGGCGTTCAGGGAATGCCCTGTTCCCAACATCAGCGACAACATGGAACGCGCGGTCGGCGCGCGGGGAATCCGCCCTTTTCACAAGGGAAGCCGCATGGCGGGGCGCGCGCGTACCGTGCGCACCAATCCGGGTGACAATCTCTTCATCTACAAGGCCTTCGAGCTTGTCCAGCCGGGCGATATCGTGGTCGTCGATGGCGGTGGCTACGAGGACCGGGCCCTGATCGGCGAGATCATGTCTGCGATCGCCAGGTCCAGGGGCGCGGCGGGCATGGTGCTCGACGGCGCCGTTCGCGATGCCGATGCCCTTGCGGCCGATGACTTCCCGGTCTTCGCACGCGCCGTCTCTCATCTCGGCCCCTACAAAAACGGCCCCGGCAAGCTCGACATTCCCGTCAGCATCGGCGGGCTCGTCATTTCTCCGGGAGATATCGTCGTCGGCGATTGCGATGGTATCGTCGCCTTCCCACCTTCGATTGCGGAAGACCTCCTTGCCGCGACGCTCAGGCAGCAGGAGAAGGAGGCAGACATTCTCGCCTCCATCGCCAACGGCACCTACGCCGGGGCCTACGGCAAATGATCCGGTAGCCGCGCCTCGGCACGGCGCCTCCCCGGTCCTTCCGGACACGACGAGTCTCGCGCCCTGCCCCAACCAAGATGAAGCCTGCCATGACCGACACGACCTTCCGCATTTCCCATCTGGGCGAACGGGCGCTGCTCTTCGAGGTGCCCGGCCCGATGGTTCTTGATGTTCAACGCCGCATCTGGGCCTTCGCCCGGGAGCTCGATGAACGCAAGGAAGTGCGGGAGACGGTGCCGGGCGTGCACAGTGTCCTGGCGATCCTGCACGATGAGGTGGCCACGGAGCGGTTCGCACCACGGCTTGCGGCGCTGTGGAACGAGATCGAGCCGCTGCGCGAACCTGGCCGCCTGATCGAGGTGCCGGTCGTCTACGGTGGGGAGATGGGCGAGGATCTCGGCTGGATCGCCTCCAGCCGTGACCTGACGGTTCGCGAGGCGGTCGAAATCCACTCCGCTCCCGAATACACGGTCTATGCGCTGGGCAGCCAGCCCGGTTTCGGCTATCTCGGCGGCCTGGATGCCTGTCTCGCCACGCCGCGTCGCACGACGCCCAGGCTCAGCGTCGTCGCCGGCAGCATCATCATCGGGGGCGCCCAGGCCGGTGTGCTGTCGCGCACGTCTCCATCCGGCTGGCACATCATCGGCCACACCGAACTCGATTTCTTCGATCCCGCGGCCGACCAGCCTTCGCTCATCGCGCCGGGCGATCGCATCCGTTTCCGTCCCGTGGAGGTTCTGAGTTGATCGAGATCGTCAATCCGGGGCCACTCGCCTCGATCCAGGATCTGGGACGAACAGGCCTTCGCAGCATCGGCGTCGGGTCCTCCGGCGCGATGGACCCACGCGCGCTCCGCATCGCCAACCGGTTGATCGGCAATGACGATGCGGCAGCGGGTATCGAATTCACCTACGGCGACTTCGAGATCCGGTTCACGCAAAGCCTCGACATAGCGATTTCGGGCGCCGCGGCCGAGATATTCATCGATGACGCCGCCACCCCACGATGGTGGGCGCAGACGGTTCACGCCGGCCAGTGCCTGCGTGCGGGCTTTTCGCAAAGCGGCATGCGGATCTATCTTGCGGTCGGCGGCGGCATCGACGTGCCGGTGGTGATGGGCGCACGCGCAACCGATCTCAAGGGCGCCTTCGGCGGGCTCGACGGGCGGATGCTGCAAGCGGGCGATCGCCTGCAGGCCCGAAGGCCGAGGCTTGGCGCGGAAATCACCGGCTTCGGACTGAGCAAGGCCCATCATCCCGGTCTTTTCGCCGAAGGCGCGGAAGAGCGCGTGCTGCGCTTCGTGCCCGCGGCGGAGTGGGACGACTACGACGACGCCAACCAGCAGCTCTTCGTGGAAACCGACTGGACCGTTTCCTACGACAGCAATCGCAACGGCAGCCGACTGGAAGGTCCGCAGCTCGTGCCCATGCATCGGCGCGAACTGCTTTCCCACGGCATCCTGCCGGGAACCATCCAGCTGCCGCCGTCGGGCCAACCGGTCGTGCAGCTTCAGGAAGCCAATACCTGCGGCGGATACCCGAAGCTCGGTGCGCTGATTGCCGCCGATCTTCATCGCTTTGCCCAGGTACCACTTGGCGAGACGGTCCGCTTCAAGCCAGTCATGCTCGACGAGGCACGCGCGGCGGACGCCGTCGAAGAACATCGCATCCGCGCCATCGCGCGCTGAGTGATCCGGTTTGCACCTTTGCGCCGGGCGCATAGACGAGAAGATCGAACGAATGAGAGAAATCGACGTCAATTCCGATCTCGGGGAGGGCTTCGGCCCCTATGTCATCGCCGATGACGCGGCACTGATGCCGCTTGTGACTTCCGCGAATATCGCGAGCGGCGGCCATGCGGGCGACCCTCAGACCATGGACAAAACGCTGGCGCTTGCAGGCGCGAGCGGCGTCAAGGTGGGCGCCCATATCGGCTACTCTGACCGTGAGGGCTTCGGCCGGCGCAAGCTGCAGATGTCGGCGAAGGAACTTGAGTTGATGGTGATTGCCCAGCTCGGCGCTCTGGCGGCCCTGGCGGCTCATCGCGGCTTGCGCCTCACCCATGCGAACTTCCACGGCGCGCTCGGAAATCTCTCGTTTGCCGACACGGATGTCGCGAAGGTTCTCATTGGCGCGATCAAGGCGTTCGACGCGAACCTGAAGTTCATCGGGCTCCCCGATACCGAAGCCTCCCGCGAGGCCGAACGGCAGGGACTGACCGTGATCTGGTCGTTCCTCGCCGACCGTGGCTATACCGCACCCGGCCGGCTTGCGCCGCGCGGAGTGGAGGGGGCGGTCATTCACGACCCGGAAGCGGTGCGTCGCCGGGTGGCCGAGGTTCTCTCCAGCGGACGACTTGCTTCGGTAACGGGAGAGGAGATGACCATCCCCGTGGATTCAATCCTGGTCCACAGCGATACCGCCGGCGCGCTCGATCTCGCGCATGCGATCCGGGCGGGAATTTCGGACGCGGGTTGCCAGATCGCGCCTTATGCGGATTAACCCCGGTTCTGGCGCCGACGCGGGGCTCCAGGAGTGACTAAGAAGCCTTGGCCGTTCCGCCAGTCTCGCGGGGCGCTCGCCGTCAGGGGCACTCCACGCTCCGCCTTTTGCGTATGTGACCGAAACACGCGATAGCCCGTTCATACATTCCAAATTGTAATGATTGGACGTAACAAAATATCGCTATTTCGAGCCGTGCGGCAATGCCACACTCTTTTGTACCCGTCGGCATAAATGCCGCTTCTTCCATAAAGAACAACAAGAAAAAATTCACCCATCGGAGTCTACCCGAGATGCTAAAATCTGCAACTGTCGCCTTGGCCGTCTTGTCCGGAGCCATGATTTCCGGCGCCGCTCAGGCTGAGAACTGGGATCTTCCTCTCGCCTGGCCCGACACCAACTATATCAGCGTCAGCGCCCAGAAATTCGCTGACGACGTCAAAACGGCGACTGACGGCCGCCTCGAGATCACCTTGCACACGGGCGGCTCGCTCGGCTTCAAGGGACCGGAGATGCTCTCGACCGTCGGCGACGGTCTCGTTCCCATCGGCGACATGCTCCTCAACCAGCAGGTCGGCACCGAGCCGCTGCTCGGCATGACCTCCCTGCCCTATTTCCTCAGCTCCTTCGAGCAGCTGAAGCAGTTCAACGACTACTTCCGCCCGACGCTCGAAAAGCTGATGAAAAAGAACAACCAGAAACTTCTCTACACGATCCCCTGGCCGCAGCAGCAGATCTGGACCAAGACCGAGGTCACCGATATCGCCTCGCTCTCCGGCATCAAGATCCGCAGCTATGACCGCGCCTCCACCGACGTCTTCGCATCCGCAGGCATGACCCCGGTCCAGCTGCCGTGGGGTGAAGTCATCCCGTCGCTGGCCGCCGGCGCAATCGATGCGGTTGCCACCTCCTCGCCTTCCGCCGTCGACGGTTCGTTCTGGGAATTCATCAAATACGGATACCCGACCCGTCAGACGTGGAATATGAATGCGATGACAGTCAACCTCGACCGCTGGAACGCGCTCAGCGAGGAAGACCGGAAGGCGATCATGGATATCGCCACCAAGCTTGAGCCGGCCTTCTGGCAGGCGGCGCAGGACGAGGACGCCAAGAATTCGGCAATTCTCGAAAAGCACGGCCTTACGCTTGCTCCGATTTCCGACGCACTGCGCGCGGAACTCGCAAAGCGTGCGGAGCCTCTGCGTGCGGCTGCCCTTGAGAAGATGGGCGGCGATGCCAAGGCGATCGTCGACGGTTTCAAGCCGGAATAGCCCCCGTCAAACCGATCTGGCCGGCCCGGGCGACTGATCTCGCACGGGCCGGTTTTTCAACAGTCCGCCCCGCCGAACGATTGATAAGGAAACCGGGAGATGTTCTTTCTCAATCTTGTGGACCGGTTGTCACGAGCGTTGGCGTTTCTGTCGGGCGCCGTGATCATCGGCATTGCGCTTCTCGTCGCATCCGAAATTTTCCTGCGCAACATCGTTGGCGTGAGCCTCTCCTTCGTCTGGGAAGTCTCCGTCTACCTGCACATGTGCGCGATCTTTCTGGGCGCCGCGTGGACGCTGCGCACCGGCGGGCACATCCGCGTGACGCTGCTGCGCGCCGTCATGCCGCGTCTGTTCGAATGGTTCGCGACGCTGATCGGCCTCGTCATCTCCGCCTACGTGACCAACGCCCTCACCCTGCTCGCCTGGGGGTATCATGCGACGGGTCGCACCTCCGGCTCGACCACGGATGTGCCGCTGGTCTACCCCGCCGCCTTCATCGCTTTCGGCTCCCTTCTTCTCACCGTTCAGATCGCCCTGCGCCTCGTTCATCTGGCCATGGGACGGCCGGTCGAACTCGACAGCGCGCGTGAAGAAGGCGTCAACGCGCCGATCATGGATTGAGTTGCTGTATGCCCCTTCCCTCCATCGTCGCCATTCTCTCGCTTCTTGCCATTCTCGCGTCCGGTGCCTGGGTCGCTCTTGGGCTGATGGGCGTCGGCATCTTCTCGCTCGAGGTCTTCCGCACGATCCCGGTTGAAAAACTGCTCGCCCAATCGATCTGGAACGGCATTTCCTCGCCCGAGTTGCTGGCGCTTCCGCTCTTCATCCTTATGGCGGAGCTGCTCTTTCGATCCCGCTTCATAGACGGGATGTTTTCAGCGCTCGAGCCATGGGTTCGCCGGCTCCCGGGTGCGCTGCTTCACACAAACATACTTGCCTGCGCCTTCTTCGCGCTCGTCTCCGGCTCATCGGCCGCGACGACGAGTTCGGTCGGCCGCATCACGATTTCCGAGCTCGACGCGCGCGGGTACGACCGACGACTGACCCTCGGCACGCTCGCAGGTGCAGGCACGCTTGGCTTCCTCATTCCGCCGTCGATCGTCATGATCGTCTATGGCGTGATGTCTCAGACCTCGGTCCTCAAGCTGTTCACAGCGGGCCTCGTCCCCGGGTTTCTGCTTACCGCCTGCTTCATGACGTTCATCGCCGTTCTCTCGAAACTGCGTCCCGGCATCGTCCCTCAGGGCACGAGCGACAATTCGAGGATCTGGCACGAACGCCTGCAGGGCATGCCGAGCCTGCTCCCCTTCGTCGTCCTGATCGGCTCCATCCTCGGTTCCATGTACGGCGGGCTTGCCAGCCCGACGGAAGCCGCGGCGGTCGCGGTCATCGTCACGATTGTGCTGATGGCGCTTGAGCGCTCGCTCAGCCTTGCCGTTCTCAAGGCTGCGGCCGTGGGAACCGCCCGCACCGTTTCCATGCTCGGTCTGATCATCGCGGCCGCGAGCTTCCTCGCGTCGGCCATCGGATTTCTCGGCATGCCGCAGGCGGTGGCCGCCTTCATCAACGGCATGAACCTGCCGCCGCTTGGCCTCATCGTCCTGTTGATGCTCGTCTATATCGTGCTCGGCAGCTTTCTGGAGGGCATGTCGATCATCGTCATGACGATCCCGATCGTCATGCCCTTGGTGGTGCATGCGGGATACGACAAGATCTGGTTCGGCGTGTTCCTGATCCTGATGGTCGAACTGGCGCAGATCTCACCGCCGGTGGGAATGAACCTCTTCGTGCTGCAGGGCCTGACAGGCCGACCGCTTTCCTCCGTGGTTCGCGCCGCCTTTCCCTTCTTCCTGATCATGCTGTGCTTCGTGTTCTTTCTGGCGGTCTTCCCGCAGGTCGTCAGCTTCCTGCCGCAGCTGCTGTAGAGAGAACCGGACGACGAACGGGTCCGATACACCGCGCCCACGTATATCGGCGTCTCCATCCTGCTATGGCGCCGGATCCGGCCTCTGCTCGATATGAACGCGGATCAGTCGGGCAAGCCGCGCGGCATCGCGCGTCTCGAGCGCCTCGACCATCGCAATGTGTTCGGCGGCGGAGCGCTCGATTCGGGCCAGGTTATGCCATTGCGCAACGGGGGCGGGCGATGTCCTGAGCCGTAACTCGTCGACCAGATTGACCATCGCCGCATTTCCCGCGCACGAAAGCAGCGCGCGGTGGAACCTCAGATTGGTTTCATAGAGCTGGTCGTAGGCGCCGCGCCGCACCATGTCGTCGAAGGCCCGGGCGAAATCCCTGAGCCGTTCGACGTCTTGCGTCGTCGCACCCTCGACAATCGCCGCGCAGAACCCCGTTTCGATGGCGAGGCGGATGGCGAGGATGTGGTCCGTTTCAGGCGTGTCGGCGGGATGGACCGAATAGCCTCGGTTTGGTTCGTAGCGGATGATCCTGCGACCTGCCAATGTTTCCAGAGCCTTGCGGACCTGGGCACGATTGACGCTGTAACGCTCCTGCAGGTCGACCTGCTTGAGCCAGGTTCCAGGCCTGAAGGCACCGGACCGCAGATCATCCGACAGTCGGCGGATTACGTCCTCAGCCGAAACCGTCATTATCACCTCCCCCTCTCCAGCCGACAGAACCCGCCTCCCGATCCCCCGGCTCCTGTCCGACGGCATTGCCGTCTGCGTATTTTTTACGCATCCGCGGATACTTCAACAGGTCTGACGACTTTTTCGCCACGGCTTTCTTGCCTGTCATCTGGTTTGGTGCCAATTTCGGCACCAATCCGTAGCGCCCCTCCCTCCACTCCCCGGAGTTCCAAGAAGAATGTCGAACAAGAATAGCGATCCCGTCTGGCAGGAGGTTGATGAGCGCCGCGAGGCCTTTGCCGCACTGTCCGACCGCATATGGGACAAGCCCGAACTCAATTTCGCCGAAACTGCAGCTTGCAGCGAACACGCGACGATGCTTCGGGCGGAAGGTTTTGAAGTTCGAACGGGAATTGCCGGCCTGCCGACCGCCGTCATGGGCGAAGCGGGAACGGAGGGGCCCGTCATCGCCATTCTGGGCGAATACGATGCCCTGCCGGGATTGAGCCAGGAAGCGGGCGTGGCCGAACACAGGCCGATTGTCGAGGGCGGCAATGGCCACGGTTGCGGTCACAACCTGCTTGGCGCCGGCTCCCTGCTCGCAGCGGCGGCGCTGAAGGCATGGCTTGAGAAGACAGGTACGCCCGGGCGCGTGCGCTACTACGGCTGCCCGGCCGAGGAAGGCGGCTCGGCCAAGGGATTCATGGTGCGAGAAGGTCTGTTCGACGACGTCGATATCGCGATCTGCTGGCACCCTGCCCCGCTCGCCGGGGTCAATCCGCCGGATTCGCTCGCCTGCAACGAGATCCTGTTCGAATTCGACGGCAAGGCCTCGCACGCCGCGTCGTCGCCCGAACTCGGCCGCTCCGCACTCGATGCGGTGGAGCTGATGAATGTCGGCGTCAACTACATGCGCGAGCACATGCCCTCCACCGCACGTATCCATTATGCGGTCACCGATACCGGCGGGACGGCGCCCAACGTGGTTCAGGCCCACGCCGCCGTGCGCTATCTCATCCGGGCCCGTGAACTCGACGAGCTCACGCCGCTGGTGGAACGGGTCCGCAATATCGCGCGCGGCGCCGCGCTGATGACCGAGACCCGGATGAGCGAGCGGGTGGTATCGGGCGACGCCAACCTCATCGGCAACGATCCGCTCGAAGAGCTGATGCACGCCGAATTGTTGCGCCTCGGGCCTCCGCAGTTCGACGATCAGGACCGCGAATTCGCGCAAGCCATCCGCGCCACCCTCTCCCCTCAGGACATCCGCGCCGCCTTCGGCCGTTTCGGCCTCGAGCCGCGCATGGATCTTCCGCTGGCGGATGACATCCTGCCGAGGAGCCGCGGTCTGGGAACCTCGATCGGATCGACCGATGTCGGAACCGTTAGCTGGGTCGTTCCGACCGTCCAGATGCGGGGGGCGACCTGTGCGGTTGGCACGCCCGCCCATTCCTGGCAGCTCGTGGCGCAGGGCAAGTCCGGCATCGCCCACAAGGGCATGACCCATGCGGCAAAAGTGATGGCGGCAACGGCGAAGGCGCTTTTCGAGGATCCGGAAAGGATCTCGGCGGCGAAGGCGGATTTCGCCAAACGCCGTGCAGGACGCCCCTTCGTCAACCCGCTGCCCGACGACGTCGCACCGGATCTCCCGGAGGCGGCGGAGTGAGGGCGCGCCCGCCCGAGACCGGAGCGACTTGTTGCCGAGCGGCTTGATTCACTCTAATCGGACTGAACTCCAGTGAATGCCCACCCCCGGACCGGACGAAACGGACCGCCCGGCCGCAAGGACTGTTCATGAATTCTCTCGGTTTCTTCGAGCTGATGGGTTTCGGCCCCTTGGGGTGGGGCCCTGCCCTGCTGAAGGCGGCGTGCATGACGCTCGCCATCGCGGGCACGGGCTACATCATCGGCGCCACGCTTGGAACGCTGCTCGCCTGGGCCAAGATCTCAGGCCGGCGGTCGCTGCGCATCATGGCGGAAACCTACACCACCGTACTGCGCGGCATTCCGGACCTTCTGGTGATCTATCTGTTCTATTTCGGCGGGTCGTTGGCGCTCACGAAAATCGCCAAGCTGTTCGGCCACGACGGCTTCGTCGACCTGCCCGGCTTCGCGGCCGGTTCCATCGCCATCGGCATCGTGTCTGCGGCGCAGCACACAGAAGTGTTTCGCGGTGCCTACCGGGCGGTGAGTGCGGGTGAGATCGAGGCCGCGCAGGCCGTCGGCATGGGGCGCCTGCTCATGTTCCGCCGCATCCTGCTGCCGCTGGTCGCCCGCCATGCGCTGCCGGGCATGGGCAATGTCTGGCAGATCACCTTGAAGGAGAGTGCGCTCGTCTCGGTCACGGGCGTCGTGGAACTTGTCCGCCAGGCGCAGATCGCGGCCGGCTCGACGCGGGAGCCTTTCTACTTCTTCTTTGCCGCCGCCATCCTGTTTCTCGTCATCACGTCGCTGTCGGGCCTCGTTCTGGGGCGCGCGGAGCGGTACTTCAACCGCGGCGTGAGGAGATAGACGGATGGATTTTCCTTTTCTCCTTGAAACGGCGCGGACACTCTCTTCCGGCATTCCGCTGACGCTCGTGCTCGCCGTCCTCTCCGTATCGCTCGGCATCGTGCTGGCCGTGTTGCTTGCTTCCATGCGGCTCTGGGGCCCGCGGTGGCTGAGCCTTTTCGCCCGCGCCTACGTGTTCGTCTTCCGGGGAACGCCGCTGCTCGTGCAGATGTTTCTCATCTACTATGGCCTCGGCCAGTTCGAGGCCGTGCGACACAGCTTCCTCTGGCCTGTTCTGCGCGAGCCGTTCTGGTGCGCGATCCTGTCCCTGTCGCTCAATACGGGCGCCTATGGATCGGAAATCGTGCGCGGGGCGTTTCTCGCCGTGCCCTTCGGCCAGATCGAGGCTGCCAAGGCCTGCGGCATGAGCACGACGCTCGCGTTCCGCCGCATCCTGCTGCCGCAGGCCGTCCGGCTCGCCCTGCCTGCCTACGGCACCGAACTGATCCTGCTGGTAAAGGCTACATCGCTCACATCCATCATCACGCTGATGGAGATCACCGGCGTTGCGGCGCGGCTCATTTCCGAGACCTACCGCGTCGTCGAGGTTTTCGTCGTCGCCGGCGCCCTCTATCTCGCCATCAATTTCGTGCTGACGCGCATCGTCGCCTTCGCCGAGCATCGGCTGACCGCGCATCTGCGCGCGCGCCCCGCGACAAGGGGCGTCGCTGCCGGGGACGCGGAAGCGGAGGATGTCGTCATTTCAGGAGAACGAGCATGACCGAAGACGCTGTCCGGCTGCGCGGCTTGCGCAAGTCCTTCGGCGACCATGAGGTCCTCAAGGGAATCAACCTCGCGGCCGCCCAGGGCGAGGTCGTGTCCATTCTCGGATCGTCCGGATCGGGCAAGTCGACGATGCTTCGCTGCATCAATCTTCTCGAGATCCCGACGGCGGGCGAGGTCTGGGTGGGAAACGAGCGCATCGAACTCGTGACCGACAAGAAGGGCATCTCGCGTCCGGCCGACCCGAAGAAGGTGCAGGCCATCCGCGCCCGTGTGAGCATGGTCTTCCAGTCGTTCAACCTGTGGTCGCACAAAACCGTTCTGGAGAATGTCGTGGAGGCACCGATCCACGTCCAGAAGCGAGACCGCGCCGAGGTGATGGAGGAAGCGCGCGCGCTCCTCGACAAGGTCGGCATCGCCGACAAGCACGACTTCTATCCCTCGCATCTGTCCGGCGGCCAGCAGCAGCGCGCCGCGATCGCCCGTGCCCTGGCGATGCATCCGGACGTTCTGCTCTTCGACGAGCCGACATCGGCTCTCGATCCGGAACTCGTCGGCGAAGTGCTCCGCGTCATGCGGGCGCTGGCCGATGAAGGTCGCACGATGCTGGTCGTGACCCATGAAATGAGCTTCGCCCGCGACGTCTCGAACCGCGTCGTGTTTCTCCACCAGGGCGTCATCGACTGCGAAGGTGCGCCCCAGGACCTGTTCAACGGCGGCGGCAGCGAGCGTTTCGCCCAGTTCGCCTCGTCGTGATCTTCCCCAAAATCCTCCCCGACTACCTCCAGGAGACTGAATTGATGAAACGCTTCCTCAAGATCGCAGCCCTGTGCGTCGCTGCGGCGGTGGCCACCCCGGCCGCGGCAAAGGACTGGTCCCACGTCACCATCGCGACCGAAGGCGGCTTCGCGCCGTGGAACTTCACGGCCGCCGACGGCACGCTGACCGGCTACGAGGTCGATCTCTACAAGATCCTGTGCGAGCGCATGAAAGTGGAATGCACGCTGATCGCGCAGAACTGGGACGGCATGATCCCCGGCCTGCTGGCCGGCAAGTACGACGCGATCATGGCGGGCATGTCCGCGACCGCCAAGCGCGAGGAAGTCATTTCCTTCTCCGAGCCCTACGGCTCCACCGGCCAGACCTTCGGCGCGCTCAAGGGCTCCGAGATGGCCAAGCTGCCGATGGCCGGCGAGCTCTTCAACCTCGTCAACAACCCGGAAGGCTCCAAGAAGGCGATCGAAACCCTGCGTCCGCTGCTGAAGGACAAGACCGTCGGCGTTCAGAGCTCGGCGATCTCCGCCCGCTTCATGCAGGAGAATTTCGGCGACGAGATCACGCTGCGCGAATACAAGGCGACCGAGCAGCATGACCTCGATCTGCTCGCCGGCCGTATCGACCTCATCGTCGCCTCGCCGGCCTATCTGAAGACCGTCAGCGAGCAGGAAGCCACGGCCGACATCGTTATTGCCGGACCGCGTTTCCAGGGCGGCGTGCTCGGCCGCGGCTCGTCGGTCGGTCTGCGCAAGGAAGACAACGATCTGCGCGAGATGTTCAACAAGGCGCTTGAAGAAGTGAAGGCCGACGGCACGGCCAAGAAACTGTCGGAAAAGTGGTTCGGGTTCGACGTCACCGTCTACTGATCCGCGGGCCCGAACGGCCGAATGCATGGCCGAATGCATGGAAGGCGCCGGATCATCTCCGGCGCCTTCTTGCTGTGTGGGGCAATGCGTCGTTGCCCGGAAGCGACGGCCGGGCCACAAACAAGACGACGGTTCGCATCGAACAGGAAAGCGGTTGCGCGATGACGGAGACATTGAGGGGCAAGGTTTTGCAGGCGAGCGGCTTTCATTCGCCCAAACGCGGCGCGATCGAAGCCTTTTGCGATGCCCTGATTTCGATCGGCGACGATGGCGAGATTCGCGATTTCTCGCTACCGGGAAGCGCGGGCCACGATGCGCTCCTTGATGCGGCAAGGCGGGATGACCGCCTCGTCAGCGCGCCCCGCGGCTCAATCCTCCTTCCGGGCTTCGTCGATCTCCACATCCACGCACCGCAATATGCGCAGCTCGGCAGCGCGCTTGACGTGCCTCTGGAGGTCTGGCTGCAGAAATACACCTTCCCCATCGAGGCGCGCTACGCGGATGCCGCCTTCGCCCGTCGCGCCTACGCGGTTCTTGTCGACGATCTGCTCGCGGCCGGGACGACGACGGCGATGTATTACGGCACCATCCATGACGAGGCGAACCGGCTGCTCGCGGATCTCTGTATCGCCAAGGGACAGCGTGCCCTGATCGGCAAGGTCGCGATGGACGATCCTGACCAGTGCCCCGACTATTATCGCGATGCCGATGCGGCAGCGGCGGTCGCAGGAACCGAAAGCCTGATCGATTACATCCGCACCCATCCCGACAACCGGGACCGGCGCGTTCTGCCCGTCGTCACGCCGCGTTTCATCCCGTCATGCACCGATGGCCTTCTGGAAGATCTGGGAGCGCTCGCGCGCGAGCGCGATTGCCATATCCAGACCCATTGTTCGGAAAGCGACTGGGAACATGGCTATGCGTTCACCCGTTTCGGCGCGAGCGATACGGAGAGCCTCGACCGCTTCGGACTTTTGCGCCGCGGCGCGGTGCTCGGGCACTGCAACTTTCTCTCCGCAGCCGACATGGAGCGCATCCGCGTGCGCGAAGCGGCCGTGGCCCATTGTCCGTTGTCAAATGCCTATTTCTCCGGCGCCGTCTTCCCGCTCAGGGCGGCGCTTGAAAAGGGCCTGCACGTAGGCCTCGGCACCGACATGTCCGCAGGGTTCGCTCCCAGCATCTTCGATAGCGCGCGCTCCGCGATTACAGCCTCGCGCATGCTGGAATCGGGCACCGACCCCGATTTGGCGCAAGACACCCGATCGCGACACGCGGGCGTCCGCATCGATTTCCGCGATGCGTTCCATCTCGCAACGGCGGGCGGGGGCGCGGCTCTGGATCTGCCCATAGGCGTCTTCCGGCCGGGCTTCCGGTTCGATGCGATGCTGATCGATCCGCAGGCACCTGCAGGGTCGATCCGGCTCTGGCCGGAGATCGATGACGGCGAACAGATCCTGCAGAAGATTCTCTTCACCGCCAGCCGCGCGAATATCGAACGCGTCTGGGTGGATGGCCTGGCCCGCTCCGGCACCGCGACGGCCGCAGTCGGCCTGGGCTGATCACCGCCCCCGATCTTTTGCCTCGTGGTCCCGGAGCGCTCTCCCGGGCAGCCCGACGGATGGTGCCGCCTTCCTCCTTTGTGGCCTGCGCGTCTGGTGCGGAGTTGGGCCTGAAATCGCTTATGTCCCCCCAGCGTCGCCGACGCTTTGAGGCGCGAAACTGAATCGCGCACTGCAACGCTGTATCTGCGGGAACGCGAACATGAGCCCGTCACGGGCCTGCCCGCTTGTCTTGCCTTGCCTTGCCAAGAGACGTCTGAGAATGGCGTGCCCGGCCGGCGCGGCCGCCTCGTTCCATAAGCAAAACCAATACATACCTGAATTTATAATATTATACGCCATCTACGTTATGACTTATATGTCTTTTGCCGATCCGGATCGTATTGAACGCATGTAAACAAATATCAAAAACAAAGATACACCTATACGCAAATAGGAACACTAATATATAATATTTATATATATAATTTCATTCTGTAAATATTTCCCCTTGATAGAAAATGGAACGTCGAAAGAGGAAACTCGGCAATGAAACTTGCGACATTTGAAATAGACGACGAAGAACACGTTGGAGCCGTCGAGGGCGAAGAGATTGTAGTTATCGATGTTCCTTCCATGCGCGCCCTTTTCGAACTCGGGACGCCTGTTCAGGAGAAGGCGGAGGAGCGCAAGACATCCCGTCGCTACCCTCTGAAGGACGTCAGGCTTCGGGCGCCGATCATCCCGAAGAAGATCTATCATTCTGCCGGCAACTACGCCGAACACGCTCAGGAAGGCGACCGTTCCAATTGGGTGGCCGCGATCAAGCCATGGATCGTGTTCTTCCAGAACGTTGACGCCATCATCGGCCCCGAAGATCCGATCGTCTATCCGGAGCATCTGACCAAGGAACTCGACTACGAACTGGAACTGTGCGCGGTTATCGCCAAGTCCGGGAAGTTCATCAGCGAAGAGGAAGCCGAAGACTATATCGGCGGCTACGTCATCTTCAACGACATCACCGCCCGCGACATCCAGCGCCGGGAAATGCAGTCGTCCAACTTCGTCTTTTCCAAGTCGATCGACACCTTCTGCCCGTTCGGCCCGTGGATCGTGACGGCTGACGAAATTCCCGATCCCTACAATCTCGCCCTCGAGCTCCGGGTGAACGGAGAGAAGCGGCAGATCTCCAACTCCAGTCACATGTCGGTGACGATCCCCCAGCTCATCGCAAAGTTCTCGCCCACAGGCTTTTCTGCCGGAGACATCCTCACCACCGGCACCGTGTCGGGCGTGGCCGCCTTCAGCAAGGATCCGCAGGCCTGGTACCTCAAACCCGGCGACCAGATAGAGGCCGAGATCGAGAAGATCGGCGTTCTGCGCAATCAGGTCGTGTCCTGGAAAGACGCCCACGGTGTGGACGCTCCCGAATTCGTAGGTTTCTGAGAGGTCGTCATGATTGATCGTTCCAAGGTCTGGACCGGCACGCTCAACGAACTGGCGCTTGCTGACCAGCCGAAACGGAAGGCGGGCTTCTACGACACGACGCTTCGTGACGGCGAACAGGCTGTCGGCGTGGTGTTCGAGCCCGAGCAGAAGCTGGAAATCGCCAAGATTGTCGACGGTCTGGGCGTGGGCCGCATCGAAGCCGGCTTTCCGCGTGTCTCCGAAGACGACAGGGAGGCCATTCGGGCCATCGCACAGGCCGGATTGAACGCCGAGATCTGGGGCTTCGCACGTGCAATGATCCCGGATGTGGAGGCGGTGGCCGAGCTCGATCTGAAGTATTGCGTCATCGAGGCGCCGATCTCCGACCAGAAGCTCTCCGCCCTCGGCGTTTCCCGCGAGACTGTGCTCGAACGCATCCGCAATGCCGTCAGGCTCGGCGCCGAAAGCGGCATCCACGTGGCTTACTTCGGCGTCGACTCCACCCGTGCCGATCTCGATTTCTTCGAGACCGTCTACAAGACCGCACTCGAGGCCGGAGCCAAGGAACTGGCCATCGTCGACACGTTGGCGATCGCCTGTCCAGAAGCGGTGACTTACCTGGTCAAGCGGGTCAAGTCATGGGCCGGCGATGTGCCGGTGCATTTCCACGGCCATAATGACTTCGGTCTTGGCACCGCGTGCGCCATCGCCGCGATCAACGCCGGCGCGGAATGGATCCACGGGACCATTGACGGTATCGGCGAACGTGCCGGCAACGCCAACATCCCCGAAATCGCGCTGGCGCTGGAACTCCTCTACGGCATTGACACCGGCATCGATCTGACGCGTGTCCGCTCCGCCTCCGAGCGGCTGCGTGACGTCGCAGGCTACGAACTGGAACCCTGGAAGGCGGTTGTCGGCCAGAACCTGTTCATTCGCGAAACCGGCGCAGTCGCCGCGCAGTTCCACCTCCCCCACGCCATCGAGCCCTATTCGTCCGAACTGCTCGACACGCCGCGCGGCATCCGTCTGGGCAAGAAGAGCGGTGCGGCCTCAATCACGATCAAGGCCAATGATCTCGGTCTGGAGGTCGCCGAAGACAAGGTGCCGGTGCTGCTCGAAGAAGTGAAGAAACTGGCGATCTCGAAGCGCGGCCTCGTCACCGACGACGAGTTCACCGCCATCGTCCAACGCCACGCATAGACCATGGGCTGCCCGGGTTTCCGGCACACGCGCCGGAGACCCGTGGCGCGATTAGAATGGGAAGGAAAAGCGCATGTCCAGGTTCGAGAACAAGAAGGTCCTTGTCACGGGATCCGGTCGCGGTTTCGGCCGCGTGCTCGCGCTCGCTTTTGCCAGGGAAGGCGCCGACGTCGTCGTGCATTACAACAGCTCCGGTGCGGGCGCCGAGGAGACGGCGGCCGAAATCCGGGCACTGGGCCGCAAGGCCATCACCGTCCAGGGCAACATCGCCAACTATTCCGAGGTTCAGGCGATCACCGAGGCCGCTTTTTCCGAATTCGGCCATGTCGATGTCCTCGTCAATAACGTTGGCGACATGGCGCTGAACCAGACGTCCTGGCGCGAACTCGATGAGAAGGTCGTGGACCACACGCTGGCGGTCGACGTCAAGGGCACGATGTTCATGATCCATGAGGTCGGCTCGCGCATGATCGAGGGCGATGCCCCCGGCGGCGTCATCGTCAACATCGGCTCGCAGGTGGTCATCGCCGGCAGCCCGCGGGCACCGCAATACGCCGCCGCCAAGTACGGCGTCATCGGGCTCACCAAGTCCTATGCCCGCGCGCTGGCGCCCAAGGTGCGGGTCAACACGCTCGGTGCCGCTTTCATGGAAACCGAGGCCCTCAAGAACCGCTACGACTGGACGCACGGCCGGCGGGAACAGGTGCTGAGCCAGACGCCGCTCGGTCGCATCGCCACGCCGGAAGACATGGTGCCGCCGACGCTGTTCCTGGCAGCGGAGGACTCCCGGCACATGACCGGCCAGTTCCTTCTGTGCAACGGCGGCCTCGCGATGGTCGGCGCCTGACGTCTCCCCAGGCTGGCGCGCGGGCCCCATCCCCAACGTCGCGACCTGCAGCAGTGCAGGTCGCGCCCCCCGGCCCCACAGCCGCGCGGCCCGATCAGCAAATTTGCGTTTGCGAAGAGGAATCCGAGACATGGGCACCAAGCTCCACGCCTCGCGGACCGGCCATATCCTGGTTCTGCAAATCAGCGATCCCGAGACGCGCAATGCGCTCAACGGAGACGTATTCTACTCAGCCCTCGAAGAGACGGTCCGCTCCGCCAATTCTGACCTTTCGGTCCGCGCCGTCGTTGTGACCGGCGAAGGCCGTGCCTTTTCCTCCGGCGGCAACGTCCGCGACATGCGAGACAAAAAGGGCATGTTCGGCGGTACGCCCGAGCAGATCGCCGAGCAATACCGGACCGGCATCCAGCGCATTCCCCGAGCCTTCTGGGAGCTGGACGTGCCATGCATCGCCGCGGTCAACGGCCCGGCGATCGGAGCGGGGTGCGACCTCGCCTGCATGTGCGATATCCGGATAGCCTCCGACCGCGCGATCTTCGCAGAGAGCTTCGTTCGGGTGGGGATCGTCGCGGGCGACGGCGGCTCCTGGCTGCTGCCGCGCATCATCGGATATTCGCGGGCAGCCGAAATGGCATTCACCGGCGAACAGATCGATGCCGGGACAGCCCTGTCCATCGGTCTTGTCTCCCGGGTCGTTCCGCCCGACGATCTCATGCCCGAGGCCATGGCCCTCGCCGAGCGCATTGCGGCAAACCCGCCGCATGTTCTGCGCTGGACGAAACGTCTAATGAAGCAGTCGCAGCACGAGCGTCTGGACACGATCCTTTCGCAGGCCGCTACATATCAGGCGATGGCACACGGGACGCAGGACCATGCCGAAGCGGTGGCTGCGCTCCTGGAAAAGCGGCGCCCCGAATTCAGGGGCTCGTGAGATGTCCGCTACACCCACGCCTTCGCTCCTGATCGAACGGCCGGCTGCGGGCGTCGCCCTCATACGGCTGAATCGCCCCGACGTGCGCAACGCACTCAATCTGGAGCTGCGGCGATCGCTTGCGACCACATTCGAAACCCTCGGGCGCGCCGAAGATGTGCGCTGCATCGTGTTGACGGGCGACGACCGCGCCTTCTGCGCCGGCGCCGATCTCAACGAATACGTCGAGGCGACGCCGACCGACATCATCGCCCGCAACATGGATGTGCTTTGGGGCGCGATCGCCGATTGCCCCAGGCCCGTCATCGCGGCGGTTCGCGGCTATGCGCTTGGCGGTGGCTGCGAACTGGCCATGCATGCGGACATCATCGTCGCCGGCCGATCTGCAAAGTTCAGCCAGCCCGAAATTCTCATCGGAATCATGCCCGGCGGTGGCGCCACGCAGCGGCTCACCCGCGCCGTGGGCAAGTTTGCCGCGATGCAGCTGCTGCTGACGGGAGACATGATCGCGGCGCAGGAGGCGAAGGCCATCGGCCTCGTGAGCAGCCTGGTCGAGGACGAGGCTGTCCTGGACGAGGCTATGGCGCTTGCGTCGCGGATCGCTGCGCAATCGCCGCTGGCCATCCGACTGATCAAGGAATTGGTGCTCGAGAGCATGAACGTACCCCTCGACGCCGGACTGCGCGCTGAACGCAAGGCGTTTCAGCTGCTTTTCTCAACCCCCGAAAAAACCGAACGAATGCAAGCATTTCTAAAGAGGAAGTCACCCGGAAAACAATGAAGGCTGCGGTCGATCCTCCGGCTGACTGCCGGCCGGTCTGATCTGACCGCTACGTCCAATGGAGGATAACATGCAGGAAGCAAGGGCTATTCCCGTCAATTCGCCGCCGGCAGATGCGGACCCGGGAAAGACAACACCAGCCTACCGCCGGCTCGTCGTGGCATCAGGACTGGGATCTGCGATCGAGCATTACGACTTCTTCATATACGCCTTCACAGCACCGATCGTCTTCGATCATTTCTTCTTTCCCAAAATGGACTCCGTCGCGAGCATGCTCGCCGTCTATGCCACCTTCGCGCTGGGGTTCGTCGCCCGGCCGCTGGGCGGTATGGTCTTCGGCCATTATGGCGACAAGCTCGGCCGCAAGGCGATGCTCATGATGACCTTCCTGCTCATGGGGGTCTCGAGCTTCTTCATCGGCTGCCTGCCAAGCTACGATTCCATCGGATTATGGGCCCCCATCGGACTTATCATCCTGCGCTTCATCCAGGGGTTCGCCTTCGGCGGCGAATACATGAACGCCGTCTCGCTCACGATGGAAAACGCCCCGGCCGGCCGGCGCGGCTTCTTCGCTTCGTGGGTCAATGCTTCCGGACCGATCGGCATCATCGTCGCCTCCGGCCTTATCGCGCTGCTTGGCTGGGCTTTCAGCCGCGAAACCTTCGCCGCCTGGGTCTGGCGCGTGCCGTTCCTGCTCAGCTTCGTGCTGGTCCTGATCGGTACCTGGCTGCGCTACAACGTCGATGAATCGGTCCTCTTCAGCGCCGTGAAGGACAAGGCCCGTTCGCACCGCGCACCTTTGCTCCAGGTGTTCTCGGCCCACAAGAAGGCCACCATACTCGGTTGCCTGATGAACATGGTTCACAGCGCCTTCCAGTACATGAGCACGGTCTTCGTGCTGGGCTACGCCATCCGCAAGCTCGGCATGGCCCCCTCCTCGATCACGTCGGGCACGATGATCGCCAACATCGTGGAAATGTGCCTGGTGCCGGTAATCGCCGCCTACAGCGATCGGCTGGGCCGTCGGCCGTTCCTTATCGCCGGCATCGTGCTGGCCGCCATCTGGTATCCGTTCTTCTTCCAGATCGTGCTCATGAAGGATCCGCTGCTGCTGATCGGCGGTCTGGTGGTCTCGGTCGGATTGATCCACGCCCTGATGTTCGGTCCCGAAGCCGCGTTCACCGCGGAACTGTTCCCCACGAATGTTCGCGTCAGCGGCAGCTCGCTTGCCAAGCAGTTCGGCATCATTCTGGGCGGCGGTCTGGCGCCGTTCGTGGGAACGGCCTTGATGGGATCCGGTCAGGACTTCCATCTGGTCGTCATCTACTTCGAAGTGATCGCCGTGCTCGCCTTTGTCGGTGTTCTGATTGCGCCTGAAAACGCAAAGCGGGCCCTCAACTGACACGCCTTGCGCCCGGGCCAACCGCCCGGGCGCATACTCCCGCCATTGGCTGGGAAATACCCCTTTGGACCGGCGCCGTACAAAACGGCAAAACCGGCCGCGGCCATCAGTCGTGAACGACGCCCCCCTGCCCGCTTCCCTATCTTTTCCGGTCGACCGCATCCGATGCGGCGCCTTCCGGGTTGGCGATCTGTCGCACGATCTCGCGGAAGCGGGTGGCGATCGGCGACAATCTGTCGGACCGCCTCCAGGCCAGCCCCACTTCGCGCAGCGAGCCGATGTCCTCCAGCGGAACCGCATGGAGCCGTCCGGCGGCGACCTCGACCTCCACGAGCCGCGGCGAGATCACGGTTATGCAATCGGTGTTCATCACGATCGCCTTGATGGTCAGGATCGAGTTGGTGATGATGGAACGTACGGGCCAACCGGTGCCGGCCTTGTTGAACACAAGCTCCAGTTGTTCGCGAAAGGCGCTTCCGCTCGCCGGCAGAACCCAGTGTTGATCCTCCAGCCCGTTCAGCTGCAACGACCGGCTGTCGCACAGCGGATGTCGCGGCCGCATCACCACCGCCCAGTCGACCGAGAACAAGCGCTCTTCGGTGATGTCCGTGTAGCGCGGCTGCGTGCCCAGCCGGCTGAGAACCAGATCCAGCTTGCGGGTACGCAGGAGCCGGATGATTTCCGTATCAAGGCCCTCGACGATGGAAACCGACACTTCAGGCGCTTCGTGCAACATGACCTGCAATGCCTCCGGCAGCAGGCCCGAGGAGGTGATCGGCGTGATCCCGATCGCGAGCGAGCCCTGCATCCCGCGCGCCTGCAGCTCCATCTCCTCGCGAGCGCGCCCGAGAAGCTCTGCTAGGGCTTCGGCATGAAACAGAAGGACTTCGCCGGATTTGTTGACCTTGGCGCCGTGCCGGCCGCGGTCGAGAATGCGCATGCCAAGTTCGCGCTCCAGCAGGGCGATGCTCTGGGACAGCGCGGGCTGGGAGACGTTCAGGGCTTCCGCCGCGCTGCTGAACGAGCCGTGTCGCGCGACAGCCAGGACCTCGAGCAGACGGCGCGGATCGATCTTCATGACGGCTTGGTCCTCTTAGCGGGGGGCACGCGGATGTTCGATACCACGCCCCATCCCGTCGCCGGAAGGGCTAGTCGCAATGATGATGTCGCGGGATTGGCGGTCTCCGACTGCGGGCGTGTCGCTTGCGGCTCCGCGTGCCTGGCCGTCGGGACGCCCGCCCGTCCGCTTCGCAAATGCGGACGGGCAGAACCCGACGGCCAGAAGCCCGTCACTTCGCGGTTTCGACAATCTCACGCCAGTATCGATGGAGGGCGGGAATGTCTCCGCTGGTCAGGATCGGCATGGCCTGCTTCAGCTGGTCTTCTTCCCAGTCCCACCAACGAAGTTCCAGCAGCATTGCGATGTGTGAATCGTCAAATCGCTTCCGGATGACCTTGGCCGGGTTGCCGCCCACGACGGCGTAAGGCGCGACGTCCCGTGTCACCAGCGCTCTGGTTCCGATCACCGCGCCATCCCCGATCGTGACGCCCGGCATGACGATCGCCTCCGAGCCGATCCAGACATCGTTGCCGATCACCGTATCGCCGGCCGGCAGATATCCGTTCTGAGCTCCGGCGAACGCGGCGACCTCGGACATCCAGTAGAACGGAAACGTGCTGATCCAGTCGTTTCTGTGGCCCTGGTTACCGGCCATGATGAAAGCCGCACCGGAACCGATCGAACAGAACGAGCCGATGATGAGCCTGTCGACACCCTCGTCCGGCACAAGAAACCGGGCGCATTCGTCGAAGCCATGTCCGTGATAGTAACCGGAATAATAGCTGTAGCGACCGACCTGAATGTTCGGATTCGTGACCAGACGATCAAGCGTGATGCCCCTAAAGGGGCTTTCGAAAACATTATTCATGGGAAGCACCGTACAACACCAGAACGCCGCACAAGCGGCAACGCGTCGCCTGCATGTCGGCAGGCGACGATCGGCCAGCAATCTTCCGATTGCTCGCCAGACGCTTCTGACGTCAAAGACGACGAAGCGGTATGCTGGTGGTACTGTCTGCGGACTTCATGGCCTGACCATGCACGAAATAGCTTGATGATTTCAAGGCGGGTTTGACCGAGTTTCCACCAGGTTCCCCCGCTCAGAACGACCCGCGCCGCAGGCCGAACGCGCGCAAACGGGTCGTAATCGTGGCTTCAGTCCCGAAGCAGTTTCGTCAGCAGCCCGTTGAGCGCGATCTGTTCCTCACCGGTGAGGTTTGCGAGCATCGCCTGCTCGTTCGCCACATGAGCCGGAAGCATGTCGTCAATCAAGGTCTTGCCCTTGTCGGTCAAGGCGACCAGCGTTCCGCGTCTGTCGGTCGGATGCTTGCGCCGCTCGATAAGCCCGGCCTTCTCCAGTCGGTCTATCCTGGCCGTCATACCGCCGGACGAGATCATGGCCGCTTCATAGAGAACGGTCGGCGTCAGCGCAAAGGGCGGACCCGACCGGCGCAGCGTCGCAAGCACGTCGAACTCTCCATTTTGCAAGCCGAAGCTTGCGAAGAATGGATTGAGACGATCTCGCGTCAGGACCTGCGCCAGTTCGGTGAGCCGACCGATGACTTCCATGGGAAAAGGGTCGATGTCGGGTCGCTCGCGGCGCCATTGGAGCGCCGCGAGTGCGGCGCGATCTTGGGGTGTGTCGCTTTCGGTCATGCAACTCTCTTGACATCAAGATACTTTACAACAAGATTATAAATCGCAAGATGCTGACCGGCAATGGCCGGATGCATCGATCTGGAACCTCGGGATGAGAATGATGAACGCACCCGTCCAGGGTGCGGGAGGCGCTGCGGCGTCTACCGCACCAACGGCCTTCCTTTGCCTTCTTTCCACCGGCTGCCTGCTCGGGCTCATGACGGTCGTTGCCGGCGTTTCCATTCGCCACGGCTGGCATCCGCTCGCCTTTCTGTTCTGGTCGGCGCTGGGCGGGGGGATGATTCTCGCAGTCGTCGCGGCCCTGTCGGGAGCAAGGCCGAAACTGTCGCCGTCGCTGGTGCGCTATGCCTTGCTGTCGGGACTGCTCAGCTTCGCTCTGCCGAACATGCTGTCCTTCGCTGCCATCCCTCATGTCGGCGCGGGCTTTATCGCCATCTGCCTCGCTTTCCCGCCATTGCTTACCTACGGACTGGCGTTGCCGCTCAAACTGGACCGCCCTTCCGTCAAGGGCATTGCCGGCATCTTGCTAGGTCTGGGCGGAGCGGTGCTGCTTGCAGCCTCACGGCCGGCCGGAGGCGATTTCGGCGGCGTATGGATCGCGTTTGCCCTGGTTGCCCCGGTTATCATTGCGGTGGGCAATATCTACAGAACCATCGACTGGCCGGACGATACGTCGCCGCGCCTGTTGGCTCCGGCGATGCTGCTGACGGCCGCCGCCATGATCGGGATCGGCGCGGTTGCCATTCATGCGCCGCTTGCGCCCGCGACAGAGAATATCGGCATGCTGCTTCTTGGCGGGCAGATCGTCATCATCGCGCTGACCTATATTCTCTATTTCGCGCTCCAGAAGCTCAGTGGCCCGGTCGGTCTCAGCCAGATCGGATGGGTTGGCGCTGCCGCCGGCCAGATACTGGCGGTCGCATGGCTGGGCGAAGCAGTTCCCTCTGCCCTGCCGTATGCCTTCGTGCTGATCCTCGCCGGGGTCGTGCTGGTCAGCCGGAGGGCCCGGTAATGCAAAAACGTCCTCTCGCACTCATCGTCATCGTGTTGGTGGCGCTCAACTTGCGTCCTGCAATGGCGGGACTTGGTCCCTTGCTCGACCTCATAGAGCAATCCACCGGCATCAGCTCTGCGGGTGCCGGCATGCTGACAACCTTGCCGGTGTTCCTGATGGGGATCGGAGCGTTTGCGGGTCGGACTTTGCGCGTCTGGCTCGGCAACCGGCGAGGCGTTTCGGTCGGCATCGTCCTGATCGCCGTCGCCTGCGCCGCGCGATGGGTTTGGAATGATGCATCCGGCATGTTCGCAACCGCCGCATGCGCCGGCCTCGGCATCGCCATCGTTCAGGCGATGGTTCCGGCCGTTGTCAAGAACCTGTTCGGGGCAAGAACCGGCAGAGCGATGGGCCTCTACACCACGGGCATCATGGGCGGTGCCGCTCTGGCGGCTGCAACTGCCGCTGGCCTTGCACGGGCCGAAGGCTGGCCGTTTTCGCTGGCGGTCTGGTCTCTGCCGGCCGTGGCGGCGCTGGTCTGCTGGCTGGTTGTCCTGGATGCAGATCAAGCTGTGAAAACCGGGCACACACCGAAGACATCGCTCCATAACCAGCGTAGGGCGTGGCTGCTGCTGATCTTCTTTGGCATTGGAACAAGCGCTTACACACTTGTTCTGGCCTGGCTTCCTCCTTTCTACATGGGCCTTGGCCAAAGCCGTGACGTTAGCGGATTTCTGTTGGCTGGGATGACGGCGACACAAGTGATCGCCGGGCTTGGCGTCTCAACCTTCATCGGTCGCTTCCCGGATCGTCGCGCACCGTTGATTGCCGTCCTGCTCTGCCTGCTCGCGGGCCTTGCGTGTCTCGTCCTTGCCCCGGTCGCGCTGGCTTTCCCGGCCATCATCCTCCTTGGCCTTGGCATCGGCGCGCTGTTTCCGCTCTCGCTGATCGTGACGCTGGATCATGCGGACGACCCTGATTCAGCCAGCGATTTGGCGGCATTTGTTCAGGGCGGTGGCTACATGATCGCCAGCGCCATGCCGTTCGTCGCCGGGCTTATTCGGGACCAGTTCGACGATCTCGCCAAGGCGTGGATGCTGATGGGCGCGGGCGTGTTGGTCCTCCTTGCCATGACCATGCGCTTTTCACCCGTCAGACCCGATTGATGCCAAATGACGTTGCTGGGCAATAAGACCATGCGCAGCGCCGGCGTCACGGGAGAAGAAAGCCCGCCTCCTCCAGGATCAGCCCGCCCGCGGGCCCCAAGAACCAATCCGCGAACCGCTCGGCCGCAGGAGCCGCCTGCATGCCCAGCGCCATGGTGTATCTGATCTCCGGCGCTAGCGCCGTGGGTACCTCGACGCTGGTAACACGGGGAAGAACCCGCCGGACCGCGGGCAGCGTCGTGGCGTAGGAGAAAAAGAGATCGGCCTGACCGGTCGCGATCGCCGCGACAAGCGGGCTCTGCCGGCCGGCTTCGCGAGCGCCCGGCTGACCGACCACCTCGCGCCTGCGCAGACGCGGATCTCTCCGGCCCGGAAATCGCTCGAAAAGCAGGCTCAGAACGGCAAGCGCGTAGTCTCCCGCAGGGTCGGTCAGCGGGGTCGACGTGCCAATCGTCAATCCAGGGTCGAGCAACCGGTCAACCAGCGTCGCCTCGCTTATCTCAAGCCCCGGACGCGCGATAACCACGAGCCGGTTGCCGCACACGTGCCGCAGATCGCGACAGAGGCCGCGGTCAACGAGATCCGTCGGCCCGGCCGGACTGGCCGACAGGTAAAGATCGGGCCGCTCTGCGGAAAGGATGCGCCCGTGCAGCCAGCCGGCCGGCCCGCCCACGAGCCTCCCCGCCTCGCCGCCATCTGCGGCACGAAAGGCTGCCATCGCCCGGACCATCGCCTCCATGATCGATCCGGCCGCAAAGACCAGCCATGACCGATCCGTGCCCGTCGTTACATCCATGGGGAGGCGCTCCTTGGCGGTGCCGCAAGGCATGGTCGGGACGACGCAATCATACTGAATTATGCGGCGTCGCGTCGCAATTCGATATGTACCACTGGCTATATCGATTGTCCTGTGGCAATTCATCGTATCTGGAGCATTCGGGTCGCCGAAAGGATCGGGTCCGCGCTCCGCCTCCTCCCGAACGCGTCGGAGTTTCGAAGGACGAGCCGCTTTTCGAAATCCGATGCTCCCGAACGCCAGCCGGCCGATCGCCCCCAAGGGCTCACCTCAGGGTGCGTGGCACAACACCGGCCTCGGTTTTCCCGAGCCCGCTCTGAAAGGGATGACATGATGCGCAGTCCGCTCATGATCGCGAAGGCGACGCTGGTGGCATTGCTCGCCGCCACCGCCACCACTGCCGCCGCACCCCAGGCGCATGCCCGCGTCGTGGTCGACCAGCTTGGTCGCGAAGTGACCGTGCCCGACGAGGTGAACCGGGTCGTCGTGCTCCAGCACCAGGCCCTCGATATCATCGTCGAGCTTAACGGACAGGACAAGCTCGTCGGCGTAGTACGGGACTGGCCGAAACTTCTCGGCGGCTCGATTGGCGACTATGCTCCGATCATCAAGACCTTGCCCCAGCCGGGCGACCTCAAGACGGCCAATGTCGAAGAGGTGCTGGCCCTGAAGCCGGACGTCGTCTTCATGACGCACTACGCGCCGGCCGCGACCGTGGAGAGCCTCGAGAAGGCGGGTATTCCGGTGGTGGAACTGTCCTTCTTCACCGCGCCTGCCTCCGAAAGCGCCAAGCTCAATCCCTCGCTCGACGACGAGAACACGGCCTACACGGACGGCCTCGTTCAGGCGGTCAGCCTGATTGGCGCTGTTATCGGCCGTGAGGGGGAAGCAAACGCGCTCAACGACTACGTTCTCGCATCCCGCAAGATCGTCGCCGACCGTCTGAAGGACCTCGACCCGGCAGAGCGCGTCCGGCTCTACATGGCGAACCCCGACCTGCACACCTATGGTCGAGGCAAGTATACGGGCGTCTTCATGGAGGCTTCCGGCGGCGCGAACGTGGCAGCCGACATCAAGGGCTATGCCAAGGTGACGATGGAGCAGGTTCTCGCCTGGAACCCGCAGGCGATCGTCGTTCAGTCACGCTACGAACCGCTCGTCGCCGAGATCAAGTCCGACCCGGCATGGGCGCCGATCCAGGCGGTTCGGGACGACAGAATCTACCTTACCCCTGAATACGTGAAGCCCTGGGGGCACCCCCTGCCCGAAAGCATGGCGCTCGGCGAATTGTGGATGGCCCGGAAGCTTTATCCGGACCGGTTCGCGGACGTGGACTTCGACGCCCGCGTGCAGGACTTCTACGCGAAGTTCTATCGTACCAGCTACACGGGCCGGTAGACGTATGCCGGCTTTCGCCGTATCGCGCGGCAAACCGGGGAGCGGCGGGCTTTCGCTCGCGCTCCTCGCGGTGCTCGTCGCCTCGGTGTCGATCGGGCTCTTCGCCGGCCGCTTCGACCTGCCGCCGCAGGAGGTCCTCGCCATTTGCTTCCATGCCTTGACCGGAAGCTTGACGGAGACAAAAGGCGTGACGCCGACGCCGGCGGAAACCGTCGTCATGGTGGTGAGACTGCCGAGGGTGATGGCCGGCCTCGGCGTCGGTGCCGGGTTGGCGCTCGCCGGTGCCTGCTACCAGGGTATCTTCAGAAACCCTCTCGTCTCGCCTTTCATTCTCGGTGTTTCCGGCGGTGCAGGGTTTGGCGCAGCGACAGCCATCCTGTTTCTCGGCGGCGACGCCTTCATGATCCAGATCTGCGCCTTCGCTGGCGGTACGACCGCAGTGACCCTGTGCCACCTGCTTGCGCGCTCTGCCGGCAACGGCAGCCCCTTGCTGCTGATCCTGTCCGGCATCGTGGTGGGCGCCGTCTTTACCGCCTTGCTCAGCCTGCTCAAATACGGCGCTGACCCGGAGGACAAGCTGCCGCTGATCGAATTCTGGCTGATGGGATCGCTTGCGGGCGTCCACATGAGCGATGTGCGCCTGCTGTTTTGCCTGCTGGTGCCGGCCGGCGTGATCCTGATGCTGCTGCGCTGGCGCATCACGGTGCTGACGCTCGGCGACGAGGAAGCCCGGTCATTGGGCGTCAATGTGCCAGTGCTGCGTGGCACGGTGCTCGTTCTCGCGACGCTGATGGCGGCCGCATCCGTCTCCGTTGCCGGCGTGATCGGCTGGGTCGGCCTCGTCATTCCCCATCTCGCCCGCATTCTGGTCGGGCCCGATTTCCGCCGGCTCGTGCCCGTATCGCTGGTCCTCGGCGGCAGCTACCTCGTGCTGGCCGACACGGTCGCGCGCACGCTGACATCGGCGGAAATTCCGCTTGGCATCGTCACCTCGCTGATTGGCGCGCCGATCTTCGCGCTTTTGATCCGCAAGGGCGGCAGGGGATGGTCGTGACGATTGCTTCCGCGCCCTCCGCCGCACTTCTGGAAACGCGCGATCTCTCGGTCGGCTATCCGCGCGGGCCGGTTCTGCTCAGCAAACTCTATTTCACGTTGCGCGCCGGCGAGGTCGTTTCCATTCTTGGCCGCAACGGCGTCGGCAAGTCCACGTTGCTGCGCACCCTGACCGGCCACCTGCCGGCCCGAGGCGGCCATGTGCATCTCGGCCGCGACGACCTCCGCCATCTGAAGCCGGCGGAGATCGCCAAGCGCATCGCGGTCGTGCCGCAGTTCCACTCCGCGGTTTTCGCCTTCACCGTGGCGGATCTCGTCCTCATGGGCCGAACGGCCCGCATCGGCACGTTTCGCCAGCCGGGCAAAGCCGACGAACGCAAGGCCATGGCAATGCTGGAGCGCGTGGGGCTTGCCCACATCGCGGACCGGCCCGTACCGCAGAGCAGCGGCGGCCAACGGCAGATGGCGCTGATCGCGCGGGCGTTGCTGCAGGAGCCGACCGTGCTGGCGCTGGATGAGCCGACCTCCCATCTCGACATGGCCAACCAGGTGCAGGTGCTGGATCTGCTGGCGGATCTGAGCTCGAGCGGATTGGCCATCCTCATGACAAGCCACTTTCCCGAACATGCGCTGGGACTGGGCGGCCGCGCCCTGATGCTGGGAGGCCCCAACGGCCTTCACCTCGGCGATGCAGCTGATGTCGTCACCGAAGAAGCACTGGAAGCGGCCTACGGAGTATCTGTCGAACTGGTCCGCTCGCCCAGGGGCCGCGTGGCCTGTATCCCCGTCCATGCCTCGGATGACAGCCGCGCGTGAAAGCGGACACGTGCCACGCAGCGGCGAAGGCCTGCTGATCTCCCCGCCGAGCCCACCCACACGTCAAATCGCATGAAAGGACTGAAGCGCACGGCTGCGTTCGTCCTCATGTTACGAACAAGATCAGATGGCAGTGGGCGGGTTTAGGTGAGATTATCCGGGAAAACGTTGAAATGGCGGGGAGGAATCGCCGTCCACGGCGTCAGAGTGCCAGACCGGCGCGCAAGATCAATTGGAATCGGTTTCAGGGCTCGAACGCCGCTCGACGAGAACGCCCAAGATGCGGGAGAGCGCCGACAGGATGGATGCTCCGATCCAGCCGGTGGCGAATAAAAGATCGCGCACGAGAGGAGCCGTATTGGCAGCGAAAAAGCCCGACCCTAGGGCTACGACCAATACAAGGGTGGAAATCTCCGGTGCGCGCTTCCAATCCGCAAAGAAGACGGGAAGTGCGACAACGACGAGCGCAAGCACTGCAATAATTACAACTACACCCGTTCCGAGTGCCTCGAATTTCTCCATTTACCCCCCCCTTAAATCGGCCTTCCAAACCAAATGCGATGCCGGGACTCATTTCACGAAAGGGGCACCGGCCAAAGCCGCCCTTGACTAGAAAATCATCAAATCAATATTTCACGCGCGAATGGCGGAGGAGGTGGGATTCGAACCCACGAGACGGTTGCCCGCCTGCCGGTTTTCAAGACCGGTGCCTTCAACCACTCGGCCACTCCTCCTGAAAGGCGCCCCTCCTTTGCGGGGATGTGAGCGGCTTGTCAAGCGCAGGTGTGCGAAGAAGGCCGTCTGCACGCTCCCCACAATCCGCACCTGCCGATCGGGCGGCAGACGTCGTCCGCCCGGGATCGCGCAGCCCTCGGAACGAGCCGGCCGAGGCCTTGCGCCGATGCTCTTCTCCCGGTGACGACCTACGCCTCGTCCTTCTTCAGCATGTAGCCCAGAAAACGGACCGATTCGATCGGATCGTAGCCCAGCTGCATCTTCAGCTTCTTGCGCAGCTTGGAGATGTGGCTCTCCACGACGCTTTCATCCACATCCTCATTGGAAATGCCGTAGACCGCGTTGTAGATCTGCGTCTTGGTCACACGGCGACCGTGGTTGCGCGCCATGAATTCAAGAATCCGCCGCTCGCGGCGCGGCAGCGCGTATTCCTCGCCGGCGATGACCGGATCCCGGCCATCGAAGAAGACGCGAATGTTGCCGACAAGCATGTCGTCGCCGTCTTCGATCGCGCGGCGGCGGATCGCGCCAACACGCGCCATGATCTCGCGAACGTGGATCGGCTTGCGCAGCACGTCGTCGACGCCAGCGGCAAACAGCTCCAGCGTCTGTTCCAGGCAGGTTTTCTCGTTCAGCGCCAGAACGGGCGCCTTGCGGACGCGGTTGCGGATGATGCGCGGATAGGTGGAGCGTTCTTCACAATCCCCGATGAGAAAAGCGTCGACTGCCGTCAGTTCATCCTGCGGCGTGGTTTTTACCCAGGCACTGAACTCGTCCGGTGGCAGCCCGAGCGAAGAGACCCCTTCCCGTTCAAACCCTGAGGCGTAACCTGAGGTTACTATCTCTCTATCGTCTACGATGATGAACACGGTGATCAGCCCTCGAATACTCAGCCGAGGTCATGCGTATGGGCAAATATAACGTAGGTCAAATATTTCGTATGTCATTCAAACCTCTATTGCAGCACGTTGTTACAAAAGCGTAAGCGGAAATGCGTAAAACTTAATAAAAACCAAATCATCCCACTTTGCAAAGAAAATAGCTTTTCCGCGGATCATAAGCAAGTTCGTGTAAAATTTGAATTTTCACGTGGTTAAAATGTTAAAGGCGGAAGCCGCGAAAGCGACAAGGCGACATACGGCGACATGCCCGAGAAACGTGCCGGAAGCGTATGGAAACGGATTTGGCAGTGCGAAGCCTCCGGGCAACTCAAATATTACCCCGGATCAAAACAATAATAATTCAAAAACGGCAAGTAAAAGCTGGCGAGGCGATCAAGGCTCGGCGGCCACCGACCGTGAACGCAATCGCTCCGCCCGGCAGAGCAGGACGGAGCGATTGCAAATCGATAGGGAATTGGAGGTCGGGAAGTCAGGCGGTGCCGGGTTCTGCGTCGGCGGAAAGAGCGCGGGCGAGCGCGTCGAAGGGATCGCCCGCAATCTTGTCCCGGCCGCCCTGGCGTAGCGCGTCGTAGATGCGCGGCACAAGCTGGCAGGCATAGTCGAGCTGCGGGTCGTTGCCGGGCTGGTAGCCGCCCATCAGGCGCAGGTCGCGCGTGTCCTCGTAGCGGGCGATCAGACCTTTCAGCCTCATCACGAGTTCGCGCTGCTCCGCGGTCCAGGCGTGTTGAGCCAGACGCGAGATCGAGCCCAGAACGTCGACGGCCGGATAGCGGCCGGCATCGGCGATCGTGCGGCTCAGCACGATGTGGCCGTCGAGAATGCCGCGGATGCTGTCGGCGACGGGATCGTTGTGGTCGTCGCCGTCCACCAGAACGGAAAACACACCCGTGATCGCCCCGCCGCCATTGACGCCGGGACCTGCGCGCTCCAGAAGCCGGGGCAGTTCGGAAAAGACGGACGGCGTGTAACCGCGCGCGACCGGTGGCTCGCCGGCGGCCATGGCCACGTCGCGGGAGGCGTGGGCGAAACGGGTGGCGGAATCGATGATCAGCAGAACGGAGTCGCCCCGATCACGGAAGTGCTCGGCGATGGTCATCGCGGTCTTGGGCGCAAGCCGCCGCATCATCGGGCTCTCGTCGCCGGTGGAGACGACGACGACGGACTTCTCGATCGCGTCGCCCAGCGCGTCCTCGATGAACTCCCGAACCTCGCGCGAGCGTTCGCCGACGAGGCCGACCACGACCGTATCGAAATCGCCGGAGCGGGCGAACATGGCGAGCAGCGTCGACTTGCCGACACCGGAGCCGGCGAAAATGCCGACACGCTGGCCGATGCACAGCGGGGTGAAGAGATCGACGACGCGAACCCCGGTGCGCACCGGCGTCGTCACGCGGGCTCGCTTCAGCGTCGGCGGGGGATCACGATCGAGCGGCACGGCACGGGTGCCGGGTGGAATGGGGCCCTTGTCGTCGACCGGCTGGCCCAGGGCGTTGACCACCCTGCCCTTCCAGCTCTGGTCGGGATGGATCGTGAGCCCGCCGACGCGATAGATCCGCGTACCGATGCCGACGGCGGTCTGACGGTCGAACGGCTTGACGATGGCTTCGTCCTCGTCGAGCCGGATGATCTCGCCGTGCTGCGGCTTATCCTTCGTCTCCAGAACCACGGTGTCTCCGAGGCAGACGAATTTCGACAGGCCGACGACACGGTAGAAATTGGGGGCGACCTGGTTTATCCGGCCGCCGATGCGCACCGGAGCCACCTCCTGCAAGGTGGAGGCGACGGTACGCTCAAGCCGTTCAAGCCTGTTCATCGCCAAGCAGCCCCAGGTGGCGCTGGCGCAGCGTTTCCAGAACGCCGCGCGGCAGATGGTTGTTCGGATCCGCCGCAAGGCCGTCCACGCCGGCCGGAACCACAGGGGCGCCGGGCAAGTCGCCGAAGGCGCGTTCCGGCTCGCCGGAGGCGGCGACGGGGAACCGCGCATCAACCGCCTCCGGCCGCAGCCACTGGAAGAGGTCGGTCGGCGCCCCGCGTGCGGCATCGTCAAACGATACGGCCTGCGCCACGGTCTTCATCTCCACCGGCGGCTCGGCCTCGAAAGTCATATCTGTGCTCGCGCTCTGGACCTCGGGCGCTGCCAGATGATCGGAGACGACGTCTGATACCATCGCCATGCCGAGAAACGCGCCCATGCCCACCGGACCGCCAAGCGCCATTCCGTAAAGGGCGCTGCCGGCATAGTGCGCCTGCTGGGAGATTTCGTCGCCCGTCACGGCGCGGTAGAGATTGCCGATCAGCGGCAGCTGCTGCAGCGGATTGAGCGTGTCCACCAGATCGGCAAAGCCGAAGCCCTGCATGCCTTCGGACGCAGCCGCCGCACCGGTTGCCGTCGGCCGCGGCACATGCACCGGGTTCGGGCGGGGAAGCGGCATCTCCGTCTGGTCGACCGGCTTTGCGAGCGGGGTGACGGTCAGTGCGCTCATGAGCTCTCACCAAGTTCGCGAATGGCCTTCTGCTGGTTCTCCGCGCCGGAGTCGATCATCTTGGAGATGCTGTCGAAGGTGCGCGTCAGCTCGATCATCTTCGTCATCTCCCGGATCGGGTTGACGTTCGAGCCCTCCGTGTAGCCCTGGACGATGCCGTCGTGGGTAAACTCCATCACCGGCGTCGCCGGCTGGTCGGGAATGACGGCGGAATTGTCCAGACGGGCGAGCTTGGCATCGTCGGCAATCTTGAAGAGCCCGATGGTTCCCACGCGGTTTTCGCCCTGGTGCACGGCACCGTCGGCGGCGATCGTGGGCGCGCCCGCTTCCGGATCGAGCATGACAGGCAGACCGCCGCTGTCGAGGACCGGATAGTCGTTCACCGTGCGCAACATGCCGTCGGTTCCCATCTGCATGCGGCCGTCGCGCGTATAGGCGATGCCGGCACCGGTGCGTATCGCGAGCCAGCCGTCACCGTCGATGGCGATATCCAGGGGATTGTCGGTTCTGGTCAGGCCGCCGTGCTGGCGGGAAATGTAGACCTCCCCGCCATTGGCGAAGGAGATCGCATCCGGCCCCTTCTTCGACAGAACTTCAGAGAACTTCACCTCGTCGGCGCGGTAGCCGACCGTGCTCATGTTGGCGACGTTGCGCGCGACCGTGTCGAGCCTGCGGGCAAGCGCGACCTGGCTCGACAGCGAGACGTAGAGCGAGGACTGCATGGCTCAAAAGCCCCCGAGCTTCAGGTTCTGGATGCTGGCCAGCACGCTTTCGCCAATCGAGATCGTGCTGTTGGAGGACGTGATCACCTGCAAGGCCGGGGATGTCGCGGTGGCGGGTTTGTTCTTCAAGTCGTACATCGCGGAAAAGCGGGTCAGGAATTTCTCCACCTTCTCCGGATCCTGGAAACCCTCGATGTCGATGCGGTCCTCGATATAGGCGGCCTGCTTGTCGATATCGGCGGAGGCGAACTCGTCGGGCAGGCCGAGAGCCGTGTAGACGACCTCGGCGAGCGCCTTGTCGGCGAGAATATCGAGGCCGCTCGTGATCTCGGAAGCGTTGCGGGAAAAATAGAGCGCCAGCCGCACGCCCTGGTTGGAAGCTCCTTCGTTCTCTTCCAGCGTCTGACGCATGTAGGCGTCGACGACAGGCTGCTGGGTCCGGTCGAAGGCGGTGGTGGCGTCACCGTATCGGGCGAAATTGAAGGTCTCGGCGAACCGGGCGTACTTGTCGTCGGCCAGCTGGTTGGCGAAGGAATCGTCGTTGTCGATGCCCTCCTCCAGAACCTTGCGCATGAACGCCTTGGCGTAGTCCATGTCCTCCAGACCGAAGGCCTTCATCGCGTAGTCGAAGAGCTGATCGTCTTCCAGAAAGTCGTCTATCGACTTCACGTTGCCGATATTTTCCAGATAGTAGGCGCTCTGGCGCTTCACGACGGGATCGGTGGCCACGGTCGTCAGCGATCGATCCAGGTTCTTCGTCACGATCTGATACTGAAGCAGCGTACTTATCATTCCAGAGCCCTCACGAATCCCGCCCTCACGATGCTGACGAGGGCTTTGCACGGATGATCGCGGCCGAGGCTTGCCTCAGGCTGACGTGGTGAACTGAGACTTGGGCAAGGCGCGGTAGAGAGGAGAAAAGGAGCGGCTACGCCGCGCATGTCGCGCTGGATTCCGGGTCTGGCCATGCGCCTGCGGCGCAGACCGCCCGGAATGAGGAGCGTGTGGCGAAGCTGAAGCCAAACGCGCACTCCCTCATTCCGGACAAGTGAGGCGCAAGCCGAGCGCTGATCCGGAATCCAGAAATCAGCGCGCCTCAGGCGCTCAATTTCCCCTTCTGCCGTCCCCTATCCTTCCCTCTCACTGCCCCCTCCCATCCCGCCCCGACAGCTTCGGGCAAGCCTCACCCCCTAGCCTCCTGTCCAGACAAACGAGCCAGCTCAAGCAGGAGGCGGCAATTGACTATCATCATCGGCCTGATCATCGCCGGCGCGTCGCTGATCGGTGGCTTTGCGGCGCTCGGCGGCAAGGTCCTCGTGCTCTGGCAGCCCTATGAATTCGTGATCATCGTCGGCGTCGCCCTCGGCACCTATGTCGTCGCAAACCCGCTCAAGGTGATCCGCGATACCGCGCGCGCCATCGGCGAGGCGCTGGTTCATTCGGTCCCGAAGAAGCGGGACTATCTCGACGTGGTCGGCGTGCTCTACGCCCTGATGCGCGAGCTGCGCGCCAAGGGCCGCAACGAGGTGGAGCCCCACATCGAGGATCCGGACAATTCCGAGATCTTCCGCAAGTTCCCGAGCCTTCAGAAGCACAAGCCCCTCAGGATGTTCGTTTGCGACTATTTCCGGCTGATCATCGTGGGCAATGCCCGTCCGCACGAGATCGAGGCGCTGATGGACGAGGAACTGGAGACCATCGCCCGGGACAAGATGAAGCCCTATCACGCGCTTGCCGTGCTGGCCGAGGCGCTTCCCGCCATCGGCATCGTGGCCGCCGTGCTCGGCGTCATCAAGGCGATGGGCGCAATCGACCAGTCGCCGCAGATCCTGGGCGGCCTCATCGGCGCGGCACTCGTCGGCACATTCCTCGGCATTTTCCTGTCCTATGCGCTGGTCACGCCGCTCGCCAACAACATCAAGGGCGTCAGGGAGCGCCGGCTGCGCCCCTACATCATCGTCAAGCAGTCGCTGCTCGCCTTCATGAACGGCGCGGCGCCGCAGATCGCTGTCGAGCATGGCCGCAAGACCATCAACGCCTCCGATCGTCCCTCGATCGACGAAGTGGAGAACGAGACCATGACGCATGCCGTGATGGCGAGCGGGGACAACGTTCAGGAACTGAACCAGAAGGGAGCGGCCTGAGGTCATGCCAGACGCCATCATGGACACAGCCACCGCTACCGTATCGGAACGCTCGCAGATCACCGACCGCCTGCTCGATGCCGCCGGCATCTCGGTCGACCGTCTGCCGATGCTGCCCGTCGTCTTCGACCGCATGGCCCGCATCTTCGCCGACGCCATGCGCCAGAAATCGACATCGCCCTCCTACATCTCGGTGTCCTACATCGACAACGAGCGCATCGGCGACGTGCTCGACGAACAGGAGGCGAACGCACTCATCGCGATCTTCTATTCGCCCGAGTGGGACAGCCGCATCCTGATCGGCTTCGATCGCGACTTTATCTTCACGCTGGCCGACGTGCTGTTCGGGGCGGACGGAACGGAGCCCCCGGTCGACGACGAGCGCAGCTTTTCCAACATTGAGACGCGGATCGCCCGCACGATCTTCGAGGAGGCCGCCAAGGCGCTGCGGGCCTCGTTCAAGCCCATCGCGGAGACGCAACTGAAGCTCGAACGCATCGAGAGCCGGATGGATTTCGCCATTCTCGGCCGGCGCAACAATCCGGCCGTCGTGGGCCGGCTGCTGGTGCAGGCGATCGGGCGCGGCGGCGAGGTCTTCGTGATCCTGCCCCACGCTACGCTCAATCCGCTGCGCCAGCGCCTGTCGCAGGTGATCTCCGGCGAGATGACCAACCGCGACAAGGAATGGACGCACCACTTCCAGAGCGAGATCCAGCGCACCGAAGTGCGGCTGCAGGCGATCATGGAAGAGCGGCAGATGACGCTCGGCGAGATCGTGGATCTGGAGGTCGGCCAGGTCATCGAGCTTCAGGCCACGCCCCGAAGCCCGGTCAAGCTGGAATGCAACAAGCAGCCGATCTTCACGTGCCGGCTCGGCCGGCTGGACGGCGCCTACACGCTTCAGGTCGAGGACCTGATCTACCAGAACGAGGATCTGCTCGATGATCTCCTATCTCGTTGACGCCGCGCTGATGGTCGCGCTCGTGATCACCAGCGTGAAGATGATCGCGATGTATCGCGAGTTGAAGCGGCTGGGCGGTTATCACGCCGATTATCAGCGGATCTTCGACCAGACCACGCTGGCGCTGGACGGCATCGAGGTCTCCATCCAGGAGATCAATGTGCGCGGCGCACAGGTGCTCAATGCGCTGGGCTCGCGGATGGACGATGCCCGCGGCATTATCGCCGACATCGAGACGCTGATGCGGGACGCCCGCAAGCACCAGGCGGCGCTGCGTTCGGAGATGCGCGCGCTTCAGGCCGAACGCGAGAAGCAGTGCAGCGGGCACTGCAAGCAGCAGTCCGATGAGGCCGCCAGCGGGCGGACGAAGGGGCACGAGCGATCCGGCCCCGACAGCACTTCCTCCGCACGCGCGGCCCGCGACAAGGCACGCCTCTACACCGGCCAGGGCAACCGGCTCGCCGTGGACGCCCAGGCCTTTGCCACCGCCAACTCCACAGACCTGCGCATCCAGCGCATCGATGACAGCACCTATGCGGGCTCGTTCCGGTCCGTTTCCGTAGGCGAGAAGGATATTGCGAAATGAGCGACATCAACGATTTCGGCGGCGGCCACGACGATGACGACGACGCCACCATGACCGCCAACATGCACGATTTCGGTGCAGGCGACGCGCCGCACGTCTCCAGGGCTCATCTGCACGAGCATCCGGACGATGAGGAAAAGCGAAACCTCGACACCATCCTCGGCATTCCGGTCGACGTCCAGGTCGTGCTCGGATCGGCCTCCATGCTGGTCGCCAATCTGCTGAAGCTCGGGCGCGGTTCTGTCATTCCGCTCAACCACCGGGTCGGAGAGCCGGTCGACATCGTCGTCAACGGCCGCATCGTCGCCCGTGGCGAGGTGGTGGTCGTGGAGGACGACAATTCGCGTTTCGGTGTCTCGCTGACCGAGATCATCGGAAACCAGGGCGGCGCGCTCGAAGCCTGAGCGGAATGGGTGAACGCAGATGAACGCCAACGTGAGCGTCGAACCTCAGCGCAGGTTGAAGCCCCTTCGCGGCATCCAGAAGGTCGCGGCCCTGCTGCTGGCGATGGGAAAGACCAATGCCGCCCGCCTGTTGCGGCACTTTGATCAGGAGGAGATCCGTCTGATCACGCTGAACGCGGCCCAGCTCGGATCCGTCAGCGCGGCCGAGCTCGACGAGATCGCGGATGAGTTCCTGGGGCAGTTCGCCAATGGCGCGAGCCTGTTCGGCACCGCCGGCGAAGTGGAGAAGATGCTCGACGGCGTTCTGCCGGAGGACGCGGTCTCCGAGATCATGGCCGACGTGCTCGGCAACTCCAACCGCTCCATCTGGGACCGGATTGCGACCGTGTCGGAGACGGTGCTCGCCAACTATCTGACCAAGGAGCATCCCCAGACCGCGGCGCTGATCCTGTCGAAGATCCGGCCGGCGAGCGCCGCCAAGGTGCTGGGCCAGATGCCGGGGCCGTTGCGCAACCAGCTCATGCGCCGCATGCTGTCGATCAAGCCGATCGTGCAGGAGATCATGCGCGACGTGGAAAAGACCCTGCACGAGGACTTCATGCTGAACCTGTCCGGCTCGATGGAGGCCGACAGCTTCGCCCGCATGGCCGACATCCTCAACAAGATGGAGCGCGACCACATGGAGGAAGCGCTGGAAAACCTCAACGAGGAACGGCCGAAGTCGGCGGAACTGCTGAAGGGGCTGCTCTTCACCTTCGACGACATCACCAACCTGAACGCGCGCACCCGCATGGCGATCTTCGACCAGATCTCGACCGACAGCATCGTTCTCGCGCTCAAGGGCACGTCGCCGCAATTCCGCGAGGTCATCCTGTCGTCGCTCACGTCGCGAACCCGGCGTATCGTGGAATTCGAGCTCAATTCCGGCGAACCGGCCTCCCAGCGCGATGTGCTGGAGGCGCGGCGCGCAATCACCGACCTCGCGCTGGAAATGGCCGGGCGCGGCGAGATCGAGCTCAATCCCAAGCAGGAAGAAAGCACCTACTTCAGTTGATCGCGCCTCTCGCGCTGCATCCCGCCTTGCCGAGATGCAGCTCGGGCGGCATGAGCGATGGTCCGCGCGCGAACTCTCGCCGCGGTTTTGCGAAACGTGCGCGCCCTTGCGAGAACAAGGTGGGGCACGCAAGCGTGACAGGCCCGGGCGGTAGCGGCGATGGCGGATTCACAGGACGAGGATTCCAAAACCGAGGAACCGACCGAAAAGAAAATCAGCGATGCCATCGAGAAAGGCAACGTCCCGGTCTCCAAGGAAGCCTCTGTTATGGTTTCCTTTCTGGCGATCCTGCTGATCGGGAGTTTCGCGACCGTTTCCGGCGCCCGGAGGCTGTCCCAGGTGCTTGCACGGTTCATCGACGACGCGGAGGGATTCAAGCTTGGAAACGGCGCCGATGCCATCATGCTCACCCGCGTTGTCGGGCTGGAGGTGGGACGCTTTCTTATTCCCGTCGTCGTCATTCTCATGGTCGGCGGTCTGGCTGCCGCATGGTTCCAGAACGCGCCGCGCATCGTGCCGGACCGCCTCAAGCCCGAACTTTCCCGCATCTCCCTCGCCAAGGGCTGGAAGCGCATTTTCGGTGTGGAAGGCCTGGTGGAGTTCGCTAAGGCGTTCTTCAAGTTCGCAACGATCGCCGTGGTGGCCCTCGTGCTGCTGCGCTCCGATCAGACGGCGCTGGTGAATGCCATGTTCACCGACCCCAGTGACCTTCCGGAAACCATCCTCCGCCTGGCCATGAGGCTTTTGTCGGGGGTTGCCATTGCCACGATCGTTCTCGTCGCCGCAGATCTCGTATGGGCACGCGTCAACTGGCGGCGCAAGCTCAGGATGAGCCGGCGCGACATCAAGGACGAGCACAAGCAGATGGAAGGCGATCCGCTGGTGAAGGCGCGCATGCGCTCGCTCGCCCGCGACCGCGCCCGCAACCGGATGATGGCGGGCATCCCGAAGGCGACGCTCGTCATCGCCAACCCGACCCATTTCGCGGTGGCCCTGCGCTACGACCGCGACGAGGATGCGGCGCCCTATGTCGTTGCCAAGGGGCAGGACCTGATCGCCCTGAAGATTCGCCAGATCGCCGAGGACAACCAGATCCCCGTCATCGAGAACAAGGAGCTCGCGCGCGCGCTCTATCCCGCCGTCGAGATAGACAGGATGATCCCGCCCCAATTTTATCGTGCAGTGGCGGAGGTGATCTATTATGTCTATTCGCGCGACAATGACATGGTCGTGTGATGCAACATGTTGGAGTAGGTGCCACGCCACGCTGTACAGGCGATAGCAGCGGCAAGCGCGAGCAGATCCTGGCACATGCGATTCAGGATATCGCGGCTGAGCTGCGTCTTGTCGACGTGACCGATCTGATCTTCTACGTGCTTGCGGGCAAGCACGGGAATATCGACGACCTGGTTCGTTCGTCCGTCGAACTCTATTTCAAGAACGACACCCTGCGCTATGGCTCGGCGGCGAATGTCGACCTCACCTGGGGGTCCACGCCGACGATCAATCTCGACCTTGAGTTCCGGCACAACGGCGTGTGGGTCTATTTCGGCCTGTCGCTGTCGGCCCTTTGCGCCGGCGTCGACATGTATCACATCGAATTCGCCGAACCGGCCGAGGATCCCGAGCGCAACACCGAGCAATTCGTCAACGCGCTCAAGGATGCCCGCCTGCCGGCACCGCGCGCAAGGAGCCGGGAGTTCCAGTAGGACGTCTCCCCGGAGGGGCGGCGGGCGGCACTCTCGCGCCCGGACGGATAGCAGATACCCGGTTTTGGACCCGAATTCGTGGTCGCGGTTCATGTGGCCCATCCGTCGAGACGGCCCGTCGGGTCTCCTCAGAGGCTGGCCCGAAAATGGCCGTTGGCTCCTCGCCCCGAATTCCGCGCCCCTTCATACCCCTCCATCGTCATCACCCGGCTCCGTCCGGGTGATCCAGCGCGTGCCCCGAATGCTGCGGCTGGAGGTGGATTGCCCGGACGGAGCCTGTGCCCGCGAAAGAGGGGGCCGGGCAATGACGGCGGAGAGACATGAAGGGAAATGGTCGAAAGCGCACAACCCGCTACCATTTTCGGGCCAGACACCGAGGAGACCGCGAAGCGCTCGTCTCGACGGATGGGCCACGCGTCCCACATGACAAGTCGCCCCCTCGCCCGAACGCGACGTGAAAGACGGCTGCACACAAAAAGACCGTCGCCCAGGGTCGGGCAACGGTCCAGGTGAGGCGAAAAGGCGGAAGCGAAGGCAAATCCGGCTTCGCTCCTGCGCGATCGCCCGGGCAGGGCTGTCAGGCCGGGCTGCGTATTCGGCGCCGGAGCCGAATGGCTCCGGCTCAGCGCGAAATGACGTCGTCCTTCGAAAAGTAGTTGAACTCCTCCACGAGAACCTCGCGGATGAAGGGGCCCTTCATGCGGGCGTTGACGCGCTCGCGGATCTGCTCCTTCAGGTTTTCCAGGTCGTAGCGTTCCAGATGGTTGAAATCGAGCGAACGGTCCTCGTAGATCAGCCGGAAAGCCTCATCCACGATAAAGGGATGCGGCGGCACCGGCACGCGGGCAAGTGCTGCCGCATCGGCGGTGAAGACGAACTGCGCAACCACGTAACCCTGTAGCCGGCCGTCCTCGATCACCGGCACGTTGATGGGCCGCGTTTTTTCGTAGTCGAGCCCTTCGAGCACGGCCGCAGCCGGATCGGTTCCCTGCAGGTGCGTCATCCAGTAGACGGCGCCATAGCTGGAGCCTGCCGTGACGGCGGCCATCCAGATCCCGATTGCGAGCGCCTTGAACATGATCAGGCCTGCCCCCGGCCGAGCTGGCTCGTGTAGGTCCCGTCCGATTCCGCCTCGATCAGCGCGCGCGAGATGAGTTCGGAAATCTCGCGCACGGCGCGCAGGTGGGTCGAAAGAAGCTTCATGTTGTCTTCCAGGCTGCCGCGCAGGACGCCGAGCCGTTCGACCAGCGCCGCGTCGGCCGGCCCTTCGCCGATGGTGCTTCCCGCGCGCGTCAGATCCAGCAACGCCTGGCTCTTGCGCCGTTCGAAATCGCGCAGATCCACGCCGGCGCGATTGCGCAGGGCCTGGGTTTCGGCAACGACAGCGGAATTGGCTCGCTCGATCGCCACGTAGAGGGCCTCGCGGCCGCTGATCGGAATAGCCGTGACCCTCGGCTGGGAACTCGTCGATTCTGCTGGAAGGTTCTCCATCGAGACCTGCCCCTTTTCTGGATGCGCCGCGTCTGCCGGGTCTTTCCGGGCAGGCGGTGCGCGCGTTTTCCAATGAAACGATGCCGCCGCAGCCGGGACGGCGAGCGGGACGCCCTATCCGTGTCGCAAGGCGGTCGAGCGCGTGAGCATGTCGGCGATGCCAACCCCGCCGGAGCGCACGACCTGCCTGCCAATCTGCTCGGCCATCATCGATTTCCAGATCGAGCCGGCCGTGCCCTGCCCGAACACCTCTTCTGCATCGTCCGGCATCATCGTCTCGATGAACTGCTGCAGGACCAGCGCCTCAAACTTCTGGTTCGGCGTGAGCTGTCCCACGATCTCGGTCCGGTTGTGCATGCCGACGCGCACGTCGGCCACGCTCGAGCCATAACCGTAGCCGCTCGGCGAACCCGAAAGCCCATCGTAGGTGGCGCCGAAGCCTGGCGTGCCGACAGGCGTATTTCCGCCCGAATGGGTCGCAATCGACTGCAACTTTGCGGCCGCGACCTTGAGCTTCTCGGGATCCGCCGCCTTGGCGACGTCGAGAACCAGATCGGAAGGAGGCGAAATCGCCATCGTCGTGTCTCCGAATGACGTTCTTACTTTCGCTTCAGGCTAGTCGCAGGCGCTTGCGCGAGGCTTGCCTCACCCTTGGTAAGGACAGTGTCGAGGACGAGCGCGAGCTGGCGCTTTTCCTCCGCCACGCGCTCGTCCTTCTCGACGCGTCCGAGCTGACGCTTTGTCACCTCCATCATCCTCTCCTGACGCTGAAGCCCGGCCTCGACGCTTTCGCGTGCGGCCATCACCCGGCTCTGCTCCGCGGCGAGCGTCTTGAGCCGTCGCGAGGCGTTGCGGATGAAGCGGTCGTGCAGCGCCAGATCGCCGCCCGACAGGGACACCAGAACCCTCTCCTGGTTTTCCAGGAGCGTCTGGTTCTTGCGATCGAGCGAGACCAGCATCCATTCGGAAAGCTGGTGGAGCTGGCGCTGAAGCTTGAGAATGCGGTTGATCTGTCGAAGCCGGTCGGACATCGCGCGCTATCCGTATTGGAGCCAGGTGAAGTAACCGTCGAGAAAGATCCGCAGGAAGTCGGAAATCACGACAAACAGGAAGTAGAGTCCGCCGATGATGATCAGCGGCATGGAGATGAAGTAGACCGGGATCTGCGGCGTCAGGCGGTTGGTGATGCCGATCGCGAAGTTCACAACCACGGAATAGACGATGAACGGACTGCCGACCCTGAGCGCCAGCCAGAAGGCGGTCGAAAGCTGGCCCGCGAACTGTTCCAGCCCGTCGAGCGGCGCCATCGTCAGGCCCGGCGGCAGGCGGGTGTAGGATTGTGCCAGTCCGCGGAAGACCTCCTGATGCTGGTCGGTGATGAAGATCATCGCCGTGGCCGCCACGCTCAGGAGGCTGGCCACAGGCGGCATGGATTCACCACCCGCCACCGGCACGCCGGGGATGTTGTTCAGGCCCATCGCCATCGACATCAACGTGCCTATCGTTTCCAGCGCGGCGAGGAAGGCCCGCCCCATCAGCCCGATCAGCAAACCGATATAGAGCTCGCCCGCGATCAGTCGCACCGTCGTCGCCAGTTCCATGTCCGGCATCGCCTGGCGCATGATCGGCAGCAGCATCGGCGCCATCGCGAACGTCGCCGCGACCGACATCAGGAGCCGGATCCGCATGGCCACCCGGTCGGAGGAAAAGCCCGGGATCACCAGCATGCAGGCACCGATCCTGCAGAAGAGAAGAAACGTCGCCAGGACCATCTCCGGCCCGATCGCGGCGACGAGGAGGCCGCTCACGACACGCTGCCGATCGGCTTGACCTCGACACCGCGCGCGATTTCCAGGTGCGAGAGCACGGGCAGCGTCGGGAACATCCGCTCCACGATCATGCGCACATAGGGGCGCGCCTCGGGTGCGGCGACGACGACGAACTTGCTGCCCTCGTCCATCTGGGTGCGCACCGCCTTGGAGAGCTCGCTGCCGAACTGCTCCACGAGCTGTGGATCGATGTCGAACTCCGTCACCTCGCCCTTGTTGTCGCGCTTCAGTGCCTGATGGAAGGCGAGATCCCAGCGGTTGCCGAGGCGCATGACCTTCAGGGGCTCGCCGACCGCGAGGTCGCCGCAGATCTGCTGGGCGATGCGCAGGCGGACATGCTCCACCACCTGTTCGGAGCGGCGCACATGCGGCACGATCTCCGCCACCGCTTCCAGGATCAGGTGCAGGTTGCGGATGGAGACGCGCTCGGCCAGCAGCAGCTTCAACACGGCCTGAAGACCGGAATAGGAGATGTGGGCGGGGCAGATATCCTCCATCAGGCGCTTGTATTCCGGGTCGAGCCGGTCGAGCAGCTTGCGCATGTCCTTGTAGGAAAGGAGCTGCGGCAGGTTATTGCGCACGACTTCCGACAGGTGGGTCAGGATGACAGTGTCGTTTTCCGCCGGCATCTGCCCGTTGCGCTTGGCTTCCTCGCCGTAGCTCGGCGGCACCCAGAAGGCCTTCATGCCGAAGGCGGGCTCGCGAGTCTCGTCACCGGGAACCGTCAGCTTGCCGTTCTCGCCGGTGATCACCAGCAACTCGCCCACGCGCAGCTTGTGCTGGGCGACGACGGTGCCGTGGATCTTGATCTGGTAGCTCTTGGGATCGAGCGTCAGGCTGTCGGAGACGCGAATGTCGGGGACGACAAAGCCGAACTGTTCGGCGAACTTGCGCCGCATCCGCCCGACGCGCTGGGCGAGTTCGCCGTGATTGGCGAGAAGCTGCACGGCGACCTGCTTGCCGAGGCAAAGCTCGATCTCGACCGACTTCAGCGATTCCTTCACCGAGTCGCGACTCTCCAGCTTCTTGCGCGTTTCCGCCGCCTTCGCCGCTTCCTCTTCCTGCGATTTCTTCTCCGCCAGCTTCTTGGGCACGGTGTAGGCGACGAAGGCCATCAGCGATCCCAGAAGCGCGAAGGGCAGGATCGGCAGGCCCGGCACGATCGCCAGGATGCCCATCAGCACGGAGGCGACGAACAGCGCGCGCGGATAGTGGCCGAGCTGGCCGAGGACCGCGCTTTCCGCCCTGCCCCGCGTGCCGCCCTTGGAGACCAGCAGGCCGGCGGCGAGCGACACGATCAGCGCCGGGATCTGAGAGACGAGGCCGTCTCCCACCGACAGCTTGGTGAAGACGTCGGCGGCCGACGAGACATCCATGTCGTAGCGGGTCACGCCGATGACGATGCCGCCGAGGATATTGACCGCGGTGATGATGAGGCCCGCGATCGCGTCGCCGCGCACGAATTTGGAGGCGCCGTCCATCGCGCCGAAGAAGGAGCTTTCCTCTTCCAGCTCGTAGCGGCGGCGCTGGGCTTCCTTTTCGTTGATGAGCCCGGCGTTGAGATCGGCGTCGATCGCCATCTGCTTGCCGGGAATGGCATCGAGCGTGAAGCGGGCGCCCACTTCCGCGATACGCGTGGCGCCCTTGGTGATGACGAGGAAATTCACGATCACCAGGATCGCGAAGACGATCAGGCCGATGACGAAATCACCGCTCATCACGAACTTGGAAAAGCCGTTGATGATGTAGCCGGCCGCCGTCGTTCCCTCGAAGCCGTGCGCGAGGATCACACGCGTCGTGGCGATGTTGAGCGACAGGCGCAGCATCGTGGCCAGCAGCAGGATGGTCGGGAAGGACGAGAAGTCGAGCGGCTTCTGGATCCACAGCGCGACCATCAGGATCAGCACGGAAAAGGCGATGGAGAGCGCCAATCCGATATCGATCAGGAAGGAGGGAACGGGCAGGAACAGGATCGTCAGGACGATGACGATGCCGACGGCGAAGCCGATGTCTCGGCGGCTTTCCCTGATGGCTTCGGTGGGTACGCTGGCCCCGATCACGGACATGCCATCTCCTTATTCGCGCGTTTGCGTTGGGAAGAACTATTGGCAGGCCAAGCTTGCGCGAGGGTGGTGCGGATGGCGGCGCTCTCGCGGGTTATGTTATGGCGCAAGCGGCCCATCCTTCCAGACGGCCGCTGACGCGACCTCCTCAGGAGGACGTTATCGTGTTGTTGCTGCGAAGAAACTCACAACACACACAACGTCATCCTGAGGAGCCGTCGAAAGACGGCGTCTCGAAGGATGGGCCGCGCCCTCAACGCCCCCACGGCGTCGGTGCGGAGCCTAGAACCCGCTTTCGATATGCGAGTAGGCCAGCGCCGTGAACGCGTAGATCTGGGCGCCGATGAAGGGGCCGGCGATCACGATCATCACCAGAATGGCGACGATCTTCGGGATGAAGGTCAGCGTGACCTCCTGCACCTGCGTCAGCGCCTGCATCAGCGCGATGGTCACGCCGACGATCATCGCCGGCACGATGGCCGGCGCGGCGCCGACGACGATCGTCCAGATGGCGCTGCGCACGAGATCGAGTGCGTCTGCCTCGTTCATGGTCAGGAGATCGCGACGCCGGGGCCGAGCAGGATGCCGGTGCCGTCTTCCAGGCCCAGCACCGTGCCGTCGGAATAGACTTCCACGGATGTGATCTTGCCCGTTGTGCCGTCCGCTGCCGTCGCCGTGCGGCCGATCAGGTCGCCGGCCTGGGAGAAAGACAGGTTGGTCAGCAGCGAATCCAGCTTGCTGTTGGTCTGGATCGCCTGCTCCACCTGTGAAAATGTCGCCAGCTGCGAGAGCTGTTCGGTGGAATCCATCGGATTGGTCGGATCCTGGTTCTTCATCTGCTGGATCATCAGCGTGAGGAACGCGTCGTAGTCGAGCGTCAGATCCTCCATGGCGGAGGAGGAAGACGCGGCCTGTGTCTGCGTCGTTGCGTAGTTGGTTGACGTGGTCGTCATGATCGCTCTCCTTCAAGCCGCCCGGATCGCGGCGCTATCGGGCTTTTTTCCCATGATGGTCTCCTCGACCCCGTACATCGAGCGGATGATCTTCATGGCGTCGAAGTACCGGCCCGCCTCCAGAAGCAGGCACACCTGGTCAAGGCCGTTCAGGATTTCCAGATTGGTGAAGGTCTGCTGCGCCGCCGCGATCAGCGAGGCGGCGAGTTCGCGTGCCGGCTCCACCGTGCTCGGGTCCATCAGCATGGTCTGAAAGGCGAAATAGATCTGGCGCAGCGGCGTCGTCGTCTCGTGCGGCTGGATGACGTGGCCTTCCAGCAGGAAGACCGCGTCGCTCATCAGTTCCACCGTGGTCTTGCGGCTGAAGCGCAGGACGGCGCCGTTGATGAACAGCCGTTCGCCGGCCTTGAGGACGAGATTGATGGATTTTGTCATGCCAGTCCGTCCCGGATCATGGTGTTGATCTCGATAAGGCCATCGAAGTTTTCGGATTGCTCGGTCCGGATCGCTTCCAGCTCCTTCATCACCCACAGCCCGATCGAGATCAGGTCCGCACGCAGCGAAACGGGAAGCTCGTTCCTCTCGCTCGACAGGTCGTCGATGAAATAGGCCCAGACCCGGCGGGTGTTGTACAAGGCCTCGATCGCCTCCTTTGAGCGGCGTCCCTTTTCCTTGGCGGCCTTGAGCTGCTCGACGATCATTCCCATTGCCTGCCTTTCGTTTCCGCGCGTATCGACGCAGAATTCGTCAAGCGTTTCGGCATACGAGAAGTTGTACATAGACACACCTTTGCCTGCGGCGGCCGCTCCGGACATGATCCGGAACGGGCACGCCCTTCATCCCTAGAGGTAGTTGATCAGGCTCAGCTCGCTGAGCCGCGCGGTGACCGCGTAGGAGACCTCCATCTGGGTGACGGCGTTCTGCAGCAGGACCGCCGTCTCGGTCGGGTCGACGCTCTCCAGCTCGTTGATACGCCCGTTGAGGATGTCGGTCTGGATCGCAAGCCGCTCGCTGGCGTTGGAGACGCGCTCCTGGGCCGTGCCCATGTCGGCCATCACATCGGTGACCCCGGCGATCGCTTTCCCGAGCAAGGCGGTCGCCTTGTCGGTTACCGCCTTGTAGGCCGCCTCGCCCAGGTTCGCCGTTCCCAGATCCGCCACCATGGTGAAGGCCTCGGCGAGCTGGCGGAAGGCATCCTCGTTGGCGCTCACGGACGTCTCAGCAAGTTCGCTCGTGGAAATGCGGCTGCGAATGCGCTTGTCGGAGGCGCTCGACCAGTCGTTGCCCCATGCGGGGTCGTCGAACAGCGCCTCGAAGTCTCCATCGAGGAAGGTCTGCATATCGGCGGCGGAGATGTTGGCAACCGCCGGATCGTCCTGGGAGATGCCGAAAGCGTTGAAGAAGGCGGCATCCACCGCGGTCTTGTTGGACCCGGCCGGCGTTCCGTAATAGTCGGCGACGGGGCTCACGTCGGTGTTGAGCCCGGCGAAGATGTAGCTGCCGTTCAGCTGCGTGTTGAGGCGCGAGACAAGCAGGTCGAGCCCCGCCGCGGCCTCGCTCTGCGAGACTTCCGCACTGCCGGAGCTGTCAGAAACGCCCACCAGCGTCGACAGGAAATCCTCCGCCGTCGAAAGCAGATCATCGAGGCCCGCCTGGGTGACGTCGAGACGCGAGGCCACGAGCGCATTGGTATCCATGATCGCGTTCAGGCGGTTGTATTCGGAGCGCAGCGTCACCGCCTCGCCGGTGCCGCTGCCGAGATCGAGCCCGACATCCGCCTTGCGCTGGGAGGAGAGCTCCGTACGAAGCTTTGCGATGTCCACGGCTTGCTTCATCAGCACGCCGCGCGAGGAATTCGACAATGAATAGGAGGAGACGAAGGTCGTTTTCATCGCGACGACTACCTTACTGTTGAGAACAGGTCATCGAGCATCTTGTCGACGGCCGCTATGAGTTTGGCCGCGGCCGAATAGCCGCGTTCGATATCGAGAAGGAGTGTCATCTCCTCATCAATGTTGACGCCCGTGGCGTTGGAAAGGGAATCCGCCGTCCGCTCCACGATGACCGTCTGGACCTCCAGATCCGCATCGGCAGACTTTCGGGCCGCCTCAAGCCAGCTCACCGAGGAAGCGGCGAAGCCGGTCAGCGTGTCGGTCGCATCGAGTTCGACCCCGGCATCGAAGACGCGCGGCGTATCGAAGGCGTCGAGATACTGCTGGAGCCGGTCGCTGAAGGCGGCGACGTCGTCGACGTTGTAGTCGTAGGCGGTACCCGCCATGCCGCCGTCGCGCAGCAGATCGATGTTGCCGCCCTGATCCGGATCGACGGTCGGATTGATCTCGATGTTGCCTGCCAGTCCGGTGACAAGCGTGGAGGCCGCGGGTATGGCGGGGCCGCCGGGATAGGTGAAGAGGCCCGCCTGGTCCGGTCCGCCACCGCCGCTCTGGTCGCTTTCGGCGAAGGCCTCGATCAATCCGCGCGCGATCTCGTCGAGCTGGCTCTGGTAAGTGGGTGCGATCGTGTCGCGCAGTTCCGTGAGCCCGCGCAGCTTTCCGCCGGAGATCGGCATGATTGCGTTGTCGCCGGTGATCGGCACGCCGTCCACGTAGACGGCGTTGCCGACGGTCGTGGCCTGATAGGTGGCCGACCGGTCGAAGGAGACGTCGCGGGCGGTGGTCTCGAACAGGGTAACGCCGCTGTCGGTGTAGACGACCACGTCGCCGTCGTCCCGGGTCAGCGTCCGGATGCCGATTTCCTCCGACAGCGACAGAAGCACCTGATCGCGCGTATCCAGCGCATCGGTGATATCGGCCCCGCTCTGCGTTCCCTTGACAACGGTGGCGTTGAGGCTCTCGAGCTGGGCAAGGAGACTGTTGATGGTATCGACGGAGGTCGCGATATCGGCGTCCGCGTCGGCGCGCACGCCCTGAACCGTATCGGTCGCTTCGTTGAGCCGGGCTGCCATGCCTTTCGCCGCTTCCAGCGCCGATCCGGCGAGGATCGGATCCCCCGGATCGGAGGCGTAGTTCTGCAGGGCGGTTCGCAGGCTGCCGAGATAGGCCGCCGGCGATGTCTCCAGCTTGGTGTCGCCGATGGTATCTTGCAGGCGTTCCAGCCCCGAATGCACCGCGTCCTGCGCGCTGGCCACGGAGGTCGACGAGAGCAGCGTCCCGTAAAGCGCGGAGTTCGTGGTGCGTCCGATGCCCGTGACATGCACGCTGCCGCCCTGGCCGCTGTCCGACACGAGCGTGCTGAGCAACACGGACTTGCGCGAATAGCCGGGCTGCGCCGCCCCGGCGATGTTGCGAGACGCGGTCGCAACTTCCGACTGGCGCGCGGAAAGCGCGGACTGGGCGACCTGAAGAGCTACGGAAAGGCTCATCTGTCAAATCTCTCGTGTCACTGGAGCATCGGGGTTCAGGGGTGCAAGGCATCCGGCCCAGGCATCCGGCCCAGGCGTCGCGCCCGGGCCGGCCACGCCTATCGGGCCATGTTGACGAGGGTTTCCAGAAGGTCGGAACCGGCCTGGAACACCTTGGAATTTGCGGTGTAGGTGCGCTGGGACTCGATCATCGAGGTGAGTTCGGTGGCGAGATCGGCGTTGGATCCCTCCAGGGCCTTCACTTCCAGCTTGCCCATGCCGCCCTCCCCCGCGAAGCCGACGGCCAAGTCGCCGGATTCGTTGGAGACCTTGAAAACGTTGCCGGAAACCGGCGTCAGCTTGTCCGGGCTCGGCACGTCGGCGATGGGGATCTTGTAGAGCGCCTTGCGGCTGCCGTTGGCGTAAACCGCGTAGAGCGTGCCGTCCTTGTCGAATTCCACCGATTCCACCGCACTCGGTGCGTTGCCATTGGTGTCGACTTCCGTGATGGAGAAATCCGCGTTCAGGTACGTCATGCCCGACATGTCGATGTCGAACGTGCCGCCATTGGGAATGGCGACGTTGAGCGATGTCGGGCTGGCGGCGGCGAGATCGCCCGTGGTCTTGTCGAAGGTGAACGTATCCGTGGACAGCGCCGCAGAGCTGTAGGGGAACCCGCCCCCCGTCGCGTCGGCGGAGTTGTAGACGGAGATCTCCCAGTCGGCGTCCGTGCCGGTCTCGCCGGTCTTGGTGTAGTAGACGTCGAGCGTAAGCTCGTTGCCGAGATTGTCGTAGACGGTGACCGAGGTCTTGGCGGAATAGGTGGAGGTCGCGAGGTTCGAACCCGGCGTATCGCCGGTCACGACGGTCGCGTCCTCGGGAACGTTCGCCCAAAGGAGCGCCTGGTCGGTCGCCTTGGCCTCCAGACGGTTCTGCGAGACGTTGATGACCTCCATCCCGCCCGTTCCATTGGCAACCGTCGAGACGTTGCCGTTGTCGTCGACCGGGTACCCCTGCAGGTAGTAGCCGCCGGTGTTGACCAGATAGCCGGCGCTGTCCTTCACGAAATGGCCCGCCCGGGTCAGCGCGGTATTGCCGTCGATGTCGGAGACGACGAAGAAGCCATTGCCGTCGATCGCGAGATCGAGGCTCGACGTGGTGTAGCTGAGGCCCCCGCGCTCTGAAATCGCGTAGGTGGTGGTGGCCTTCACGCCGCCGGAATTGTAGCTGCCGGAGCCCTGGGACAGGACCTGGGAGGAGAATTCCGATGCCGCCCGCTTGTAGCCGGTGGTGCTCGAATTCGCGATGTTGTCGGCGACGGTGCCGAGCTTGCTCGACTGCGCGTTCATGCCGGAAACGCCCGTGCGCATAACTCCGAAAAGGCTCATGGAAAGACTCCGTTTCCCAGACTTGTCGCCAGCATCTGAACGGATCAAACTTGCGCGAGGCTTGTATTGGGAGTTTCCGCGCGCATTATTTTTTTATTAAAATTTTAAATATGCGCGTATTGGGAACGTATTCCCCCCTTGCGCAGCATTTCATTGAAGTAATTCGAAAATCGGCCGCGGCGCTATTTGCAAAATGCGCGAGCCTTCGGCGTCCAGCTTCCGAAACCGGAAGCGACCATGTTGGTGATGACGCGACAGACATAGCGCTTCTGGGCGGCGTCGTTGTTCGGGCCAGCGTGGTAGCGGGCGACCGCCATCGTCCAGGACCCCTGACTGGCGCGCAGCGTCTTCAGGAAGCGCGCGGCATATTGCACGTTCGCCCGCGGCTCCAGCATCTGGGCGACGGAGGCGAACGCCTTGCCGTGGTAATGGTGGTTGATCTGCATGCAGCCGAGGTCGATCAGCCGCTTGCCCTGCCGGCGCGCTTCCAGAAACACCGCCTCCGCCTCGCGTGCGGATCGGGCGAAATGCGCCTTGCCCTCGATGTTGAGGGCGTAGGGCTGGAGCGAATCCTTGCGCCCGGTCTCCGTCAGCCCGACCGAATAGAGCACGCCGAGCGGCACGTCGTAGCGCTTCGCGGCGGCGACCATCTCGCGCTCGCAGATGTTCATCGCCGCCGCACCGGAGGAAGCCAGGGAACTACAGATAGAGAGCGCGGCCGTCAGTACAACGGTCGGGAGCGCGGTCCTCGCTACCATGGCTCGCCTCCGGGTTTTCAGTTGCGCGCTCGCCGCTCCGGCCATCGCCCGCCCCGTGCCCGCCCTCGCCGTTCGAGGCAGCACCCCCCGGCTGGCCGTCACCGCGCGCCCCGCCGTTGAGAAGGCCCTGAGGCTGGTTCTGGACGTTCGGCGCGGACGTGATCTGAAAGGCGGAACGGTCTCCGTCCATCGCATGGATGGACACGGTGTCGGCCTTGTAGCCCGCCGCTTGCAGCATCCGGTCGAGAAGGTGCCTGTCCTTCTGAAGCAGTTCCACGGTCTGAGGATTGGCGGAGCGGACGTCGACCTGCAGCGCTTTGTCGACGATCCGCATGGTGACGCGAACCGTGCCGAGTTCTTCCGGTTGCAGCCGGATCTCCAGGATCTTCACGCTCGGGCCGGAAGTCTGGCCGAGGTTTGCGGCCGGGTCGGTGAAACTTGCCAGCGCGCCTTGCGTGCCCTGTCTGGCGCCGAGCGCCTTCGTCATCGCCTCGCCGACCTGCTGGATCGGCGGAATGCGCATGGAGGGTGCGAAGTGGGTCTCCTGACGCACGACCTCGATGCTGTCGGCCGTGATGCGCGTGGAGGCCTGCAGCTTCGCCTTCGCATCGCTCAGATTCACAGCCTCCGGCTTCACGGCGAACCGCGAGAACAGGGTATCGACATCGTCGCTCTGCGCGCCCTGGCCGGCTGCTGCTTCGCCCGCACCGGGCTGTGCCGCCTGTGATATCCGGGCCGTCTGGGCCGCCAACCGCTCGCCGAGCGCCGGGCCAGTGCCGCCTTGTCCGGACTGTCCACCGGTCTTTGCCTGAGCAGCGCCTGCAACCCTGGAGGCAAGGTCGGCAATCGCCGACATGGCGGCCATCGCGGCAGCGGGCGCCATCGCGGATTGCGTCCCTGTCGCCTCCTCCGCGCCTGCTGCGCTGTCCGGGCCGTCATCTGTGCCCGCGTCGGGCTCTGCGTCCGCCTGACCGCCATCCGGCGTGGCGGCCTCATCCCTGCCGGTATTTTTCATGCCGAGAAGGCGGGCGAGCGCGGAAGCGGCGGAGGTCTGACCCGCCTCATCGTCCGCCCCGGCACCAGCGCGGCCTTCGGCCTTGCCGCCGTCGTCGGATCCGCGGTTCCCGAGCCGCCTCATCATCGCGTTGAAGGCGTCGCCGGGGCCTTCTTTATCAGCCCGCGACGTCGCGGACTTCGCGTCCGTCCCGGCCGTCTCCGCACCGGAGGGCGTTGCGAGGCTTTGGGGGAGCTGCATGGTCATTGTCTCCGCTCAAGGCCGCCTGGAGGCTTTTTCGAGGTCGGCGGACGCCTCATCGAGATCCGCACCGCCCCGCTTCATCAGCTGCGTCTCCCATCCGGGTTCGTCGGGCTTCGCCGTCACCGTGACGGGGCTCATCGAGCCGTTCGTCCCCTTCGGCGGTTCGGGCCAGTAGCGCACCTGGTTGATCCGGGTGAAGATCGCATCCAGAAGTTCGGTTTCCTCCGGATCGAGCCGCTTGCGGTCGATCGACCACAGCAGCGACAGCGCCTCCTTGACGTCGTCCTTGCCGATCAGAGCGCCGGCGCGATAGAGCTTCAGCCGCAGCGCGTCGTCGGTGCCCTCCATGGCGAGCGGCCCGGCGATTTCCGTCGCCTTACGCACGATTTCCAGCTGGCCCTTGACGAGCGCGTGATGGGCGAGCGCGATGTAGAGCGTGCGGCGGCTGTCGATATCGAATTCGGCGAGCAGGCTTTCCAGAAGCGCGAACCGCGTGGCGCTTTCGGCAAAGCCCAGCGTGTCGAGCGCGGCCGCGAACCGGCGTCGGAAGTCGCCGCCGTAGACGGAGCCGCGATAGCGCCTGAGATAGTTCAACGACAGCGACTGGAACTTCTCCAGATCGCCGAGCTTGCCGACGATGAACACCTCGCGCCGCAACGCCGCCTCCTCCACCAGCGTTCCGGGCATCAGCAGCCGGGCGATGTCGAGCATGCGCACCGCCTCCTCCGGCTCGTCGTGAACCAGCAGCGCGGCGCGCACCAGCGCGACCTGACCGCCAAGGCCCGGTTCCATCTGCAACGGATCGAAATCCTTCAGAAGCGTCTTCGCCTCGTCCGCCCGTCCCTCGATATAGGCGAGAGAACCCCGCATCAGCCGTTCGTCCACGGCGGGCGCCGGATCGTATTGAAGAAGCCTGATCATCACCGCCGGATGACCGCCGGAAAGCAGATAGACGACGGCGGCGCGCGCGTTGCGCGGATCCTGCCAGACCTCAGGCTCGGCGGTCTCGAACGCGGCTTTCATCGATTTCAGCAGGACGCGCTGGGCGGTGTGGGCCTGGCTGTTGCCCTGGGCGACCTGACCCTGCAAGGCCTGCAACGAACGCACCATCTCGAAGGGCGCCGGCGGCGCATCCGTGGCGAAGGCCGCCGCACAGTAGCCGAGCGCCGTCAGAAGCCAGATCGCGATCAGCGCGGCAAGCGGGGTTTCGGCAATCGCGGTGCGGGAAAGAACCGCGCGCATGGTCTGCAGGCGCTTCATGCCTTGCCTCCCTTGAGCAGGATCTCGATACGCCGGTTGGAGGCGGCATAGGGATCGTCCGGCACCTTGAGGTTGTGGTCGGCGTAGCCCTCGACCCGTTCCACCCGGGCGGGATCGAAGCCGCCGCGCATCAGCATGTAATAGGCAATGTGCGCCCGCGCCGTGGACAACCGCCAGTTGTCGTAGGTCTTGGAATGGAACGGCCGCGCATCGGTGTGGCCGCGGATGATGACGTCGCCCTTGGCACTCGCAAGCGTCTTGCCGATCTCCTTCATCAGCGCGATGAGTTCCGGCCGCGGCTCGGCCGAGCCGATGGCGAACATGCCAAAGTTCTTCGCATCGGTGAGACTGATCAACAGCCCCTCGTCACTGTGAACCACGCTCACCCGGGCAGCGACGGGGCCGAGCGGACCGTCGGCGATCGCGGCGAGCTGGGCGCGCAGCCGGGTCTCGGTCTCGCCCATCCCGGTACGGTCCGAGGTCGTTGCCGCGTCGCCGCCTGTGGAGGCCGCGCGCGCCGCACCTGCTTCGCCCGCCTTGCCGACCGTGCCCGAGAGCGTATCCGCTCCGCCGGGGCCCGGCTTGCCGGCGACCGAGGCGTCCTTGGCCGCGACCGTGAAATTCGCATCGGGCACGGGCTTTGCGACCGGCGTCGGCGATGCGGCGGGCGGAACGTCGGTTCCGGCGACCGCCGACTTGCTGGTGGATGCGACATCGCGCTCGGTGTCCGCGCCCGAAGCAGCGGCATTGCGCATCACCGTGCCGGCTTCGCCGCTTTCTCCCTGTGGCGTGAATTGCCAGTAGAGCGGATCGAAGGGATCGCGATAGGCATCGCCGCCCTTCGCGCCCTTTTCCGTCTTGATGCCGAAACCCGCCTTTTCAGGGGCGACACCCTCGGCGGCGACACCCGCCGGCACCGCGCTGGAGAGCTTCTCCAGAACGGCGTAAGGGTCTGAGAAAAGCGCTTCCTCCGAATAGGTCGCGGCGAACGTGCCGCCGGACGGCTTTTCTCCCGTTCCCTCGCCGTGCGAGGTCATTGAGGCGGCGGCGTCGAATTCCTTGTCCGTGCCGGCATCGCCCCGGGGCTGATCCTTGCCGTCCTCGTTGGTCACGCCGGCCTTGTCAGGGTCGTTGAGCCCCCTGCGGTTGGGCGAGGTCGCGGCGAGATTGACCGGATTGAAATATTGCGCGACGCCCTTCTTGACGTTGTCGTCGGTCACGTTGATCAGCCACATGACCAGAAAGAACGCCATCATCGCCGTCATGAAGTCGGCATAGGCGATCTTCCACACGCCACCCTTGGCGACTTCGGGAAAAAGCGGCGGCCGGCGCCGAACGATCACCAGCTCGGAAGGAGTGGTCTGCGTCATGCCCTGTCCTCGCGCGCGTCCTCCAGCCGGCGCAGCCATGCCCCCAGCTGGGTCTCGATCGTCGTGTCGTTGATGGAAACATAGATCTCGATGCCGTCCACGGGCTCCAGGCGGATGCCGGCCCCGTCGTCACCCAGACAATCCCGCAGCCGTCGCAGCAGCCCTTCCGGTCCGCGCACGACGAGACTGTTGCGGTCATGCGATCCGAGCAGGTCTTTCAGGTTTTCGGCAAACGCCTCCACCACGTGCGAGGTCGCGGCTTCCTCGAGGAACGGCGCAATCAGGTGGGAAACCGCATCCGTGACCCGCAGCTCCAGATCCTCCAGCCCCTTGACGATGGAGGAAGCGAGACGTTCGCCGAGCTCCTCCTCGAACCGGTTCCGGGCCTCATCTGCCTCGTCGCGCAGGCGCTGCTTTTCCGCAAGCAGCTTCTCCTGATAGTTGCGCGCGGCCTCTTCCCGTCCCGCCTCCTCGCCGCGTGCGTATTCGGCGGCGAGCTTGCGGGCGAGCGTCTGTGGATCGAGGACCGCGCTGTCCGGTTCCACCGGCACCAGGTTCGCCGCATCGGAGCGCAGCTGCGCGAAGGCGGCGGCGGAAAGGTCCGGCAACCGCGCGGCAATGCTGTCGCTCATAGTGCCGTCTCCGTCTCATACATCCACTGCTTGAGGATCGCGGCGGCCTGGTTCTCGTCGAGGTCGAGCAGCGGCTCCAGCTTCTTCAGCGGCGACTGGTTGATCCTGCGGCTGAGATCCTGAATCAGCATCGTGTGGTCAGGCGGCGCCAGACGCAGCCCCTCGCCTTCCGCCCCCTCGACCGCGGCCTGCCCTTCGGCGGGACCCGGCAGAGCATCGAATTCGGAAACCTCGGCAGTCGGCGCCTTGGGCGGCACGAGGGCCGCCAGAGCGGGCTTCAGACCGAACCAGACCAGCATGCCGGCGACGATCAGGATCGTCAGAGCGTTGATGACGTTCCCAGACTGGCGCACCAGCAGCTCCACCAGCGACAACGGCGGCGTCGGTGCCAGATCGCGGCCATCCTCGATGAAGTCGACCATGGAGACCGTCACCGTGTCGCCGCGCGCCGCCTCCACACCCGCGGCAGAGGACACGATCTGCCGGATGTCGGCGAGCTTGGCGTCAAGCGCCTCCTCGGGTGCGTTCTCGCCGAGCGTCTGCATGATCCGCGCCTTGTCGACGAGGACCGCGATCGACAGACGGTCGACACGGTAGCCGTCGCGCGCCGTCTCGATGGTCTTGGACGAGATCTCGTAGTTGACCGTTTCCTCGCGGCGGTTGTTTTCCTCGTTGGAGCGGTCGCCGGCATTGGCGGTGACGTTCTCGTTCGGCAGGTTCTGTTCCACCGTCGTCGGCGGTTCGGAGCTGGCGTTCTGCGAGGTTTCCTCCTCGCGCACCGTGCGAATGGAGCGTTCGGTGCGCGAATCCGGATCGTAGATCACCTCATTGGTGTGCTTGCGGTCGGTGTTCAGCGCGGCGGCGACGCTCACCTGAAAATTGTCGAGGCCCAGATAAGGCGTCAGCGTCGTGCGGATGTTCTCCTGAATGCGCGCGTTCACCGCCTCTTCCAGCGAGGCCATCATGCCGGCGGAGGCATTTGCCGGGTCCTTGCCGGTGGCAAGCATCGTGCCGTGCGTATCGAGAACCGTGACCTTGTCGGCGCTCATGCCGGGCACGGCAGCGGCGACCAGATGCCGGATCGCTTCGGCCGTCTTCACCTCGTCGGCGGAATCGGTGCGGATCACGACCGAGGCCGAGGGCGGCTGCTGGTCGCGGCGGAACGACCCCTTTTCCGGCATCACGATATGAACGCGCGCCGCGCGTACTCCGCTCATGAGCTGAATCGTGCGGGCGATCTCGCCTTCGAGCGCCCGGACCCGGGTGACCTCCTGCATGAAGGAGGTGAGGCCCAGCGAGCCGATCTGGTCGAAGAGCTCGTAGCCGGCCTCCGCGCCGCGCGGCAGACCGCGTTCCGCCAGCAGCATGCGGGCGCGCGCCGTTGCCGAATGATTGACCAGGACGGCGGTGCCCTCGGCGTTGATGTCGTAGGGAATGCCGGCGTCCTGCAAGGCCGCGCCGATGCGGCTGACGTCCTCGCCCTCAAGCCCGGTGTAGAGCGTGACCATTTCCGGACGGCTCAGATAGTAGGCGCCGAAGCCCACGGTCGTCATCGTCGCGAGCCCGATCAGCACCAGGGCTATGAGCCGTTTCGGTCCCAATTCCAGAAGATTGGACCAGAGCTTTTCAGCGTGTTCGCGACCTGGCATCGAGCACCCCTGTCAACGGTCGGATTATTGGGTCGGATTATTGGTTGCCCCGACTATGCGGGCTCAAGCTTGCGCGGACATTGCGCGGCCGATCACCGGAGGCCTGCTTGAACGCAGAAAGGCCGCGCCCCATGGGGGCGCGGCCCGGTTTCGGCCGAAACGGCTCAGACTGTTCTTACTTGAACAGCGAGAGGATGTTCTGGCTGGAGGAGTTGGCGATCGACAGCGCCTGGATGCCGAGCTGCTGCTGGACCTGAAGGGCCTGCAGACGGGTCGACTCCTCGTTCATGTCGGCATCGACCAGCTGGCCGACACCACGATCGAGGGCATCCGTCAGCGAGGACACGAAGTCCCGCTGCATCTCGACACGGCTCTTGGCGGCGCCGAGCGCGGTGGCCGCGTCGGTGATTTCCGCAAGAGCGTCATCGACGTCCGTGACCATGCCCTGCAGGGTCGTCAGGTCGGCGGCCGAGTCGGTCAGGGCCGAGATGTCGATGGTGGCGACGGCGTTACCGTTGGCCTGGGCCTTGTCGAGGATGCCGGACTGGTCCGCATCGTCGTAAAGCTCGGTCTCGGTGATATCGACCTTGATCTTCTCGATCGTGATCACGCCGCTGTTGCGGCTGAACGAGGCGACAACTTCCTTCGTGGCATTGTAGGACGCGTCACTGGAGTCGACCGACAGCCAGTTCTCGTTGTTGAAGACCGCGGAGTCGGCGATCGAGCGCAGGTTGTCCTGCAGAGCGCCGATTTCCTTCTGGATCTTCGCACGATCAACGCCCGGCTCGCTCGCCGCAACCAGCTTCGACTTGATCTGGTCGACGATATCGACCGTGCTCTCCATGGCCGTGTACATGGTATCCATCGTCGCGGCACCGAGGCCGAGAGCGTCTTCAACCGCGGACAGGGCCAGATTGTCGGAGCGCATGGTCGTCGCGATGGACCAGTAGGCCGCATTGTCTTCCGCAGTCGCCACCCGGTAACCGGTGGAGATGCGGTTCTGAACTTCCTCCAGCGACTTGTTGGTGGAGCTCAGGGTCTGCAACGCGGTCATTGCCGCGGCATTGGTCATCAAGCTAGCCATTTCATGTCCCTTTCAAAGAAAAGATTGGATGGGACATACCGGGTTCGCACCGGTACGGCAGGGCGGCGTCATGCCTTCGGTCCTGTTGCTGGGTTGCGGATCCAACCTGCCGTGCCTTGGAGACTGACACGCACGCCTTGCGCGAACCTTGCGCAAGGTGACAACGCGTCAGAAAAACGAACGTACCAGATTCCCGACCAGAAGATTCCAGCCGTCGATCAGGATGAAGAAGAGCGCCTTGAACGGCAGCGAAATGACGGTCGGCGGCAGCATCATCATGCCCATCGACATGGTGATGGTCGCGACGATCATGTCGATCACCAGAAACGGCAGAACGATCAGGAAGCCGATCTCGAAGCCGCGCCTGAGTTCGGAAATCATGAAGGCCGGAATGAGCACGCGCAGTTCGACCTGCTGAGGGCTCGCCGCCGGCGCCTTTGTCACGCGGTTGGCGGCCAGATCGTCGAAGAGCACCAGATCCCGCTCGCGCACCTGGGAGAGCATGAAGTCGCGAAAGGGATCCGTGATCTTCGTATAGGCCTCCTGCTCTGTGATCCTGTTTTCCATCAGGGGCTGGATTCCGTCCTGCCAGGCTTTGTCGAAGGTCGGCGCCATGACGTAGAATGTCATGAAAAGCGCCAGCGAGATCAGGATCAGGTTCGCCGGCGTGGTCTGGAGCCCGAGCCCCGAGCGCAGGAACGACAGCGCCACCGCAAAGCGGGTGAAGCTCGTCACCATGATCAATATGCCCGGCGCGACGGAAAGCACCGTCAGCAGGGCGACGATCTGGACGATCCGCCCCGCCGCGCTGCCGTCGCCTTCGGGGATGAGGCTGGAGAGGTCGGGAACCTGCGCGGCGGCTGCCGTCGCGGTGAGCGCCACAATCATTGTGGCGAGAGCCAGTCGCTTCATTGGACTACCAGAGATTCAAGAATGAGTTCGCGCACCTGACCTTCGGACCGGATCTTCGCCCGTTCATTGAGGTCTTCGCGCAGGTGTTGAAGTCCGCCGGCGCCTTCGATCTGCGACAGCGTGAGGGTCCTGAGATAGGCCAGGATGTCCTGCTCGATGCGCGAGACCAGAAGGCTCGCCTCCTCCACCGCCTCGTCCTTCAGGATCACCGAGGCCTGAAGGCGGATCCAGGTGTCGCGCGGGGCGGCGAGGTTCGTCACCATCGGCATCAAGGTGCGCAGCTGGGCATTGGAGGAATAGATCGGCGCGAAGCTCGTGCGGCGGGCGGCCTCTGAGGCGTCGCGGGCGATGGAGTCGCGCACCGTCTCCACCATCTGCATTCCGATCAGGCCGCCGGCGCCGGCGGCGAGCGCCGTCAGCAGCACGAAGCCCAGGAATTTCGCCGCGCGGCCGCCTTCGTCCTCGACGGCCACCCGGACCGGTTCTCTGTAGGTGTCGGACATGGGAAGCGGGTTCCTAGAACGGATTGACGATATCGAAGAACTGCTGGCCCCAGCCGGGCTGCTGGACCTCGCTGATACGGCCGCGTCCGCCGTAGGAAATCCGGGCTTCGGCGATCTTGTCGTATTCGATGGTGTTGTCGCCTGCGATGTCGCGCGGCCGCACGATGCCGGCCACGTTCAAAAGCCGCATCTCGTAGTTGACGCGCACCTCCTGCGAGCCGGAAATCAGCAGGTTGCCGTTGGGAAGCCGCTCGGTCACCACGGCGGCAACCTTGAGCTCGATCTCCTCCGAGCGGTCGATCGTGCCCTGGCCGCGCGAGGAGGAGCCGCTGGTGGTGCCGCCCTCGACATCGCCGGAACCGGCATCGCTGGTGGTGTTGTAGGAGCCGCCGAATGTGACACTCGTCGTTGAGTTCTTCGCCCGGTCGGAACTGTTGTCGAGCTCGGCCTTGTCGTCGATGGCGATCTTGACGGTCAGCACGTCGCCGACTTTCCGGGCGCGCGGATCGCGGAAGAAGTCGTTGCGATCGGCGACCCAGAGCGAGTTGTAGTCCTTGCGCGTCAGCGGCGCGAAGGTCTCCGTCGGGATCGCGGTACGAACGGGCCTCAGCCCCTCGCCCACCGCCGACATGCGCGGCTCGCGCCCGAGATCCTGCAACTGGCCGGCACAGCCTCCCAGAAGCAGTGTGGCGAGAAGCAGCGGGGCGCAGGAAACGGAATGGGCGCGCATCACGAGCCCTCGCCCAGGCGGGCGTTTGTAAGGCTCGCCATGGCCTGAGCCAGCTGCGCGGCGCGCGCCGGCTCCATCTCGTTGAGGATGGCGCTGGCATCGCGCGGCTTCAGCCGCGACAGCACAGCGATCGCGATGTCCTGATCGAGCGTCGCAAGCTGTTCAGCGGCCGCGTCAGGGCGCATCTTGCCGTAGATCGAGACCACGTGGTCCTCCACGGCGGCGAGGATCTTGTTGCGCTTTTCGACCCATTCCTGGAACTGCGCGCGCTTGGTCTCCAGCGCCGCGATCTGCTGTTTCAGGGAATCCTGCAGGGCCAGAAGCTTCCAGGTCTGCCAGGCGATCCGGGCTTCGGCGGTCGCATCTGCGGTATTGCGGCAATAGGCGGCCACGTCACTCTCCTGCGTTTGGGCCTGCGTTTGGGCCTGCGTATGGGCTTGTGTGTCGGTGCCGGGCGGCGGAGGTGCCGGCTCCTCGGCTCCGGCGGCTTTGACCGCAACCAGCGCGGCCATCAGCGCGGGGAGGATCAGCCCCGTTCGGATCGCGGAAATGAAAGTCATCGACGCACCGTCTCTCCGTTCGCTTCAGCACCCGGCGACGGTTCTCCCGACGCCGCACCGCCCGCATTGCAGCGGACAGGCAAAGCATGGAGGGTCAGGCTTGCGCGAGGCTGTGGTGGGTGAGTTGGGGGAAAAAGGAACGCATCGCCCTGTGGCGGCCGCCCTGCCGGAGCCGTCGTATGCGCCGGCCCCTCAACCGTCATTGCCCGGCGCAGTCCGGGCAATCCGTTGCGGGTTCCGACTTCACCGCTCACGGTTTGGATCACCCGGACTTCGCCGGGTGATGACGACCGATGGATTGGCCGGCGCGGAAACGAAAGGCCGACCCGCGGCTACTGGATCACCAGTTCCGCCTGCAGCGCGCCGGCAGTCTTGATCGCCTGGAGGATCGCGATGATCCCCGTGGGCTTCAGGCCGATGCGATTAAGCCCGCGCACCAGCGTCTGCAGGTCGGAGCCGCCGACGATCGCCATCCGCCCGCCTTCCTCGTTGGCGTCGATGAAGGTGCGCGGCACCACTTCCGTCTGCCCGCGTCTTGCGAAGGGAGCCGGCTGGGAGACCTGCGGCGTTTCCACCACGCGCACGGAGAGATTTCCGTGGGTGACGGCCACCGTCGAGATCTGCACGTTTCGGCCGATGACGACCGTGCCGGTGCGTTCATCGATGACGAGGCGGGCCGGCTGGTCCGGCTGGACCAGCAGTCCCTCGATCTCGGCAATGAAGCGGGTCATGCCGATCCGCTTCGGCATGCGCAGGACGACGGAGCGATAGTCGCGCTCGCGCGCCACCCGCACGCCGTAGCGGTCGCGGGTATAGGTGTTGATGGCATCCGCGACCCGCACCGCCGTGCGGAAATCCGGGTTGTTAAGCTCCAGCACCAGCGCCGGAATATCGGCGAAACGGTCGCCGATCTCGCGCTCGATCAGCGCACCATTGGGAATGCGCCCTGCGGTCGGAGTTCCGTCCGCGAGGCTTTCCGCATCGCCGGCGGCGGAAAAGCCGGAGACCGCAAGCGGGCCTTGCGCCAGCGCATAGACCGAGCCGTCGGCCGCCATCAGCGGGGTGGCGATCAGCGTGCCGCCCTTCAGCGACGTCGCATCTCCGAGCGAGGAGACCGAGACGTCCACCCGACCGCCCTTGCCGATGAAGGCCGGCAGCTCGGCGGTGACGACCACGGCGGCGACGTTGCGGGTCCGGAGCCTGGCGTTGCGCACGTTGACGCCCATGCTGTCGAGCATCGATTGCAGCGATTGCTCGGTGAACGGTGCGTTGCGCATGCTGTCGCCGGAGCCGTTGAGCCCGATGACAAGGCCGTAGCCGACGAGCTGGTTCTCGCGGACGCCCTGCAGGCTGGCGATATCCTTGATCCGCGCCATGGAATGGGCGGGGCCGGCAGCCATCAGGCCGACAAGCAGGCAAAGCAGAAGGCGCATCACTCGTTTCCTATCAGGACCGTGCCGTCCGACTGGACGGTGCCAACGACGGTCAGGCCGCTGTCGAGGTTGCGGACCTTGATCATGTCCCCTGCCCCGCCGTTCTGCATGGCTTCCACCTGCGCCACGATGATGAGCCCGCCATCGTGGAAGACGAGCCGCGTCGGCTGGCCGCGCTTGACGAGTTCCGGGGCGGCCACGGCGTTGAGCGGGATGGGCTGGCCCGGCAACAGGGTGCGCCGCGCCTCCATGCCGGCGAGTTCGTCGCGGCTGACGACGACAGCGAACCGCTGCGTCGTGGCATCGGGAAAACGACGCTCGACGATGAGCCCGGGCTCGATCGCATCGCCTGGATGGATCGTGCGCCGCGGCACGGGCAGATCAACCCCGGCAAACGCCGGGGCGATGTCGATGGCCGTGACGGACACCGAAACGCCCAGCACAAGAGCGGCGAGGCGCGACTGGCATCCCGCCCGACGCCGGCTCGTTGCCTTCGTCTTTGTCCTGACCATGACCGATCCCCTTCGCTCGCCTTGCGCGCCCCTTGCCGGGTCAGCGGATGCCGTTGGAAACTGTGCCGGCCATCTCGTCGGCGGCCTGGATCACCTTTGAATTCATCTCGTAGCCGCGCTGGGCGGTGATCAGCTCGGTGATCTCCTTGACCGGATCGACGTTGGAGCTTTCCAGATAGTTCTGCTTCACCACACCGAAGCCCGGATCGCCGCCCACACCGTCGACCGGCTGGCCGGAGGCGGTCGTCTCGCGGAAGAGATTGCCGCCGACGGGCTCAAGCCCGGCATCGTTCGCGAACGTCGCGAGCGAAAGTTGGCCGAGTTCGCGCGGCTTTACCTCGCCGTCGACGGTCGCATAGACCTGACCGGAGGCGTTGATCGTCACCTTGATCGTTTCGGCCGGGAAGACGATGGCCGGCTCGACCGTGTACCCGTCAAGCGTCACGAGCTGGCCCTGATCGTTCTTGTTGAACGCGCCGGCGCGCGTATAGAGCGCCTCGCCGTCGGGGCCCGTGACCTGGAACCAGCCGCGCCCGTCGATCGCCACATCGAGCGGATTTTCCGTGTTGGTCAGCGTGCCCTGCTGGTGCAGCTTGCGGATCGCCGCCGTGCGCACGCCAAGGCCGAGCCTCACGCCCTCCGGCACTCGGTCCTCGCCGCCGCGGTTCGGCACGCCCTGCAGCCGGTCCACCTGGTAGAGCAGATCCGAGAACTCCGCCCGCGCCCGCTTGTAGGCGGTGGTATTCATGTTGGCGATGTTGTTGGCGATGACCTCGAGATTGGTCTGCTGGGCGCTCATGCCGGTCGCCGCGATCGCAAGCGCTTTCATGTCTCAACTCCTGGTGGGATCGGCCCGGTCCGTTTCGCAGGTCGCGGGCGCGTCGAAATCGTGGATTGGGGAGGCTCCGGCGGGGCGTCAGATCGCCATGCGGGCGACTTCCTGATAGGCGGAGACGACCTTGTCGCGGATGGCGATGGCGGTCTGCAGCGTGGTCTCAGCGGCCATCACGGCTTCCACGACCTGCTGCGCAGACGCCTTGCCGGAAACGCCGGAGATCGCGGCCGCCTCGCCGTCCTTCAGCGTCTGCACGGCTTCCATGGAGACGTTGGCGAGCGCGTCGGAGAAGCTGACCTCGGAGGCGGCCTGCGCGCTTTCCACGCCGCCGGCCGGTTGACCGTAGACGGTTTCGGAGACCTTGCTCGTCGAAGCACCGTCGGTGACGGAGCGCAGGGCGTCGATTGCGTTGATCATCACGAATTCCTCAGAAGGTCGATCGTGCGCATGACCATCGAGCGGGTCTGCGTCATCATCTTCAGGTTGGCCTCGTAGGACCGGCTCGTTTCGCGCATGTCCGCCATTTCGATCAGGATGTTGACGTTCGGCTTCTTGACGTAGCCGTCGACATCGGCGGCCGGATTGCCGGGCTCGTATTCGATGCGGAAGGCGGAATCGTCCTTGCCCACGTCCTTCACCCTGACGAGATCCGCGTTCGCGGCGCGGTTGAACTCGTTCTCGAAGGTCACGGTCTTGCGCCTGTAGGGATCGGAGCCGGCGGTCTTGCCGGTCGAATCCGCGTTGGCGATGTTTTCGGAGACGACGCGCATGCGCTGCGACTGGGCATGAAGCCCGGATGCCGCGATCTTCATTGACGCGCTGAGCGGATCAACCATGGCCTAACCCTTTACCGAGGTGAGCATCATCCGGTGGAACGACTTCAGGATGTTGGTCGTCAGCGCGTGGATCTCGTTGACCTCGGTCGCCTTGACCATTTCCTGTTCGACCGAGACGGAGTTGCCCGAATAGCTGACCTGCCAGCTCTCGCCCTTCTTCACGTCGACGCTTTTGCTCGTCGCCGCGGTGCCGCCCATATGGCCGTCGTGCGTCGCGACCATCGGCATCGCCACGTCGTCGAAGACGGCGGTGAACGGCGTCACGTCCTTGGCGCCGTATCCGGGCGTGTTGGCGTTGGCGATGTTTTCGGCAATCGCCGCCTGGCGCACCGAAAGCCATTCGTTGCGCTGGGAGGCAAGTGAGAACAGGTAGACAGGTTCCACGTACACTCTCCGGGTTTCCTGATGTCGGATACCGGTGTACGTGGCCAAGCTTGTCCGAGGCTGGTCGGGATGGGGATGGGGCCGGCGATAACAACTCCGCAGCCCGCGTTGTCATTCCCGCGCCGGCAGGAATCCCGCAATCCAGCAGCGTTCAGGAACTTGTGCGCGCTGAGGCATCCCCTGCGGGCCGCGCGGCTCCTCCCGGGCGTCACACGACGAAAAAGGGGCGTGAGGCGAAAGCGATCTCTTGCGACGAGGCGGCCAGAACCTTGATGAAATACCGGTGCGGGGGAAGGTTCGCCGGTATGTCGAAGCGGAAGGAGACCGGCGCCCCGCTCCAGGTCGCGACCTCCGGCTGCGGCACCACATCCTGCTGACCGATGATCGAAAGCCTCGGCGCGACGCGAATATCCTCGCCGGCGCCGCCACGCGCGAAGGCCGATGCGGGCGCGCAGCGCAAGGCCAAACGCACGGTGAGGGGACTGCCGGGGCGCGCCCGCCTGTCGCCCTGGATATCGATGCGCTCGATAGCGCCCCCGACGTGCCCGTCCATGACGATGCCGCATTGCGAACAGATCAGAACGTCCCTCTCCTGCCCGGTCAGCGGATGGCGCAATCTCTTGGAGATCGCCCGCTCGCCGCAATAGTCGCATTGGCCGGCGGAGATCGCGCTGGCAAAATATTCCTGGCTCAAGACGTTGGTCAGCCAGACGGGCTTGCACAGGTGCGGCAGCATCGTGTTCATGACGAGATCGCGAGCGTGCGCGCCGGTCGCATGTGCCATCTCCAGCAGCTCTGACACGGCGCGCGGGGCGCCGCCGTCATAGCGACACTGCCCAAGCAGCGCCGAGCATCGCCCGGACATCGGCCCCCGCATGCGGGCGATCTCATCGATCGCGCTGGTCACCGTCTCGTCGTCGAAGCCGAGCAGCCGCCATAATTCCTGCCAGCGATCGAGCGCGGCGAACGCGGCGCGTATCCGCGCGGCGAGATCTTCCAGATCGACGGGGGCAAGCGAATGGTCGCTCAGCGTATCGGGGAACCTGTAAAGCCGCAGCACCAGACGCTCCCGCGCGCCATCGCGCTCGACGCGTTGATCCCACAGCACGGGCTGACACCCGTCCCCCTCCCGCGTGTTGTCGACGGACCAGCCCAAAAGCCCCGCGCGGGCCCGCTCAATCAGGCGCGGGTCGCGGATCTCCACCTCGGCCACGAAGCGCTCGGCGGCCTGGAGCTGCAGGGGAAAATGTTCGGCCGTTACCCGCAACGCCCCGTTCGCGTGCACGCCGGGGCGCGGCTTGGTATCGCCTGGATCGCCGATCCCCAGGAGACTCACATCCTCAATGCCCGACGTCAGAAGAGCACAATTTCCGCGCGAAATGGCGCTGCCAAACGGTTCGCCGGACGCAAAGGCCGAGCCCATGGCGGCCGCCGCCAGCCTGCCGCCGATATTGGAAAAGGGGCTTGAGCAATAGCCGGCGCCCCGGCCGTCGAGAAAGGCGAGGCCAAGGTTGAAGCCGGCATCCAGATTTCCGGTGCCCGGCCTGAAGCCGTTGCACGACAGGAGAACGAGCGTCTGCGCGTTCAGCCGCGCAAGCGGATAAGGATGCGGTCCGCGCGGACAGGGATGGCCGTGCCCGCAAGCCAGGATGCCGGCCTGCGGTGCCGGCGCGTCGCCATCGGCGAGCAAGGTTTCCCGGTTTTGCTGGAGCCCGCACAGCACGAGGCCATCGCCACCATCCGCGCACGCGTCAAGACCGTGCGTGTTGGTGATCAGCACATCGCAAGCCTCGCCCGCCAGGCGCGCGCCCTCCGCCCCCGAAAGGGACGACCAGGCCAGCAGATGCCCGGTCCCGTCCGCGTTGTCATCGAGCGCGGCCCAACGCGACGCCGTGCGCTGCGGGCTAAGGATCCGGTACCGCCCCGCAGGCGCCTCGCGAGCCCGGCCGAGCGCATAAGCGATGATCTTGGCGGCGAGCCAGGCGATCGTAACAACATCGCGCGCCGTAATCAGGGTCGTGCAAGGAAGGCTTGCAGCGGCCTCATCGCGGATCGCATTCCGGCTGGCATCAAGAACGGCCCAGCCCAGCGCGAAAGCCGCCGCCCCCGGGGGAACCAGAAGGGCTGTTGGTCGGCCGCTCCGCAGGTCCTCTGGCGACGGCGTGTGCACGGTTGCCGTACCACCAGTAACGGCCTCTCCAGAACCGGGGGCCCCAGTACCGGGCCCCAAAGTCGTGGGGGCCCAAGCCGTGGGGGCCCAAGTCGCGCTGCCTGTCGTCCATTGCGCCAGAAGGTTGAAAATTGCCAGGAGGTCTGTTGCCTCCCCGCCCGCTGCCGTTTGCGCCTCGCCGGATTGCGGGTTCGCGACGGGGCAGCCGAAGAGGTTGAAATGCAGCGGCTTTTCCAGCGAGGCCGCCACGATCTCGTCCGTCGGGGGAGACAGTTCCAGCCTTGCGGAGGCCTGTACGCGCGTCCGTAGGAGACGCCGTTCGCTTGCGGGCGCCTGTCGCGGCCCGCTCTTGTCATCCGCCGAGCCGGCGGCAAGTGCCATCCCGGCCGAGCACGCTGCGCCGGCTGAGATCGGCATGGGGCGTGACCCGGGATCCGCTCCGTAAACGCGGCTGGTCCCAAGCCCGGTGCCATTTTCCGGGCAAACGGCATCTTTCAGCCCGGCAATGTCACTTTGAGCCGCGAAGTCGCCTTGAACCGCGAAGTCACCTTGAGCCGCAAAATTTTCTTGCGCGACAAGGGCTCCTTGCGCGGCGATGTCTGAGAAATCACAAACCGAAACCGCCGCGCAAGATGACAGGGTCGACGCGATCGCCTCCCGATCGCCGCGACGCGCGACGAACGGGATCAGTCCCCGCGCGTGACTGATCCTGACAATCGCACGATATTCGGAAAAGTCCGCACACCGTACGAGATGCGCGGCCTTTGCCGCCATCAAGGGGACGCCGTATCGCTGCCCCTACCAGCAGGCGACAACGTCAGCCGCTGCGCCGGATCGCACCAGATCGATATTGATCTTCGCCAGATCCGACTGAAGCTCCTTGATCTTCGCGATGACTTCCAGCTTGGAAGCGAACTTGTCCCGGACCTTGGCATCCATCTTATCTTCACCCATATTCCCACTCCTTTCAAAGCTCTGATACAAATAGGCAACTAGACAACGTCTAATCTTACCTTGGGGCATCCTGCAAATCAACGGGATTCTCTTGCCCTTGAACGCGCGGAGCGGGCGCTCATGAATAGTCGGGAATTGTCGCGCCGATGTCCCGGGCGATCGCCGTGGAGCGCATGATCTTGACCGCCGCCGGAAGGTTCAGGCCACGGCGCGCAAGGTCGAGTCCCGTGCCGAAGGGGCGCAAAGATCCCCCCTCGCCGCCGGTTTTCGCATCGCCGAACGCGGAACCTGCCACGGGATCCTTGGCGGGAAACATGCAAGGGTCGATCGTCATGTAGCCTACGAGCGAAAGGTCCTGCGGCCGTTCAAGGCCCAGCACAGCGTTCGTCACGACGATCATCCGGCGATAGTAGTGATCTTGCTTGCGGCCGCCGGAGACGGCCAGATTGGGCAGGTAGGACAGCGCCAGCAGGCTCAGATAGACGCCGGGCCAGATGCGGCCGCACCGCAGAGAGCAGCCTATGTCCTCCGGTGTCAGGGCAATGCGTAGGCTCCCGCCCTCCAGGGCTCCTCCACGCTCTTCCAACCGGACCAAGCGTCGACCCTCGACCCCCCAGAACAGAAACGACCCGTGGTCGTCGCCCCAGGCGCACAGGACGCCGTGCAGACCGGCCCGCAACCGCGCACGCACCTCTGGTTCGAACAGCAAGCGCCAAAGCGCCCGGTCACCGATCTCGATAAGCGCGACAAGCATACGCGCCGCCGCACTCTCAAGGGGAGTGACTCGCAGATCAAGGCGCGCGTCATCGTCGCCAATCCGCCAGGAGCGCGCGATCGCCTCCATGACCGACGCCATCTGATGGGCATAGGTCTGCACCTCGCTGCCCGCAAAACAGGGCCGCAAATAGCCGTGCTCCTCGAACAGCGCCTCCAGATCGGGATGATCGCCGAGGGAGACCGGCGGCAACAGCAGGGAGCTGGCCTTGCGCAGGGCCTGCGGAAACAGGTTGTGGCGCTTTCTGGACACCACGTCTCCTGGCCGGAAGAAACCACGCGGATACTGGCGATTGTCCAACGGCACCAATGCCCCGCCCAGAATTCGGATGGCGCGCAGTTCAGCCACCGGTCGTATGGTCGCGATTGCCATTTGCGGCAGAACGAATGACACGGAATCGGCAACGTTGAACGGCGCTAGATGCTCGGCGGTTGAGACGATGTCGCCCGCACGCAGCCCGACGATTTCTCGAACGATTTCACGATAGGCGGCGCCGTCTTCGGCGCGCGCCAGCAGTCGCTTTCGTAGGTCCAGATGGTGCGAGAAGACGGACGACATCGGGCTGAGCACTCCACCAGCTTTGACTGCGCGAAACGGGGGGGGGGGGCGCCCCCACGAGGGAAACAGCTGCGCGATTCAAACCATCGATCCGAGGCTCATCGACCAACTGTGCCATTACGGGTGGCGGACGGGCACTCTTGTGGATATTCATTCGGCCCCTCCGGCGAGTGCTGAAGCTTGGCAACTCCAGTCTCCTCGGTCAGGCCCGAATGGACGAGCTGTTGAGAGCTCACATCTAGGTGGTGTCCTCCTCCAGCCAGGCGATGGTGTCGCCGTACCAGCGGAAGGGCCTGACCGTCAGGGCGGCGAGAGGCGCGCAGTTGGCGCGGCCGTCGGTCATGGCAAAGCGCACGGCGTGCCAGGCGCATTCAAGCTGGCCTTCCCGCGTAAGCGCCCCGTTGACAGCAAGATCCGCGCCCATATGCGGACAGTGACGGGCCACCACACCAAGCTGCGAACCCATCCGGACGAAACAGGAGGATTGAGAAGCCGCCACGACGTCGCCGCTGAGCTCCTGCGGCCGCACCACCCGCGTCTGCATCCGCAACCCGGCCGCCTGCGCGAGCGCGGCCAGATCGTCCAGGCATTCGGGCGCCCCCTCGTCCGTCAATATGGCGCGCGCGAGATCGGCCAATTGACGTGAAATCTCCCCGCGCGCTTCTCGCAGCGCGGCCGTCGCGGCGGGATCCGCACCGATGTCATGAGGTCTGACGGGCGCCAGGCGTCGCTTCAGGCGGCGGTGCAGGTGCCGCAGATAGGCCATGTTCGCTCGGGCCGGCAGGCTGCCCGACAGTGGGGCGCGCCGGCTTAGGGCGGCCTCGCTCACATAGGCGATCCAGCCAGTGCCTTGTCCGTATTTCGGCCGGCCGAGCGACAACCGGGCACTCACGGCCACGCGTGTTTCCTCCGTAACGTTCAGGGCCGAGGAATGGACCTGCTCGCCGGCGAAGCACACGATGTCGCCGGGATCGAGCTTGAAGCCCACCGGCCGGCCGAGCCATTGGTCGGGTCGCACGCTCAGGCCGTCGCGCGGGATGTCCATCCTGTAGGCGGCGGGATAGAGCAAGACGCCGTTATCGGGCCGAACCGGTCCCACCGCCGCCCACAGGTTGACCGAGTTGTGGCAGTGGGAGAACCAGCTGTCGCGGTGCGGCCTGTGAACCACGAGATGACCGGGATAGGCGTCGAACTCACCCGGCCGCTCCTGCGTGATATGTGCCGGGGTCATCATCCTCACCCACAGATGATCGGGTCCGTAGAGATTGGTTGTCTCGGGCGCGAAGCAGCGACTGAAATTGCAGATGATCTCGGCCGCGAACGGCCGCAGGATGTCCGTCAGGGCGGCGAGCAGCATTTTCAGCTCGCTCGCGGGTACCGCCTCGTGCAGCTTCTCAAGCCCGCGCTGACGCAACATGGCCTGCGCTTCGGTGCCGATCTTCGCCCCCACCTGCGCAAGGATGGTGTCGTTCAGCCTGTCGAAGACGCCAAGGCGCTGCAACCCGGATCGGATGACCACGATCTCCCCATCGAGAATGGCCCGCAGGTCGGGCCGTGGCGTCTCATCCGGGCCGAATTCCCTGATCATCGGCAATGCTCCTGCGTCATCCGAAGCGTTGATCCCATCAGGTGGTCTCGCGATAGTGCAATGTGACACCGAGGGCGCCCGACGCCGGATCGGCGAGAAGACTGTAAGCCTGCGCAGCGTCCTCGACGGCGAAACGATGGGTGTGGAGCGACGCCGGATCGACGCCGCCCGCCGCAACCAGTTCCACGGCTTCGGCCAGATTATCGTCGACAAGGGACTGACCGGGCGGCGGCGGATAGGAGACATGGCCGCTCACGTAAGCGGCGTCGCGATAGCCGTAGCCTGCGTGGGCGGCGTTCAACACGTCGATGTTGCCGAGCGTGACGTCAAACGCGACGCGGGTCTCCAGACGCCCCACGACGACGATACGGCCGATCGGCCGACCATTGGGTTCTCGGCGCAGGGATGCCGCGCACCGGGCGAGGATGTCGTCATGCCGGCCGCTCAGCGTGAGGACTATGATGTCGATGTCGCGCGCGGGCCGGGTTTCCCATCCGGTCGGACCGGCGACGACCTGAAAGTCGGCGCGCGTGCGCGTCATCCGGCCGACATCGATATCGCTGAGACCCAGATCGGCGCCGCCGAGCCGCAGTGTCCGGGCGACCAGATGGCCGACCAGCCCCGCCCCGATCACCAGGGCCGACGTGCCCGCGACCGGCCCAGCGCGCGCTCGTGCGTGCAAGGCGGTGCATATCAGCGCCGCGAAAACACCATGTTCGAAATCGACGTCATCTGGCAGGCGCCGGCACAGACGTTGTGGCACAGCGACGATCCCGGCATGCAGCGCATGCCCCCACCCCATCGCCACGACCCGGTCGCCCGCAGAAAGCCCCTCCACCCCCGCCCCCGTCTCGATGACCGTTCCGCTGGAGCAATAGCCGAGCGGCATGGGCACGCCCCGCCGGCCCGCTTCGCCGCGATAATGAAGCTCGGTGCCGGGACTGATCAGGCTGCAGGAAGCCGCAATCAGCACATGGCCGGAAGCCGTTTGCGGCGGCGCCGTCTCCTCCACGACGATCTCGCCCGATGCCGATGCCAGGACGCGTTTCATACGCCCTCCGGCATTTCGAACGTCCGGTCCGGGACTGGGGTGTGACGGACGGCCCCACCGATGACAACGCCATCAGACCCGGCGGCCGGCTTCACCATCAAAAGACCGCGACGGTGCGCTCCGGCCGCACCCTGCAGGACAGTCAGCCGGCCGGCCGTGCCAAACCCGACCAGATGGGCGAGCGACGCCGCCGCCCCGCCCGTCGCCCGGTCCTCCCCCCCGTCGAGCGAGGTGGTGAACACCCGCAGACGGAGACGGGACAGCGAGAGGCGGGCGTAAAAGCACAGCCCGTCGACGTCGTTTGCCGCCAGCAGCGCGCGCGCCAGATCGGGCGCGATGTCGATGTCGTCAAGGTCGCGCGGCGTGCTCATCTCCACGAATATGCGGCGGCGTCCGGCATCGACCCGCATGGGCGCGCCGGCGAAGGACGGCAAACAAAGCCGCTCCCCCGCCCGGATCGCGACCTTGCGGGCCTCGAAGTGACGATGTGGCAGCGCTACCCATTCCAGCACCCCGTCGCCGGGTGTGGCTTCGATCCGATAGCGCCTGCCGCCGACATTGATCGGGACCACCGCGTCCGCCGTCACCTTGTTCGCACGCCGGAGCGCGGCGGCGGCGGCCAGAAGGCTCTGGACGCAAAATCCGATCCGCTCATGGGGCGAATAGGTTTCGCCCCTCCATTCGCGCGCCCGCGGGTCGAAGTCCAGAAAGATGGTGTCAGGCAAATCGAGGTGCCGCGCGATCGACTGCATGTGGCAGGGATCGGGCGCGCCGCCCTCGATGAAAAGAACGCCGGTCTCGTTTCCCCGCGCCCCCGCCCCACCGAAGACATTGACCTGCTGGAAGTGGGCCTCAACCATTACTGAGCTCCGCGACGGCCGCCGTCTCGCGCACGACCCCGGTGCCCAGAACGGCCATTACCTCGCCGAAGCGTAGAAAGGATTCCGCAAAGCAATCTCCCTCTGTGATCCGTGAAGGCGCGTCCAGGGTCGCGGCCAGTACGGCGGCGCTCATGGCGATGCGGTGGTCGCCATATCCGTCCACCCGGCCGGGATGAAGCGGCACACCGCCCGTGCATCTCAGGCCATGGCCGATCCGTTCGATCCGGGCGCCGAAACCCGACAGCATGGCACGCGTGGTTTCCAGCCGGTCGGTTTCCTTGAACACCAGTTCCGCTGCATTTTCGATCGACGAGGTGCCGGGGATCCGGGTCGCCAGCGCAAAGGCGAGCGGGATTTCGTCGATCATCCCCTGCACGATGCGGTCGTTGTCGATATGGAACGGCTTCAACGCGTCCCCCGCCGCGATTTCAAGGGACCCGGTGGGTTCGCCGGCCCGGACCGTGACATCCCCCGTCACCACCTCCGCGCCGCAGGAGCGCAGCACGTCGTAAAATCCCAGCCGGGTGGGGTTCAGGCACAGGCCATCAAGATGCAGCGTCCCGGACCGCGCGGCCATCAGGTGAAAGGCGGCAACGTATGCAGCCGCAGAGGGGTCGCGCGGGATCTCCACGGTGTCGGGCAGTGACAGCTCGACACCCTCCATCTCGATGACGTCATCGATGCACGAAAGCGGCGTGCCGCCGGCGCGCAGGATCCGTTCCGTGTGGTCGCGCGACGTGCCGCGTGTCAGCACGCGCAGCTTCACGCGCGCGGCGGCGGCGGCGAAAAGCACGGCTGATTTCGCCTGCGCGCTGGCGACCTCCATCGTCACCGTACCCGGATGCAGCCGCGCGGGGTGGAGACGCAGCGGCAAATGGCCCGGCTTGTCGAGATAGTCGATCCGCGCGCCCATCTCGCGCAGCGGCGTCACCACCCAGTCCATTGGCCTGGCCCGCAGGCTGGAGTTTCCATCGATGATCGCGGCCCGCCCGACACCGGCGAGGATGCCGCACATCATTCGGGCGGCGGCGCTGGACCCGCCGAAATGAAGCAGCGGCGGCGGTTCCGCCGCATGTTGCGCCTCGCCGGAGGGATCTGCGCGGGGGGCTCCACCGCCGGGCGCTAACGTGCCGCTCACCGTCCATCGCCCGTTCTTTTTTTCACATCGCACGCCGAGGAGGTTCAGCGCATCGACCAGGACGGAAACGGTGGCACCCTCGTTCAGGCCGAGGATGGAGACGGGCCGGGCACACAGGGCGGCCGCGATCAGCACGCGCTGCGAGACCGACTTGTCGCCCGGTAACAGCGCACTCACATCGGCGCCCGAAGGCTTCCTGCCGGGAAACAAACACAGATCCCGGCTCATGGGCGCTCTCCCAGGTCAAGACGACCAAGGGCGCTTGTCAGTTCCAGCGTCCGGGTCACGATCCGCTCGAAGATCATCTGTCCCTTGGCGGCATTCGCATAGGTCGGGTCGCCGGTCAGCGACCGCTGTCCCGGACGTCTGTCGACTGACCGGATCCATTCGCCGCTTTCCGGCTCGGCGAAGAGATCGTCCGCCCCCAGCGCGATCCCGGCTTTTCCGCACCCGGCTTTCGCGTGACCATCCCTCGCGTGGCGGGTCTGCCCGCAACCGGTCTGGACGGTCTTGGCTGGGGGTATCGGCGCATAGTTTTGCCCGGGCAGCAGAAACTGGACCATCGAGGTCTGTATCTCGCTGGCATGACCTTCGCTGCGCGAAGTGGAGATCTGCCTGGCCAGGGTCACAGCGAGATCGAGCCAGTCGCAATAGATGCTCCTGGTCCCGGTGCTATATTCGATCTCGCGCAGGCCCGTCACGGTCGCCTCGCGGTTTTCGTCGTGGCCGGACATGACGAACAGGCGCCGCAGGCCGAACCGGCTGGCGTCCCGAGCGATGCTTTCGACAATGTCGGCGAGCGTGTGGCTCGACACGCCGACGGAACCGGGCCAGCCGCGGTACTTGAAATTGAACCCTACCGGAAAAGCGGGAAACAGCCACAGCCCGGTGCCCCGCCGCGCGACTTCAGTGAGAATGGCCTCGCAGATCAGCCTGTCTGTTCCAAGCGGCAAATGGCCGTGGGGTTCGAAGCTGCCGAACGGCACGAGCAGAATATCGCGCGGAGAGATGGCGTTGAGGTCCGCCTCGGTGCACATGTCGAGCCGGACCGGTGGCTTTTCCCGTGCCCACCTCTCCTCTTCCGCCCCCTCTCCAGTCCGGGTCCCTATCTTCGCCTCGGCCGGATTCGCGACCAGCGCATCATCATCGATCGGCGATATCGTCTCATGGTAGTCCGGAATTGGCCCCGCCGGCACAGCCACCTGCTGCCCCTCATAGAAGGCCCGCCGGTTGCGCTTTCGCAAAAGTCCAAGGTGAAGATCCTCCGCCACGGCCGAAGACCACGCCTCGAGCCGGCCGCTCTCGCGCGCCTGCGCGACGATCCGGGCCCCCAGATCCGTACGCACGATGATCGAGCCGTATTTCTCCCGCCGCAACCCGGCGTCCTGGCTGGAGATGAAGATATTGGGATCGCCGTCGCATATGCTGATATCGGCGAGACCGGAAAGCCAGTCGCCGCAGGACAGGCAACGATGGGTCTTGAAGTCCTTGAAATGCCGGATCGCCCGCCATACCGGTTCGGCCCGGCGCGTGCCCGATTTGGTGACAACCGCGAATTCGCCCGGATATCCGTTGTCCCGGTATTTGACGTTCGCAACGTTGTCGAGCGCGATCCCCATCTCTGCCTCGATGAAAGTTTCCGTTCCCTTGGGCAAAGTGTTGGAAGAACAGGCGATTTCGATCAGGCCCCCGATGCGCTGCCGTGCGCGGCGGCCGATCTGCGAGGGATGGCGCTGTAGCTTGCGGATCGCCTGGATGTGGCAGGCAAGACCGACGACGGCGATGCGGGCGGAGCTGCGCGGGCTTTGCAGGACCTCGCGCAAGGCACTCAGATGCGGCGAGAGCTGATAGGTGGCCTGGGCGCAGGCGATGAGGTCGTCCTCATTCGTGCAAAGCACCGGCTGCGCGCGCCACGGGCGGGCGCTCTCGCGTCCGCATGCGAGCACGGCGCTCGCCAGGCCCAGACGCAAGGTCTCGGCGGCCAGCGCCGTGACCCCGCCGCCGCTGGCGGAGGCCTCGCGCATATCGGCTCGCCCGGCCCGCCCGCCCAGAATTTCTTCGGTGATGCCAAGCCAACGCTCGTCGTCGCGGCGCGTGCGGCCGAACAGCTCGAGTTCCGAACGCGGCGTGTCGGGCTCAGCGCCAGGACAAACCTCAGCACACAGGTTGCAGGCGCCACAGGCTTCCACCTTGGCGTGGTCACGCAGGAGCGGGATCTTGGTGTCGTCGCGACACGATATGAGGCCCTCCGGACACACGGCCTCGCACAGACCGCATTGCGCACACAGATCCGGATTGATCACATCCGTGGCCAGCGCCTGAAATGTCATGCGTGTCTATCCTGCAAGCGGTCCGCGATCGTAGCGATGGTATCGGCGAGAAACGCGCATTCGCCGTCGTCCATGGTGAGTGGCGGCGTCAGCTTGATCGTCGCACCCGACCGGCCGCCGCCGCGCAGCACCAAACGCGCGGCACGCGCTTCGGCGAGAAACGACAGCGCGGCGGCCGGATCAGGCTGGCCATCGGCGTCGCAACACTCGAACGCGAGCATGAGCCCGGAGCCGCGCGGGGCACCGATGCGGCCGCTGGCGCGCGAGATCCCGGCAAGCCTGTGGCGCAACACCGCCCCAAGCCGCGCGGCCGAATGCCATGGCTGTGTGTCGGCCATCGTTTTCAGCACCGCGCGACCGGCGGCGCAGGCCATCGGATGGGCTGCGAAGGTCGAGCTGTGTGCGCCGGGCGGCAACACCGACATGATATCGCGAGACCCCAGCACGGCGGACACCGGTATCCCGTTGCCCAGCGCCTTGCCGACGACGAGGAGATCCGGGAGGCAGGTCTCGTCCCCGGCAACGAAGCAACGTCCGGTGCGCCCGAACCCGGTATAGATCTCGTCAAAGATCAAAACCGCCTGGATGCGGTCCGCAAGCCGCCTGAGACCTTTCAGAAAGGCAGAGCCTGCGACGAACACGCCCTCGGCACACTGCACCGGCTCCACAACGATTGCGGCCGGCGGCCCACTTTCGCGCGCACGTGCGGCGATGGACGTCTCAAGCGCGTCGAGAGCGGCGGCCGCGCTGTCCTCGTCCGCCAGAGCGGCGAACAACGTGCCGGTGTCGCGCAGCGCACTGTAGCGACGGAACCCCTCCCTCCAGGTCACGCTGAGCGCCCCGGCGGTCTTGCCATGAAAGCCGCTTTCGAAAGCGGCCGACCAATGCCGGCCCGTCGCCGCATGGGCTATTTTCAACGCTGCTTCGATCGCCTCCGCCCCGGTCACGCAGAAGAGCGCCTGGCCCTCCGCGATGGGAGAGAAGGCGACCAGCGATCTGGCGAAATCCTCGCGGATGTCGATTGCGATGTTCCAGCCCAGATGCAGGGTTCGCCGCAATTGCCGCTCGCAGGCGGCAATGACCGCCGGGTGCGCGTGGCCCAGATTGACCGCGCCGCTGCCTGCCGTGGCGTCGAAATGCGAGCGGCCGTGGACATCGGTCAACCAGCAGCCGGCGGCAGTCGCCACGACGAGGTCTCCGCTGGCGTGACGCGGATCAAGCGAGGGGGCCTCGTACGAGCTCGCGGATGAGTCTCCGGGCGATGCCATGACGGGTGCGGCTTGGGCGGGCATGGATTGAGCGGACGAGGACATGATGGACGCGGCCTTCGCGAGTGACGAATGGGCGGGTGAAGAATGGGCGGATAAGGATTTGGCGGATGGGATGCGCCACAACGGCGGGGTTCTGAAAGCGCGGCCCGTGGAGGATCGCGGAGGAGCGCAGAAGCGGTTCGCGCGTCATCGCCGGACCGGATCTCGGGCGAACGGGGCTCGGGCGGACGGGTGAAATCGGAACGCGATACCTGAACACCATTTTCGGCCCAGACTTTTAGGACACGGGATCCACAAGGCTCATCATCGAAACATGCGGGCAGGTGCCGGGGTCGTTGGAGACGACTTCATGCCAATTGTAGGTGTCGCGACCGCCATTCAGGCGCGCGAACGCCTCCTCGCACAGCGCCTCTATCTCGGCCGCTCCCATTTCCGAATTGCTGGCCGTGGCCATGCCCTGGCTGCCTTGCGACCAGTCCGCCTCGTCGATCACCATGCGATAGGCGCTCATCTGGTCGTAAAGCGGGGTGCCGGGCATCAGCGCGATGGGCGACACCACGTTCCATTCGGCGTCCAATGCCTCCAGGAACGCGATGGTCTCAAGCACCATTTCTCGCGTTTCGCCCGGTAGCCCGACGATCGAATAGGCCACGCGGTTGAGCCCCGCCTGCCTGGCTGCCTCCATGGCGCTCACCACGTGATGCCGCCGGTTGCCTTTTCGGATCAGCTTCAGCGTCGTGTCATGCGAGGATTCCACGCCGAACAGGACATGCGAACAGCCCGCCGCCCGCATCTTGCGGAACAAAGCGACATCGACGCCGTTGCTCTTGGAAAAGCAGCGCCAGCGGAAGCGCAGGCCGCTCTCGATGATCGCGTCGCAAATTTTGTGAACCCAGTCGTTGCGCGAGGTGAAATTGCTGTCGTAGATGTTGATGTATTCAAAGCCTTTGTCGCGCACGAGGAACGTCAGTTCCGACATAACGCGCTCCAGCGGCAGATACCGCACGCGCGGCATGGTGAAACCCGACGAACAGAAGATGCAGCGCGCGTTGCAGCCGCGCTGGGTAATGATCGACATGCGCTTGTAAATTCGCCGATAGGCGTCGAGATCGTATAGATCGTAGGCGGTCGGGGGATAATCGGTGATGGTGAGGTCGGCGCGCGGCCGGCAATAGGGCGGATCGGCCCGATGGTAGCCCACCCCCGGAATGTCGCCGGGGACATGCCCCTCGGCGATACCACGGCAAAGCGCGGTGGCGGCCGCTTCCCCCTCCCCCGCGACGGAATAGTCGAACTGAGGGTCCTCAAGCGTCATCTGCGGCGCGTCGGTGACATGGACCCCGCCGATGAGGAGAGGCAGGTCCGGCCACGTAGCGCGTATCTTCTCCGCCAGTCTACGGCAGGTTGGATACGTCATCGTCACCGCGGTGAAGCCGACAATGTCGGGCGGCTCCGCTTTCAGCAAGTCGAGCACGGTCGCGTCATCGTCCTCGGCGACGCCCATGATCGGCAGATCGAGAATTCTCACCGAGAAACCCGCCGCCCGCAGCGCCGATGCGACGCATCCCACGCCCATGGGCGGATAAAGATCGGGCATCGCCGCCAGCTTCGCGCCGGTTCGCTTTTGCCACGATGGATTTATGAGTGTTACGTTCGAGCAATTCATTCAAAGGCCTCAATAGCCTCAGCACGAATAGTAATTGACTTTTTGAATGCGATATTAAATTTTCAAAATAGTAGCATACGTTGTCTTAAAGAGCAATATCCTGCTTTCAGAAGTCATTAGCGGAAAGACATGCGGGCGGTCCTTGATAAGGACTGGATCGGACCGAGGCCCGGCTAGGTTCCGGCGGGCCCGGCGCCGAATGTCCGATGTATTCGCAGCCGCACTGAGCGTGACTTGACCCAGAGGAATACCGCCCTGCGGCTTTGAACCGTGTGAGGGTGCGGAAGGGAGGCCGCCCCGAGGGTCTGGAGTCCGTGCGGGAGCACGAGCCCCCTCATCGCCCCCGCCGCCCCTGAACAGGTGCTTGGGACCAGTGCCCCCGCCCATCATGGGCGGGAGCACTTGCCGTGCCACAAGCCTTGATCTGTTCCATCTTCCGGATGAGGCTGCCGATCAGATCCCCGGCACGGCCCAGGTGATGTCCCGTTTCCTACCGCACCAGAATGTTTCGGAACTGCCAGGGATCGGAGGTGTCGATGTCCTCGGGAAAGAGGCCGGGACGGTCGTCGAGCGGGGTCCAGTCGGTGTAGTAGCCCTTGACCGGACCCAGATAGGGCTTCTGGATCTCCAGACAGCGCTGGAAGTCCATCTCGTCGGTCTCCACGATGCCCGCTTGCGGGTTTTCCAGCGCCCAGACCATGCCGGCGATGACGGCGGAGGTCACCTGCAGCCCGGTGGCATTCTGGTAAGGGGCGATCTCGCGGGTTTCCTCGATGGAAAGCTGGGAGCCGAACCAGTAGGCGTTTTTCTCATGGCCGTAGATCAGGACGCCGAGTTCGTCGCAGCCGGAAACGATCTCGTCCTCCTCCAGAAGATGGAACGTCTCCTGGATCTTGCCGGCCCGACCGAACAGCTCGTGCAGGGAAAGCACCGCACAGTTGGCCGGATGGTAAGCGTAGTGGCAGGTCGGCCGGTAGACCGCCTTCCCGTTCTCGCGAACCGTGTAGTAATCGGCGATGGAAATGGACTCGTTGTGGGTGACGAGGAAGCCGTACTGCGCACCCGGCGTCGGGCACCACGTTCGTACGCGCGTGTCGGCGCCCGGCTGCTCCAGATAGATCGCCGCCTGACAGCCCTTCTCGTGCGTGTGCGCCGATTTCGGCATCCACTTCTCGTGCGTGCCCCATCCGAGCTCCGCCGGCTGGAAGCCCTCCGCGATGAAGCCATCCACCGACCAGGTGTTCCAGAACTCGTCAAGCGGCTTGGGCGTATCGGCAAGCTGCGTGTCGCGCTCGGCGATGTGCACGCCCTTGACGCCCAGATCGCGCATCAACGCGGCCCAGCCCTCGCGGCTCGTCGGCACCTCGGTCGAACGGCCCGTGTCGCGGGCGATGTCGATCAGTCCCTGCTTGACGAACCACGACACCATGCCGGGGTTGGCGCCGCAGCAGGAAACGGCCGTCGTGCCGCCGGGGTTGTTGCGCTTTTCCGCACGCACCGCCTCGCGCAGGGCATAGTTGGTGCGCTGCGCATTGTCGGCCTCGGCGTCGAAATAGAAACCGAGCCACGGCTCCGTCACCGTGTCGATGTAGAGCGCGCCGATCTCCCGGCAGAGTTTCATGATGTCGAGCGAAGAAGTGTCGCACGACAGGTTCACGCAGAAGGCCTGCCCCTCGCCTTCGCTGAGCAGCGGCGTCAGCACGTCCCGGTAGTTCTCCGGGGTCAGCGTGGTGTCCTGATAGCGGTAGCCGCGCTCGTCCACCAGCGCGCGGCGGCTGGTGTCGGGCGAGATGACGGTGAAACGCGACTTGTCGAAATCGAAGTGGCGTTCGATCAGGGGCAATGTACCGGACCCGATGGATCCGAGGCCGATCATGACGATCGGACCGGTTATCGTTGCGTGAACAGGCCAATCGGCCATCATTGTCCTCCGTTCTGTTGGAAGAAGGCGCAGAGCGCGTCATTCGCCCGCGACAGTAAGGCGGGACCATGGCTTGCTGCTCATGAAGCGAATACGGGACAGGTTTCCCGCGGCGGCTGGGTAAAGGCTTAGGCAAGCCGCGTCGCGGCTGTCAACCGACAAGCCCCGCAAGCCGCCGAACAGGCGGCCGAAAAGACGGCCAAACCGCGCGCGCGGCAAAGCGGGCGGTCGCGATCTCGCGTCCGCCCGTTCCGCCTGTCGGGGCTCGCGGGGCCTGAAGCGGCCCCAGCCGTCATGATGTCAGCGCAGCGGCGGCCAGGGCCCCAGAGACATCGCCATCTCCTCCGCGTCCGAAGCGGTCCAGCGCGCACCGGCGAGCGGGGCCGCGGCACGCAGCGTGCCAAAGGCACCTTCCAGCACCCCGTCGGCGAGTTCCAGCGCCAGCAGCCGGCGCTGTTCGTAGGCGCCCGGCATGGCGAGCGCGCCGGTGTGGGCGGCGGTAAAGCCGAAACGCGCGTAATACGCCGGCTCGCCGACCAGAATCACCGCACCGTGCCCGCCGACAGCGGCGCGGTTCAGCGCCATGCGCATCAACCGACCGCCGAGCCCCGCCCCCTGCAACGCAGGGGACACCGCGAGCGGCCCGAGCAGCAGTACCGGCCGGCCATCGCCCGTTTCCGCCCGCCACAGTCGCACGGTCCCGACGAGCACGTCTCCATCCATCGCCGACAGGGCGATTTCCGGCAGGCGCCCCTCGCGCAGCCGTTCCGACGGCTTCTCGAAACGCGCCTGGCCGAAAACCAGGTCGAGCAGCTCCTCGCGCGCGGCCATATGCCACGGCGCCTCGTCGATGACGTCAATCATCGCACCCGTCCCTCGGCCGGTCAGATGACGTAGGCGGCGAGCGGCGCAAAGCCGTTGAAGCCGACCGACGAATAGGTGGTCGTGTAGGCGCCGCAGGCCTCGATCAGCACCTTGTCGCCGATCGACAGCGACACGGGCAGCTCATAAGGCACCTTTTCGTAGAGCACGTCGACGCTGTCGCAGGTCGGGCCCGCGAGCACGCACGGCGCGGTCTCGTCGCCGTCGCGCGGGGTGCGGATCGGATAGCGGATCGCCTCGTCCATGGTCTCGGCCAGTCCGTGGAACTTGCCGATGTCGAGATAGACCCAGCGCAGGCTGTCCTCATCCGACTTCTTCGAGATCAACACGACCTCGGCCTCGATCATGCCGGCATTGCCGACCATGCCGCGGCCCGGCTCGATGATCGTCTCCGGCAGGCGATTGCCGAAGTGGCGCGACAGGGCCTGGAAGATCGCCTCGCCGTAGGAAGCGACGCCCGGCATCTTCTTCAGGTAGTCGGTCGGGAACCCGCCGCCCATGTTGACCATGGACAGATGAATGCCGCGCGTCGCCATCTCGCGGAAGATCGCGGCGGCAGAGGCCAGCGCGCCGTCCCAGGCGTCGACGTTGGACTGCTGGGAACCGACGTGGAAGGAGATGCCATAGGCGCGAAGCCCAGAGCGATGCGCAAGCTCCAGCACCTTCGGCGCCATCGCCGGCTCGCAGCCGAATTTGCGCGACAGCGGCCAGTCGGCGCCCGCACCGTCGCACAGGATGCGGCAGAACACGCGGGAACCGGGGGCAACGCGGGCGACCTTCTCCACCTCGGCCTCACAGTCGACGGCGAAAAGGCGCACGCCGAGCTGATAGGCGCGCTCGATATCGCGCTCCTTCTTGATGGTGTTGCCGTAGGAGATGCGTTCGGCGGTGGCGCCGGTCGCCAGCACCATCTCGATTTCGCCGACGGAGGCACAATCGAAGGAGGAACCGGCGCGCGCCAGCAGGTTCAGCACTTCCGGCGCCGGATTGGCCTTCACCGCGTAGAAGACGCGGGTGTCGGGCAGCGCGCGGGCGAAGGCTTCGTAGTTTTCGCGGATCACGTCGAGGTCGACGACGAGGCAGGGGCCGTCGTTTCGTCGGGTACGCAGGAAGTCGCGGATGCGTTGGGTCATGGCGTTTTCCCAATCCATTTCACGTATCACGTCGCTGGAGTGCGGATGCGACCTCGCCTTGCCTGCGCTGTGGAGACGCCGGCAATAGCTGCAGTTCATCGCGCGGTCGGTCGAGCCATCGGTCAGAACCGAAAAGCCGTCCCGCGTGTGATGCCTTGGCTTGGAAAGGGGAAGACCCTTCCGCACGGCCGGCAAGGAGGTAATAAGTGCCTCTTCAGTGACCCCGGGCGTTGGAAAACCCGGAAGAGACCAAAAAAGCCCTCTTACGTCGTTGCTTTAAGCCGTCCGGTGTGCCGCAGGCGGTGGGAAGCCCCTCCCCGCTGCGACGGCCCTTGTTCAGTGTGGACGACCACGGGCACGTGCGAATTTGGGCGCGATTCAAATCGCTCCGTTTGCTCTCGATTGCAAGAGGCAATTTTTGCAAGCGACGCTTTTTTTAAATCTCGGCCTTTCCCCCAGGGGTCCGTTTTTCTGCTGATGCACACAACGCGCCCTTACATTAATTTGATTTATTACGTACGATTTTGTGACTTCACGAAAAACGACAACAGCTTCGATGTGCGCATATTAATTCGCGCAACATAACGTCATATACGTATTGGCGCGTGCCCTTTAGTCTTATTGCCGTCGCGAATTGCGATTATAACAACGCGACAATCAAGACTCCCGTAAGAATACGGATAACCCGGTGCGTTTTTCTCTCTTTTTCTTGAAGATCGGAGAAGGCGGGAGATGAGGACGATCGAAATGCCCCGGCTTCGGCGCCTGACAATCAGCGAGAGCAAGATCAGGAATGTGATCGAACTCGCGCGCCTGCCGCAACCCGGTCCGCCGCCCGACGCGACCGGCACAAGCCCCTCGCCGGACAGGGCTCACGTCAACGAGATGCTGCGCCACCACCTCGAAGCCCTCGATCAGACCTTTCAGGAAGACCTTCTGGCGCTTGCCTGGTTCGGCCGCGAGGAAGCCTCGACGGCGGAATGGCAGGATTTCCATCTCGATGCGCAGCGCGCCTGGACCCGGGCAACGGCGGCCTATCTCGCCGCCATGCCCGAGCTTTCAGACTTTCTGGAATATGCCGTCGCCGCACTGGCGGACGAAAACCCGGCCTGACGGGGCGCGAGCAGCGCGATCCCGCATCCTATTCCGACAGCAGATCCTTCAACGCCAGCGCGACGATTTCGGTCGCCGCCTTCAGGTCGGAGAGCTTGAGGTGCTCGTCGGCGCCATGGGCGTTGGCCTCAAGGATCGAGCGCGGTCCGGCGCCGTAAAGAACGGTTGGAATTCCGGCCTCGCTGTAGTGGCGCGCGTCGGTGTAAAGCGGGGCACCGGTCGCCCCGATGGGCTCGCCGAGGATCGCCTCTGCCGGAATGGCAAGCGCCTTGACCAGGGCCTCCGTTCCCTCGCGCGGGCGCAGCGGTTCTGCCAGCATGATGCGCCGGCATTCCACCTCGATGCCCTCGGTCTGGGGTGCGGCGGCCAATATCAGGTCACGCAGTTGCTCTTCCACGACCGCGCCGTCCTCTTCCGGGATCAGCCGCCGGTCGAGCCGGAATGTGATGCGGTCCGGCACCACATTGGTGTTGATGCCACCGTTGATCAGACCAACGGTGAGCTTGGGCGTGTCGATGCCCTTCTGGGCGCTGTGCACGCCGTGCAGCCGGTGACGTTCGGCATAGAGTGCTGAGAGGATCGGCATCGCCGCCTCCAGCGCGTCTGCGCCGGTCTCCGGCATGGCGGCATGGGCCTGACGCCCGCGCACCACGACTTCCAGATGCAGGCAACCGTTGTGAGCGGTGGTGACCGCATAGGAGAAGCCGGCGGAAATCGCGTAGTCGGGCTTGGTCAGCTCCTGTTCGATGAGCCATTTCGGCCCGACGAAGCCGCCCGCCTCCTCGTCGTAGGTCAGGTGCAGCTCCACCGCGCCGTTGAGCCCCTCCGGCTCGGCGATCAACGCCAGAAGCGCGAAGGCATAGGTGGCGAAGTCGGATTTGGAGACGGCCACGCCGCGGCCGTAGATCTCACCGCCATGCTCCTCCGCGCCGTAAGGATCGGTGGTCCAGCCGTCGCCCGGCGGCACCACGTCGCCATGGGAGTTCAGCGCGATGGTCGGGCCGGTGCCGGCGCCGAAGACCTGACGCACGATCAGGTTGGTCACCGAACGCATGCCGTTCTGGCGCACGAAGGGCTCCGGCACGGGATGCTGCTCGACCTTGAAGCCCAGTCCCTGCAGCAGCTCCGCGGTGCGCTCGGCATGCGCCTCGCAATCGCCCGGCGGATTGTCCGACGGTACCTTCACGAGTTCCTTCAAGAATTCCACTTCCTCGGCCCATCGGGCCTCGATCGCGGCTTTCATCGGACATTCCTCTCCTGCTGCGCCAGCGTTTCTATCGTTCGCACGAGAACCTCGACGGCGGTGCCAATGTCCTCAACGCATGCGTGTTCCAGCGGATTGTGGCTGATCCCGGCCCGGCAGCGCACGAATATCATGCCGATGTCGGTCAGCTTCACCATCGCCTGGCCGTCATGGCCCGCACCGGACATGAGCCTGAACGGCTTCAGCCCCATGCCGGTGATCGCCTGTTCCATTGCAGCCTGAAGGCGGGGTGCGCAAGGGGCCGTTGCGGCATCGTGGAAGCGTTCCATGCCGATGACGCAGCCCCGGCGCGCGCCGATCGCCCGCGCCCGCGTCCGGATGGCGTCGATCGCGCTCTGCCGGGCGGCATCGCTCGATGCCCGCACGTCGAGCGGCATGCGCACTTCCGCCGGGATGACGTTGACCGCCCCCGGGTGCGCATAGATCTCGCCGACCGTGGCAACCAGATTGTCGCGCGTCCCGGCCCGGGCGATCTCCTCAACCGCCAGAATGAGCTCGCTCGCCGCCGCCAGGGCGTCATGACGCAGTGCCATGGGCACGGTGCCAGCGTGGCCGGCCTCGCCGCGGATCGTGATTCGGAACCGGCTCGCCCCGGCGATCGCCGTCACGATGCCGACCGGCAGGTTCTCTTTCTCCAGAACCGGCCCCTGTTCGATATGAACCTCCAGATACCCCGTCACTTCCTTCGGATCGTAAGCGGCGCTGCCGGCCTTGTCGGGGTCGCAGCCGAACCGGACGAGCGCCTCGCGCACGGTGACCCCGTCGGGATCGGCGGCTTGCAGCGCACGCCAGTCGAGCTGGCCGGCGACGGCGGACGAGGCGAGCAAGGTCGTTGGAAAGCGCACACCTTCCTCGTCGCCGAAGGCCAGCACCTCGATACCGAAGGGGCGCGGCGTTCCGCGCTCGATGAGCGCCCGCGCGGCCAGAATGCCGGCCACCACGCCGAGATTGCCATCGTAACGGCCGGCGTCGCGCACCGTATCGATGTGCGAGCCGATCAGCAGGACCCGTCCGCTCGGGGTGGCATTTGGAGAGAGATATCCACGCACGGTCCCCAGGTTATCCTCGGAGACGTGAAGCCCCGCCTGCCGCATCCAGCTCGCAACATGGTCGGCGGCCGCCCTGTGCTCGCGCGAAAGATAGACGCGCGTCAGCCGGCCTTCCTCGCAGGAATGGCGGGCCAGCGCGTCGATCATCGCCTGCGCCCGCTCCCCGAACCGGCCGTTCAGAGGCTTTCCCCCGAGATTATCCCCGGTACTATCCCCAGAGTTTTCCCCGGAATTGTTCACAGACGTTTCCACACCTTGTGCAGGTCCCTTCCCCGCCTCCGTCTCCGCGTGTTCCCCAACCCTTTCCACAACGACGCGCTCTTCGATACGGAAGCGCAGGATGCGGGCGATCTGTGTCAGCGCGGTGGCCAATTCGGCCTCAGGCTCGTTCCGGATCCGCTCTTCGAACGCGGCCAGAATCTGGTGCTTCGTCGCCCCCTTCACAGCCAGGATGAAGGGAAAGCCGAAACGCGCCTTGTAGGCCTCGTTCAGCCGCTCGAAGCGGGCGAATTCCTCATCGTCCAGCGTGTCGAGGCCGGCGCCGGCCTGCTCGCGGCGCGATTCGTCGGCCACGTCCCCGGCCCGCGCGGCCTTTCCGGCAAGATCGGGATGGGCGCGGATCAGCGCGAGCTGACGGTCGCGCGAAACGGAGCGTACGGCGGCCTCGAAACCGGCCACCATGCTCGCGATATCGACGAAGGGGCGCAGTTCCGCTGCCGCCTCCGCCACCCAGGGCGAGTGTTCCGCGATGTCCTGGAAATACCGGACGAAGGTCTCCGCGGACATGGCGTTGACCGCGGAAAGCTCGACCGGAAACGCGGGTCTGTCTGACATCTTCTCGTTTTGCCCGAACCTGTTGGCACCGGCTTTTCATGGTCTGGGGCGGCGCCGGCACCTGGAGTGCCGGCATCATCGCCTATTGCTGCTGCGCGATCCAGGCGCCGAGCTGCTTGCGCTCTTCCTCGGTCATGCCGGTCTCGTTGCCGAGCGGCATGGCATCGGAGTGCACGGCCATCGCCAGGATCTGCTCCGACCAGCGGTGCAGTTCATCGATCGTCTCCAGTTGCACACCATTGGGCGGTTCTGCAAACAATTCGTTCGTCGGATGTGCCGAATGGCAGGCGATGCAGTGCTTGTGGGTGAGCGCCAGAACCGCCTGATCGGAGACCGCCATGCCGGTGGCATCGATGCGTGCCGGCGCCGTCATGATGACCGCCACGATCAATCCGATCGCGGCGACCGGCAGCGTCCAGGCGATCTTCGACAGCGGATCGCCCGCCTCGTGCCGGTTGAGGAAATGGCGCACCATCGCGCCGATGATGATGATCAGCGCCACCAGCAGCCACGAATGGGGATGGTTGGTCAGCATCGGATAATGGTTCGACACCATCATCACCAGCACCGGCAGCGTCAGGTAGTTGTTGTGGACCGAGCGCTGCTTGCCCATGGCCCCCAATGCCGGATCGGGATCGCGCCCTTCCATCAGCGCGCCCGCGATCTTCTTCTGGTTGGGGATGATCACGCCGAAGACGTTCACCGCCATGATCGTGCCGATGAAGGCACCGACATGGATGAGCGCGCCTCTCCCGGAATAGACGTGCGTGTAGCCGTAGGCGGCCGCCAGGATCAGCGCGAAGACGCAGGCCGCCAGAAGCGGCGTGTTCTTCCCGATCGGCGACTTGCACAGCGCGTCATAGACGAGCCAGCCGCCGGCAAGCGAGGCGATGGAGATGAGGATCGCCTCGCCGGGCGTCATCACCAGCACGTTCGGATCGATCAGGTAGCTCGACGCCTTGAAATAGTACTGCACCATGAGGAGGCCGAAGCCGGTCACCCAGGTCAGATACGCCTCCCACTTGTACCAGATGAGATCGTCGGGCAGCTGCTTGGGCGCGACGGCGTATTTCTCCACGTGGTAGAAGCCGCCGCCATGCACCTCCCAGGCGGTTCCCATCACCCCTTCGGGCATCGCCTCGCGCTTTCTCAGCGCCAGATCAAGTGCGATGAAGTAGAAGGACGTGCCGATCCAGCCGATGCCGACGATCATATGCGCCCAGCGCAGAAGGAGATTGAGCCAATCGGCGATGAAGGCACTCATGGGAAGGATCTTCTTTTTTGTGGCCGCAGTATCCTGGAACGGGCGGTATGGCCCATCCGGTCGGCGGCTCCCCGGTTGAAGCGAGACCGGCCCGGCAAACGCCCCGGGCCGACCGGTTGTCGCGCCTCAGGCGGCCTTGGCGTCCGCCTCCTCGGCGGGCAGGACCAGATTGAGGACCACGGCGAGCGTCGCCGCCGGCAGGAGGCCGGAGGTCAGCAGCACCTTGAGCGTCGCAGGCAGGTGCTGGAGCGATTCCGGCACCGCCTGCAGGCCAAGACCCACCGACAGCGAGACGGCAAGGATCAGCATGTTGCGCCGGTTCCAGTGGACGTCCGACAGCATGTTGATGCCGGCCGACACCACCATGCCGAACATGACGATGACGCCGCCGCCGAGCACCGCGATGGGCATTGTGGAGATGACCGCGCCGACCTTCGGCACGAGGCCTGCGACGATCAGGAAGATCGCGCCGTAGGTGACCACATGCCGGCTCATCACGCCGGTCATCGAGACGAGGCCCACGTTCTGCGAGAACGAGGTATTCGGCAGGCCGCCGAAGACACCGGCGATCGCGGTGCCGAGACCGTCGGCCATGGTGCCGCCGCCGATCTCCGCGTCCGTGGCCTCGCGCCCCGCGCCGCCCTTTGTGATGCCCGAAATGTCGCCGACCGTCTCGATCGCCGAGACGACCGCCATCAGGCACATGCCGACCACGGCTGCGACGTTGAACTCGAAGCCGTAGGAAAACGGCTGCGGCAGGGCGAACCACGCGGCGCGCCCGACATTGGCGAACGACACCATGCCGAAGGCGAGCGCGACCAGATAGCCGGCCAGAAGCCCGATCAGCACGCCGGCCGTCGACATCATGCCCCGGCCGAAGAACTTGGCGCCCATCGTCACCAGCACCACGACGATGGCGAGGCCCCAATGCTGGAAGGTGCCGAATTCGGGCTTGCCCATCAGCGGCACGCCGCCGGCGGCGTACTGGATGCCGACAGGGATCAGCGCGAGGCCGATGGAGATGACGACGATGCCGGTGACGAGCGGCGGCAGCGCGTTGCGAAAGCGGCCGATCACCGTGCCGATCAGGAAATGGAAGATGCCGCCGATGACCACGCCGCCGAAAAGGGCGGCCATGCCGGCGGTTTTCACCACCGGGATCATGACGGGAATGAAGGCGAAGCTGGTGCCCTGCACCACCGGCAGACGCGCGCCGACGGGGCCGAGGGTGACGGTCTGCAACAGCGTCGCAATGCCGGAAAAGACCATGGCCATCTGCACCAGATAGACCATGTCGGGCGAGCCGAAGGCATAGCCTGCGGCAAGCGAGACGATGATGGACGGCGTGAAATTGCTGACGAACATCGCCAGCACGTGCTGGATGCCGAGCGGCACCGCCTTTTCGATCGACGGCGTCCAGTCGGGATCGCGCAATTGCTCGGGCGTTGCCCCGAGATGCTGAGCCTCAGACATGAATAGTCCCCCATGGAAGATGTGACCTGATCCCTCGCCGATCTTTTGCCGGCGTATCGGACCGCAAGTCCGGTATTCGTTGCGAGCATGGGTCCCGGGACGGCTCCAACGGATCCCGAGCGGTCGCCACTTGCACCCCTCTCCCCCCTTGCGGGGGAGATGTCGGCTTTAGCCGACAGAGGGGGGTAAAGCCGCTTGCTCCGAACCTGCCGCTAGTACCCCCCTCTGTCACCCTGCGGGTGACATCTCCCCCACAAGGGGGGAGAGGAGAACAAGCCGCTGATATCCCGAAAAATCGCATGCTCTCCCGGCCGGGCCTGAGCTCGGCCGGGGTATTCCCTCTCCCGCACATCCCTCAACATGCGGGAGGCAATGACGTCCGCTTGCCGCTTACTGCGGCAGCTTGTCGTCGATGCCCTTGACGTAGAAGTTCATGCCGAGCAGCGTGCCGTCGTCGGCGACTTCGCCGTCCTTCAGCCACTCCGAGCCATCCTGCTTCATGATCGGGCCGGTGAAGGGATGCATTTCGCCCGACTTGATCTTGGCGACGGTCTCTTCCGCCATCGCCTTCACGTCGTCAGGCATATTGGTGAAGGGCGCGAGGTGGACCATCTCCTTGTCGAAGCCGCCCCAGGTGTCTTCCGACTTCCAGGTGCCGTCGATCACCGCCTTGGCGCGGGAGATGTAGTAGTCGGACCAGTTGTCGACGATCGCGGTGAGCTGCGCCTTGGGACCGAACTTGATCATGTCGGAGGCCTGGCCGAAGCTGTGGATACCGCGTTCCTCGGCGACCTGCGTGGCCGCGGGGCTATCGGTGTGCTGGGCGATGATGTCGACGCCCTGATCGATCAGCGCCTTGGCCGCATCGGCTTCCTTGCCCGGGTCGAACCAGGAGTTCACCCAGATCACCTTGACCTTGAAGTCCGGGTTGATCGACTGCGCACCCAGCATGAAGGCGTTGATGCCGCGCACCACTTCCGGGATCGGCACGGAGGCGATGTAGCCGGCGGTGCCGGTCTTCGACATCTTCGCCGCGATCTGGCCGATCACATAGCGGCCCTCATAAAAGCGCGAGGAGTACGTCGAGACGTTGTCGGCGCGCTTGTAGCCGGTGGCGTGCTCGAACTTCACATCCGGAAACTTCTTGGCGACCTTCAGCGTCGGGTCCATGTAGCCGAACGAGGTCGTGAAGATCAGCTTGTTGCCGGCGCGCGCCAGACGCTCGATGGAGCGCTCGGCATCCGGGCCTTCCGGAACGCTTTCCAGATACGTCGTCTCGACCTTGTCGCCCAAGGCCTTCTCGATGGCCTTGCGGCCCTGGTCGTGCTGGTAGGACCAGCCGAAGTCGCCGGTCGGGCCGATGTAGATGAAACCGATCTTCAACGGCTCCGCCTGGGCGGCGCCGGTCGCAAGGCCGAGGGCCAGTGCGGCTGCGGCAAGAAGCTTTGTCTTCATGGCAATGGTTCCTTTGGGTTCCCTGTGGAGTTTGGGGTGCGCATTCGCCCGTGCCGGGACTTTCTCGCTAACGCTCCGGCACGAAGGGCTTTCCGAGCGCCGCCGGCGTATTGATCAGCGACAGCCGGCGGTTGCTCGAAATCAGAACGAGGACGACGATCGTCGCCAGATAGGGAAGCGACGAGAGAAACTGCGAGGGGATGCCGCTGCCCAGAGCCTGTAGGTGCAGCTGCGAGATCCAGACCGCGCCGAAGAGATAGGCGCCGACGACCACCCGCCACGGCCGCCAGGAGCCGAAGACCACCAGCGCCAGCGCGATCCAGCCGCGCCCGGCGGTCATGTTCTCCACCCATTGCGGGGTGTAGGCGAGCGAGAGATAGGCCCCCGCCAGACCCGAGCACGCGCCGCCAAACAGGATCGCCAGATAGCGGTAGCGGACAACCGGAATGCCGAGCGCATGGGCGGAGACGTGGTTGTCGCCGATCGCGCGCAGCTTCAGTCCCGTGCGCGAGACGAACAGAAACCACGTCACCGCGATGACCAGCGCGAAGGAGAGATAGACCAGCAGGTCCTGACCGAAAAACACGGGCCCGATGAACGGAATATCGGAGATCCCGGGAATGTCGAGCGCCGGCAGCTTGATGCCCGGCTGGCCGACGAAGGCCTCGCCCAGCATGCCGGAAAGCCCCAGCCCCAGAAGCGTCAGCGCCAGACCGGAGGCGACCTGGTTGGCGACCAGCGTCTGCGTGACGAAGGCGAAGATCAGCGCCATCGCCATGCCCGCCAGCACCGCTGTGACGATGCCGACATACGGATTGCCGGTCCATTGCGCGCCCGCAAAGCCCATGACGGCGCCCATCACCATCATGCCTTCCACGCCCAGGTTGAGAACGCCGGAGCGCTCCACCACCAGTTCGCCGATGGCGGCCAGCAGCAGCGGCGTGGAGGCGGTGATCACCGTCAGCAGGATGGCCTCGAACATGGTCATACCGCTTCCTCCGCCGGAACGAGATTTTCAACCGGATCCTGCGGCCGCGCGCCCTTGCCCCGGCCGGAGACGATGCTGACCCGGTAGAGGATCAGCGTGTCGCAGGCGAGCACGAAGAACAACAGCATGCCCTGGAAGACCCGCACGACCTTGTCGGAGATGCCCATGGTCACCTGCGCCGACTCGCCCCCCAGATATGTCAGCGCCAACATCAGCCCGGCGATCAGGATGCCGACCGGATTGAGCCGCCCGAGGAAGGCGACGATGATCGCGGTGAAGCCGTAGCCCGGCGAGATCGAGGGCTGGAGCTGCTGCACCGTGCCGGAGACGGTCGCGATCCCGGCAAGGCCGGAAAAAGCGCCCGACAACAGGAAGCCGAAATAGACCATCTTCTTGCGCGAAAAGCCGGCAAACGCCCCTGCCCGCTCCGCCTGCCCCAGCACCTTGACCTCGAAGCCCTTGAGCGTGCCGCCGAGCAGGAAGGCGACGACGATGACGGCGACGACGGCGAAGACCGCGCCCCAGTGCATCGCGCCGTTGCCGATCATCGGCGGCAGGATGGCGGCTTCCGAAAAGTCCCGGGTTTCGGGGAAATTGTAACCGCCGGGATCGCGCCACGGCCCGCGCACCAGCCAGTCGAGCAGGAAGCCCGCCACATAGACCAGCATCAGCGAGGTCAGGATCTCGTTGGTGCCGAAGCGGGTCTTCAGGAAGGCCGGGATCGAGGCGTAGAGCGCGCCGCCGATCATGCCCATGACCATCATGGCCGGCAGCACCATCCAGCTGTCCCACTGCCAGAAATAGACCGGAATGATGGAGCCGAAGATGGCGCCCATCGTGTATTGGCCTTCCGCGCCGATGTTCCAGGTGTTCGACAGGAACGCCACCGACAGGCCGACAGCGATGAGCACCAGCGGCGTCGCCTTGGAGGCAAGCTCCTCCAACGACCAGGCTTCCGTCAGCGGCTCGATGAAATACGAATAGAGCGCCTTCGCCGGGTCGTAGCCCAGCACCGCGAACAGGATCGCGCCGAAGATGACCGTCAACGCGATGGCGATCAGCGGCGAGGCGATGGCCATCGCCCTGGAATGCTCGGGACGCTTCTTCAGCTCAAGCCGCATCGATCTTTTCCCCTGCCGCGCTCACCGCGTCACCGCTCCCGTCTCCGTTTGTCTCGCCCGCCCCGCCCATCAGCAGGCCGATGCGCTCGCGCGTCATGTCCGATGCCGGTTCGGCCGGCGAAAGCTGGCCGCGCGAGATCACCGCGATCCGGTCGGCGATCTCGAAGATCTCGTCGAGATCCTGCGAGATCACGAGCACGGCGGAGCCTGCGCGTGCCAGATCGATCAGCGACTGGCGGATGAGCGCTGCCGCCCCCGCATCCACGCCCCAGGTCGGCTGGTTGACCACGAGCACGCCCGGCGAGCGGTCGAGTTCGCGCCCCATGACGAATTTCTGCAGATTGCCGCCCGACAGCGAGCGCGCCTCCGGGTTATCCCGGCTCATGCGCACGTCGAACGCGCCCTTGATGCGCTGCTCCATGGCGCGGGCCGCGCCGCGCGCCAGCATGGTCAGGTTGACGAGCCCGTCGCCGGTGGAATGGCGGGTGAGCAGGATGTTGTCGGCGAGCGCCAGCCCCGGCACCGCGCCGTGGCCGAGCCGTTCCTCCGGCACGAAGGCCGCGCCCGCGCGCCGACGCTGGGTGATGCCCATTCGGCCCGACGGCTTGCCGTCGATCTCCACCGCGTCCGCCTGCCGGGCGATGGTCTCTCCGGAAATGGCATCGAAAAGCTCGCTCTGGCCGTTGCCGGCAATGCCTGCGATCGCCACCACCTCGCCGCCGCGCACGGCGAGCCCCACATGCTTGGGCGGCACGGCGAAGGGGCTTTCGGCCGGCATGGTCAGGTCGTTGAGGGCGAGGCGTACGGGGCCGGTTGCCGGCGTGCCGTCGGCCTTCACCTGCTTGACGTCGGCGCCCACCATCATGGAGGCGAGCGAGCCGGCGGTTTCCTTCCTCGGATCGCACGAGCCCACGACCTTGCCGTGGCGCAGTATGGTGGCCGCCCGGCAGAGCCGCTTCACCTCTTCCAGACGGTGCGAGATGTAAAGGATCGCGCAGCCTTCTAAGGCCAGCCGCTCCAGCGTCTTGAACAGCCCGTCGGATTCCTGCGGGGTGAGCACGGACGTCGGCTCGTCCATGATGATGAGCCGCGGCTGCTGCAACAGACAGCGCACGATCTCGATGCGCTGGCGCTGGCCAACGGAAAGGTCCGCCACGCGCGAAGCCGGATTGAGCGGCAGGCCATAGTCGCGCGAAACCGTCTCGATGCGCTCAGACAGATCCTTCATCGCCGGCGCATCGTTCAGCGCCAGCGCGATGTTCTCCGCCACCGTCAGCGCCTCGAACAGCGAGAAATGCTGAAAGACCATGCCGATGCCGAGCGCGCGCGCCGCGGCGGGGCTCGCAATCGTCACCGGCCGGCCGTCCCACAGGATCTGGCCCTCGTTGGGCTCGAGCGCGCCGTAGAGGATCTTGACGAGCGTCGACTTGCCCGCCCCGTTCTCGCCCAAAAGCGCGTGGATCTCGCCGGCCCGGATGGCGAAATCGATATGGTCGTTGGCGAGCAGATCGCCGAAGCGCTTGGTGATGGCGCGCGCGACAAGAAGCTCCGCGCCCGCGTCATCCCCGGCACCCGACGGCGTCCTCGTCGGCCCAGCGTCGCTCATCTTCGAAACCCCCGGCTCATGCCCTTCATTCGGGCGGCTCTCGCCGTCCCGTCTCCGTCCAACCCGTCAAATTGCCTCATGCCGGCACAGCGATGCGCCGGCCCGCCCCGTGTTTTCGTCCGTCACGATACCGCGCGCACCGCCTTGCCCGTAAGAGACCCGCCAGCAACAGCAGGTTTCGTGCCAGCGGCGGCGCTGTCGCGCAGTACCAGCAGTTCCGCCACCGTCGCAACCGCAATCGCCGCCGGCTCGCGCGATGTGATACCGCTTATGCCGATGGGGCACACAAGTTCGGAAATCAGATCCTCGGATATCCCCACCTTGCGCATGTGGCGCTCAAAGCGCGCCCGCTTCGTGCCGCTGCCGATCAGCCCGACATAGGCAAAGCGCCCGGCGATGATCGCCGCTTCCGTGATCGCCAGATCAAGCGCGTGCGAATAGGTCATGATCAGCACGCAAGCCCCGTCCGGCGCGCTCTCCAGCGCCTGCGCGGGCTCGGCAACCTGCCGGCAGACGACATTTCCCGGAACGGCTGCGGGAAAGGCATCGGCGCGCGGGTCGATCCAGGTGACATCGAAGGGCAGCGGCGCCAGCGCCAGCGCCATCGCCCGCCCGACATGGCCCGCGCCGAAGAGATAAAGCGGCACCCGCGCTTCGCCGAACCGTTCCACCAGCACACCGCCCGGCCCAAGCGAGGCCGCCGGCATGCCGCCAAGGTCCGCATCATCCGACACGGCGCGCTCGAGAACGGCTCCCTCACCGAGCACGGCCCGGGTCGCGAACGGTCCCTGCGCCTCGCGTTCGGCGAGCGCGCGCACCGTCTCGGCGCGCTCCGGCGTGAAACGCTCGATCAGCACGTCCGACCGGCCGCCGCAGCACTGGCCGAGCTCCGGCCCGAGCGCGAAGTTGCGGCGCACCGTTTGTGGCCCATCCGCCGCCGCCAGCGCCTTGCGCGCGGCGGCGATTGCCTGGAATTCCAGTTCCCCGCCGCCGATGGTGCCCGAAAACGCGCCGGAGGGACGCACCACCAGCCGTGCGCCAGCCTCGCGCGGGGCGGAACCCTCAACGCGGATCACCGTCACCAGCGCGGCCGCGCCCTCTGCTTCAAGCGCTTCCGCCACCGCGGCCCAGATGCCGCTTCCCCACGCGCCGCCCCTCATGGCACCCTCGCGGCCTTCACCGCATCCACGGCGGCAAGGATCGCTTCGGGCGTCGCCGGCGCATCGAGCGGCGGAATCACGCCGGGCCTCAGGCTCGCCACCGCATCGACGATGGCGCAGAAGACCGAATTCGCCAGCATCACCGGCGGCTCGCCCACGGCCTTTGAGCGGTAGATCGTCGGCTCGGGATTTCCCAGAGATTTGTAAAGAGATATGCGGAAGTCTTCAGGGACGTCCGAAGCGGTGGGGATCTTGTAGGTCGACGGCGCGTGCGTGGTCAGCCGGCCCTTGTCGTCCCACACCAGCTCTTCGGTGGTCAGCCAGCCCATGCCCTGCACGAAGCCGCCCTCGATCTGGCCCATGTCGATGGCCGGATTGAGCGACTTGCCGACATCGTGCAGCACGTCGACGCGGGTAACCCGCATCTCGCCGGTCATCGTGTCGATGATCACTTCCGAACAGGCCGCGCCGAACGCGAAATAGAGGAACGGCCGGCCTGTCGCCGTCTGCCGGTTCCAGGTGATCTTGGGCGTCGCATAGTAGCCGGTCGCGGAGAGCTGGACCCGGCTCGTCAGCGCCGCCTTGGCGAGCTGGCCGAGCAGCACCGGCTCGTTGCCGATCAGCACATGGCCGTCGCGGAACACGATCTTGTCGATCGGCACTCCGTACTTGTCGGAGGCGAAGGCGACCAGCCGTTCCTTGATCTTCTCCGCCGCCCGCCGCGCGGCCATGGCGTTGAGATCGGAGCCGGAGGAGGCCGCCGTCGGCCCGGTATTCGGCACCTTGCCGGTGTGCGTCGCGGTGATCTTCACCTTCTCCAGCGGAATGGCGAATTCCTCCGCCACCACCTGGGCGACCTTGATGTTCAGCCCCTGCCCCATCTCCGTGCCGCCGTGGTTCAGGTGGACGGAGCCGTCCTGATAAAGGTGAACCAGCGCGCCGGCCTGATTGAGATGCGGCAGGGTGAAGGCGATGCCGAACTTCACCGGCGTCAGCGCCAGCCCCTTCTTCAGGATGTGGTTGGCGGCGTTGAAGGCGCGGATCTCCTCGCGCCGCGCGCGATAGTCGCTGGTCTGTTCCAGCTCGGTGACGATGGCGTGCTGGGTGGCGAATTCCTCCACCCGCATACCGTAGGGCGTGATGTCGGCGCCTTGCGCATAGAGATTGCGCTTGCGCACGTCGAGCGGATCGAGCCCGAGCGTGATGGCGATGGCATCCACCACCCGCTCCGCCGCCAGCATGCCCTGCGGGCCGCCAAAGCCGCGAAATGCGGTATTCGAGACGGTATCGGTACGCATGCGGCGCGAGGTGATCAGCGCATCCGGGTAGTGATAGCTGGAATCGGCGTGGAACATCGTCCGGTCGACGACGCCGAGCGACAGGTCCGCCGAACAGCCGCAGCGCGCGGCGAACGCCATGTCGACCGCCTTGATCGCGCCGTCGCCCTCGAAGCCGACGGCATAGTCGACGCGGAAGTCGTGCCGCTTGCCGGTCATGATCATGTCGTCGTCGCGGTCGAGCCGCAGCTTGCAGGGCCGGCCCGTGACGCGCGCGCCGATGGCGGCGAGCGCCGCCCACTGGTTCGCCTGGCTCTCCTTGCCGCCGAAGGCCCCGCCCATGCGGCGCACCTCGACGCTCACGCCCGCATCGATGGTGCCGAGCGCCTTGGCGACGATGTGCTGGACCTCGCTCGGGTGCTGGGTGGAGGAGTGGACGTACATGTCGCCGTCCTCGCCCGGCACGGCAAGCGCGACCTGCCCTTCCAGATAAAAGTGCTCCTGCCCGCCGATGCGCATGACACCGGAAAGCTGGTGCCGCGCGGTCTCCAGCGCCGTCTCCGGCTGGCCCTTTCGGAACTGGTAGTCCGGCAGCACCGTCGTGTCATTCACGAGCGCCTGATCCACCGTGATCGTCGCCGCCTCTTCGCTCACTTCGATGCGGGCAAGGCGTGCCGCGCGGCGTGCCTCGGCGCGGGTGCGGGCAACGACGGCGAAGACCACCTGCCCCCAGAACAGGATCTCCCCGTCCGCCAGGATCGGATCGCCGCCGATGGAGGGCGAACAGTCGTTCTCGCCCGGAATGTCTTCGACCGTCAGCACCGCGACGACGCCCGGCGCCGCCCTTACCGCATCGAGATCGAGCGCAATGATATGTCCGCGCGCTGCGTCCCGGCACCAGCCCGGCGCCATGTGCAGCGTGCCCTCGGGCTCGGCCACGTCGTCAACATAGACGGCCGCGCCGCTCACGTGCTTGTCGCCGCTGTCGTGTTTCAGCGGCCGGCGGACAGTGGCGTAGGCGACAGTCGGTGTCTCGATCATGTCAGACAAGGGTTTCCGCCGCCTCCCTGTGTCCCTGAACGCGGGTTCTGTCGGACGGCATGCCCGCCGCCTCCACCAGCGCCTTGGCCAGCAGCGAACGGGACACCTTGACCCGGTATTCCGCGCTCGCGCGCATGTCGGATATCGGCGCGAAATCGCGCTCGATGGCCTTCAGCGCGCGGCCCCATGTGCCGGGCTCGGCCAGCACCGCACCACCAAGCGCGGCTTCGGCCCGCCGCGCCCGCTTCGGCGTCGCCGCCATGCCGCCGAAGGCGACGCGCGCATGGATGATGCGTCCCTCCTCGATGGTGAACAGGAAGGCGGCCATCACGGCGGAAATGTCCTGATCGAAGCGCTTGGAGATCTTGTAGGCGCGGAAGACGTCGTTCGGCCCCGGCGCCGGCACGAAGATGCCGGTGACGAATTCCCCCTCGCCACGGTCCTGCTTGCCGTAGTCGATGAAGAAATCCTCCAGCGGCAGGGTGCGCGCCGTCTCGCCCTTGCGCAGCTCCAGCATGGCGCCGAGCGCGATCAGCATGGGCGGCGTGTCGCCGATGGGCGAGCCGTTGGCGATATTGCCGCCGACCGTTCCAGACGCGCGCACCTGCCGGGATCCGATGCGCGACCACACCGCGCCGAGATCGGGGTCGAGCCGCGCGATTTGAGGCTCCACCCGCGCAAGGCTCGCCGTGGCGCCGATGATCAGCCCCTCCTCGATGGCCTCCACGCGATCGAGGAAGGCCACCCGGCCGAGCCAGATGATCTTCGGCAAGTCGCGAAGCTGCTTGGTGATCCAGAGCCCCACATCGGTCGCGCCTGCGACCAGAGTCGCATCCGGATGGCGGGAATAGAGATCGGCCAGGGCGTCGATAGACGCGGGTGCGGCGAAGAACGAGGTCTCGTCGCCGATGAAGATCTCCTCGCCGTCGTGAAGACCCGCGAGCGTTTCGGCGATTTGGTCGGCACGGCGCGAGAACTGGTCGTCGGGCTCCGCGAAGCAGACTTCCAGCGCCGCATCCGCGATCGGCCTGTAGCCCGTGCAGCGACAGAGATTTCCGGCGAGCGCCTCGTTGACCGTGCGCCGGTCCGGCGTGGCCGCCGGCTGGTGATAGAGCGTGAAAAGGCTTATGGCGATGCCGGAGGTGCAGAAGCCGCACTGCGAGCCGTGATGGCGGGCCAGCGCTTCCTGGACGGGGTGCAGACGCCCGTCTTCCGCCAGATCCTCGATGGTCACAACCTCGCAGCCATCCACCTGGCCGAGCAGCTGAATACAGGCGTTGACGGGCTCGTAGACCAGTTGCCCGTCCACAAGCCTGCCAAGCGCCACGGTGCAGGCGCCGCAATCGCCTTCGTTGCAGCCCTCCTTGGTGCCGACTTTTCGTTCGCTGAGGCGCAGATAATCGAGCAGCGTCTCGGTGGGCGCCACGTCGGAAAGCTCGATGATCTGATCCCCGCGCAGGAAGCGGATCGCTTCACGCATGCGGCTCAACTCCCGCGATAGGTCGAATAACCGTAGGCCGACAGCAAAAGCGGCACATGATAGTGCGCATCGGCATCCGAAATCCCGAAACGGATCGGGATCATGTCCAGAAAGGCCGGCTCCGGCAGGCTCTGCGCCTTGCGCAGATAATCGCCGGCAAAGAAGCGCAATTCAAATGTTCCGGCGCGAAAGGCGGAGCCTTCGAGAAGCGGCGTGTCCGCGCGACCGTCGGCATTGGTCGAAAGGGCGGAAAGCCGTTCGGGCTCGCCATCCAGACACCATAACTCGATATAGAGCCCCGCCGCAGGCTTTCCCGCGCCGGTGTCGAGAACATGGGTGGTCAGACGCCCCATCGCGGCTCCTCTTGATACGACAATAGATTAGGCATGCACCGCGAGTGTGCATCACCATGCCGGCTCACAAAAGAACTTAATTCAGTCACGGGCGATGCCGAAACGGCATCACCCCACGGCCTGCCGATGCCGAGCCGGACTCAGCCACGATCGAAGATCATCGCCGGCTCGAGAGCAAGCCCGGATCGGGCAAAAGGCGTCGGCGGCGAAAGGCCGGAACCGCGCGGCCACGGGCGCCGGTTCACACGCACCGCACGAAAGCGCGCGAAACCGCCATTGTCATCGCCCTGATGGCGCGGCGCGGAGAATGCGACATATGGCGCGCGAATTGACGACGCACGGTCGGCCGGCAACGTCTTGTGGATAAGAAGCGCACGTGCAGCACGCGCCGCACTCTCCACCGTCATCACCCGGCGAAGTCCGGGTGATCCAGCGCGCCACGCATTCGGGGCCAGCCATGGATTGCCCGGACGAAGCCAGGCAATGACGACGGAGGGGCCTGGGTGGGATAGCGGGTGCAACCGGCGACGTACAGCCGTCGAGACGCGTTTTCGCCCTACGGCAGCAGCACCGTCGTCCCCGTCGTGCGGCGGCCTTCCAGGTCCCGGTGGGCCTTCACGGCATCGGCGAGCGCGTAGGTCTGGTTGACCTTGATCTTCACCGCTCCGCTCGCCACCACGTCGAACAGGCCGTTGGCGGTGCGCTCCAGATCGGCCCTCTGCGCGACGTAGGTGAAGAGCGTCGGCCGGGTCGCGAAGAGCGAGCCCTTCTGGCCCAGTAGCGCAAGGTTGAAGTCCCGGATCGGGCCCGACGACTGGCCGAAGGACACCCACATGCCGAGCGGCTTCAGGCAGTCGAGCGAACCGGGATAGGTGTCGTTGCCGACCGAATCGTAGACGACATCGCATTTCGCCCCGCCGGTGATCTCGGCCACCCGTTCCACGAAGTTCTCCTTCGTGTAATCGATGACGTGTTCGTAGCCGTGGGCGCGCGCCAGTTCCGCCTTTTCCGGCGAGCCGACCGTGCCGATGACGGTGGCGCCCAGGTGCCTCGCCCACTGCCCGGCGATCAGCCCGACCCCGCCGGCCGCGGCATGAAACAACAGCGTGGTGCCCGGACCGACCTTGAACGTGTCTTTCAGCAGATAGCTCGCCGTCATGCCCTTCAGCATCATGCCGGCCGCTGTCCGGCTGTCGATCTCGCGGGGAAGCTTCACCAGCCGGTCGGCCGGCACCAGCCGCTCCTCGGCGTAGGAGCCGAGCGGGCCGACATAGGCGACGCGGTCACCGGGCGCGACCTCACTCACCCCTTCCCCCACCGAGACAACGGTGCCCGCGCCCTCGTTGCCCGGCGTCATCGGCAGGCCTTCGGGTGCGGGATAGAGGCCGGAGCGGAAATAGGTGTCGATGAAGTTCAGGCCGATCGCCTCGTGCCGGATGCGGGCCTCGCCCGGGCCGGGCTCGCCGATCTCAACTTCCTCGAACCGCATCACCTCCGGTCCGCCGGTCTCGTGAACGCGTATCGCTCGAACCATCTTCGGGCTCCCTTTTCGTTTCGCCGATTTCTGCGCGCGGATATCGGACCGTTCAGCGTGCCGCCCCGCGGCGTTCGCGACGGCGCCTTGCGGCCAGGATGTTGAAGAACTCGACCGAACAGGAAAACGCCATGGCAAAGTAGATGTAGCCGCGCGGAATGTGGAAGCTCAAGCCGTCTGCCACCAGCGCCACACCGATCAGCAGCAGAAAGGCGAGCGCCAGCATCTTCGTTGTCGGATGGCGCCTGATGAAGTCGGCGATCGGGCCGGAGGCGACGTACATGATGATCAGCGCGACGACCACGGCGGCGATCATGATCGACAGGTGCTCCGCCATGCCGATGGCCGTGATGATCGAGTCGACCGAGAACACCATGTCGATGATGGCGATCTGCACGACGACGGACAGGAAGGACGCAGCCGCCTTCGCCGGGCGCGGGTCGCCGCCATCGTCCTCGTCGCTCTCGCCGGCCTCAATCGTATCGTGGATCTCCTGCGTCGCCTTGACGATCAGGAACAGGCCGCCGGCGAGCAGGATCAGATCCCGCCAGGAAAAGGCGTTCTCGAACAGTTCGAAGAGCGGGCGCTGAAGCGTGATGATCCAGGTCAGAAGCGACAGCAGCGCCACGCGGAAAACGAAGGCGAGCGTCAGGCCGATGGCCCGGGCCCGGTCGGCGGAGACGCTTTCCAGCCGGCCGACGATCAGCGAGATGAAGATGATGTTGTCGATGCCGAGGACGATCTCCATGACCGTCAGGGTGACGAGGCTGGCCCAGCCGGCCGGTTCAACCACCCATTCCAGCATTTTTCACTCCGCCGAGCGTGCACGCATCCTGTCGCTGAGCTGGAACAGGGCGCCGATCACCAGCAGATAGATACTGGAACCGGCCAGTCCAATACCCGTCAGTCCCTGCGCCTGCATGCCGTCGCTGGCGGCCACGAAGGCGGAACCGAGCCAGACGATGGCGACGGCGAGCGTCAGCGGCCTGAGCCGCTTCACCCGCACCGGATGAACGAAACGCACCGGCGCGAAGGTCAGCGCCACGAACACCACGATGATCGCCAGCGAATAGGCCTGCAGCCCGGGAAACGCGAAGATCACGAAGACCAGCATGTTCCACGTCACCGGGAAACCACGGAAACAGTTGTCCGGCAGCTTCATACCCTCGTAGGCGAAATAGAGTGCACCGGAGACGACGACGAGCCCGGAGGCGATCAGATTGTAGGGGCTACTCATCAGCCCGGCGGTGGCGATGGCGAAGGCCGGTAGCAACACGTAGGTCGCGTAGTCGATGACAAAGTCGAGCGCCGCGCCGGACCAGGTCGGCAGCTTCTCGGTGACATTGGCCGCACGCGCCAGCGGTCCGTCCACACCGTCGACGACGAGCGCGACGCCGAGCCAGGCGAACATCATCGGCCAGTCGCGGTCCGCCGCCGCAACCATTGCCAGAAGCGCCCACAGCGCACCGGAAGCGGTCAGGATGTGGACGGCAAAGGCCAGCCAGGTGGATTTGCCCATGTTTGCGGATTCTTCGCGCGGCTGCGTCGCCATTTCACTTGCTTTCCGGGGATGCGCCGGTTGCGCCGTTCAAGCCTTCTGCGTCCTGGAGCATATCCCGATCGGATGAACCGATCTGATAGATTAGGAAATCGCTCTAGCGGACACGCGGCCCGTGTTCCAGCGGTTTTAAACCGGTCGGCTTTCGAACCCTTAATTGCTTCACGCCGCGGATGGCCTGATCCCGTTCGATCCGCCCCGCGCGCCGCCCTCGCCTGCACTCTTGGCATCGCAGCGCGTCACAGTCGATCAAAACTTGTTCAAAAGGGTCACTTTCCGGTCATCGGGTCCGGAAAAATTGGGCAAAACTGTACAATGTTGACACCGGGGTGGCACCGGCCACCGTCAAAATGACGCAGGTGCGCGCGCTGCGGAAACGAGCGCGCACGGGTGAGTCGCGCGCAATCGCATGCGAAGACCCCGCTCTTGCCGGAACCCGAAGGCTGGCCTAAGCCTTCCCTGCACAAGCATTCCAGCGCACCACGCGGACCGGATGGGCCGGTCCGGATGAGACACGTCCGAACGGGACATCCCGAGGGGGGCCGGACATATCAAGAAGGATGGAGACGATGAGCAAGGCGACAGCGCAGATGACGGAGATCGCCGTGGTCGGGTCTGGCCCCTCGGGGATGATCGCGGCCCTGCTGCTTTCCGCCCGGGGTTTTACCACCGTCCTCGTCGGCCCGAAGGCCAAGGCCGATCCGCGCACCACCGCGCTGCTCGACGCCTCCGTCGCCATCCTCTCCGATCTCGGCGTCTGGGACGACATCGCGCCGCTTGCCGCGCCCTTGCGCCAGATGCGCCTGATCGACGACACGGGCCGGCTCGTGCGCGCGCCGGAGACCCTGTTCGACAGTTCGGAAATCGGCCTTGAGGCATTTGGCTACAATGTCTTGAACAACGATCTTAATGCGGTGCTTGAAAAAGCGCTCGACCGCAGCCAGGTAACCCGCATCGAGGCCTTCGCCGAGGCGGTTCGGCCGCCGGCCGCTGGCCGCCTCGATAACGTGGAGATCGATATCGAGGGCCGCGACGCGCCCCTTTGCGCAAAACTCGTCGTGGCCAGCGACGGGCGGGAATCGCGGGTGCGCGATGCGGCGGGCATCGCGGTCCGGCGCTGGAGCTACCCGCAATCTGCGCTGGTGGCCAACCTCTCGCACGGGCGGCCGCACGACGATACCTCCACCGAGTTCCACACGCCGCACGGCCCCTTCACGCTGGTGCCACTGAAGGGCAATCGCTCGAGCCTCGTGTGGGTGGGCGAGCCCGCCGCGATCGAGACGGCCGCTGCGCTCGGCGAGGAGGCCTTCGCGACCGAGGTCGAGCGTCACGCGAAATCGATCCTCGGGCCGATGAAGCTCGAAAGCGGCCGTCAGGTTTTCCCCCTGTCGGGCATGAAGGCAAAGACGGTTGCGGCCCGGCGCATTGCGCTCGTGGGCGAGACGGCGCATGTCTTCCCGCCGATCGGTGCTCAGGGCCTCAACCTGTCGCTGCGCGACGTGGCGGTGCTCGGGCAGACCTGCGAGCGCGCGCGCTCCAACGGACAGGACATCGGCGGCGAAACCGCGCTTGCCGCCTACGCGGCGGCCCGGCGCGGCGACATTGATACTCGCATCTTCGGCGTCGACACGCTCAACCGCACGCTTTTGGCGGATTTCCTGCCCATCCAGATGGTGCGCGGTCTGGGGCTCTATCTCGCCGGCCAGGTCGGCCCCTTGCGCCGCCTCCTGATGCGCGAGGGCGTAGCCCCCTCGTTCCGCGGCCGCGCGAAATCGGCGTAGGTGGCCGGAGATCGGAGCAAGGGGCCCATCCTTCGAGACGGCCGCTTCGCGACCTCCTCAGGATGACGTTGTGTTTGTTGATGGTTTAGCGAAACAAGCAACACGATAACGTCATCCTGAGGAGGGCCGAAGGCCCGTCTCGAAGGATGGGCCGCTTGCTTTCACAGCCGCTTCACCACCCGCGCTCCCCCTCAGCGCGGCGGGATCGAATACGTCGCCGTTGCGTGCGCCACGATCTCTTCGCTTCCCTCGCTGGTGATCGCGCATTCGGTCACCGCGAGCCGCTTGCCGAGCTTCAGGAGCCGGCATGTGCCCAGCAGGTCGCCCGGCGACGGCTTTTTCAGGAAGTTGATGTTGAGATTGGTCGTGACCGCCAGCGCCACCGGGCCGATATGGGCGAGAATCACCACATAGGCGGCAAGATCGGCGAGCGCCATCATGGTCGGCCCCGAAACGGTGCCGCCGGGCCGCAGGTGCCGGTCATGCGCGTTGAGGCGGATCACCACCTCGTTTTCGGAAACGGATTCAACCGTATAGGCCGGTCCATCGTAATTGATTTCTGGAAATTCACGATCGAGGAAGTCGGAAACTTCCTCCTTGTCCATAACGGTGCCCATCATTCCTCCCCAGGCCGATCGACAATTCTGACCATGCGGCATGGGAGACAATCCCGGCTGGCTGCGCAAGTGCCTTGTGGGCGGACATGCGCTATAAGAGGCGAAACATCAGGGAGACGCATTCATGGCCGACGCCGCGACCACGCTGCCGGGAACCCCGCTGAAATCCGCGCTTGAAGACGGCATCCTGCGCCTGACGCTCAACATGCCGGAGCGCATGAACGCCCTTTCGGAAGCGATGATGGCCTCGCTGTCGTCGGCACTTTCGCGCGCGGGCGAGGATGATGCGGTGCGGGTCGTGGTGATCGATGCGGCGCCGGGCAAGGTCTTCTGCGCCGGACACGACCTGAAGGAACTGACGGCCCACCGCAGCGATGCCGATCGCGGGCGCGCCTATTTCACCGATATCATGGGCCGCTGCTCGGCGCTGATGCAGCAGATCGTTTCGCATCCAAAACCGATAATCGCCGCCGTTGCCGGGGTGGCGACGGCGGCCGGCTGCCAGCTGGTGGCCTCCTGCGATCTGGCGATCGCCACAGACCGGGCGACCTTCTGCACGCCGGGCGTCAATATCGGGCTTTTCTGTTCCACCCCGATGGTGGCGCTCTCGCGCAACGCGAGCCGCAAACAGGCGATGGAGATGCTGCTCACCGGCGAAAGCATCGACGCTTCCACCGCCAAGGATTTCGGCCTTATCAACCGCATCGTGCCGAGCGAATATCTCGATACGGTGGTGACGAAATACGCCGCCGTCATCGCGTCGAAATCGCCGCTGACGCTGAAGATCGGCAAGGAGGCGTTCTACGCCCAGGCCGAGATGTCGCTGGAGGACGCCTACAACTATTGCGCCAACGTGATGGTGGAGAACATGCTCGCCCGCGACGCCGAGGAAGGCATCGGCGCATTCCTGGAAAAGCGCGCGCCGGAGTGGGAGGGGCGGTAGCGGGGGCCGGGTGCCGAGGGTCACCGTAGGCGCGCCTTGCGGAACGAGCCTTTTGGAGCAAGCGGCCCTACCCCGCCTGCCCGCTCTGAATGAGCTTCACCGCGCCGCCGATGCCGGCGATCGCCATCTGCGTGCCGATGACGGCGAGGATCAGGCCCATCAGCCGGGTGACGATCTTGATGCCGTTGGCGCCCAGATAGGCGACGAAGCGGTTGCCGAACAGGAAAAAACCGTAGCTCACGGCGCACAGCACGAAGAACGCCGCGATCGTCGTCACCAGTTCGCTGAGGCCGTTGCCGGAGGCGAAGTTCACCGCCGTCGCGATCGTGCCGGGTCCGGCGAGGATCGGCACGGCGAGCGGTGCGATGGCGACGTCGAGTTCCGCCTCCCGGCTCGCGCGCTTGTCCTCGCTCGATGGCTGCTGAACGCGCGAGGCGTCGCCCTGCACCATGTGATAGCCGACGAGAAACACCAGCAGCCCGCCGGTGATGCGGAAGGCCGGCAGGGTGATGCCGAAGACCTGGAAGATCAGGTTTCCCGCCACCGCGAACACCACGACGATGCCGAAGGCCAGCGCCAGCGCTCGAAAGGCGACGAGATGGCGGACGTCCTCGTCGTCGCCCGAGGTCAGCGACAGGAAGACAGGCGTGTTGGCGACGGGGTTCATGATCGCGAAGAACGCCGCGAAGACCGACACCGCATGTCCGAGAAAGCTGTCCATCCCCTCCTCCCGCAAAGCCGCCGCTTGCCCGCGCCGCGCAAAGCCAATAGCGTTGCCCGCGCGCCACGGCCGACGCCGCAAAGACGCACCTGAAGACAACCCCAGGAACCTTCGTGTCCCACGATCCCTATCCCGATGCAACGATCCGCGCCATTCTCGACGAGGTGAAGACCATCGCCATCGTCGGCGCCAGCGCAAATCCGGTCAGGCCGAGCTACTTCGTCATGAAGTACATGATCGACAAGGGATACACCGTCTTTCCGGTCAATCCCGGCCAGGCGGGCAAGGAAATCCTCGGCCGCCCGTGCTTTGCGAGCCTGAAAGAGGTTCCCGGCCCGGTGGACATGGTCGACATCTTCCGCGCCTCCGACGCGGTGCCGGGCATCGTGGAGGAAGCGCTGACGCTCCAGCCGTTGCCGAAGGTGATCTGGATGCAGCTCGGCGTGGTCCACGAGGAAGCGGCTTTGCGGGCGGAGCAAGCCGGCCTTCAGGTCGTGATGAACCGCTGCCCGAAGATCGAATACGGGCGGCTGTCCGGCGAGATCGGCTGGACCGGCGTCAACTCGCGCACGATCTCGGCCAAGCGGCCCGTCCTGCGCGGCGGCTTTCAGCACCGGGGACTGCGCAAGTAGCGGGCTTCAACGCCGCATTCCGGTTGCGGCCGCCGCACGATTGAGAAACCCTTTGCCGCCTTTTGCGGCGGAAGAGAACGACGTGCTTTGATCTTGATACGCGCAGGCGGCATCGTCCACTGTGGCGCGGCATAGCGCAGCCGGCCGGATGCTCTGCCCGGGCACAACCGGAAACGGACCGGCGGCCGATCGGCGCCCCCTCGGCCGCCTCGGTGACCAGAGCACAAAACAAGACAAGGGAAACGACCTTCATGACTGACAAGACGAGCGACAAGGCCCCGGGGTTCTCCACGCTCTCCATCCACGCCGGCGCCCAGCCGGATCCGGCCACCGGCGCGCGCGCGACGCCGATCTACCAGACGACCTCCTACGTCTTCGACGACGCCGACCATGCGGCCTCGCTGTTCGGCCTGCAGGCCTTCGGCAACATCTACACCCGCATCACCAACCCCACGACGGCCGTGCTGGAAGAGCGCGTGGCCGCGCTTGAGGGCGGCACCGCGGCGCTCGCCGTCGCCTCCGGCCATGCCGCGCAGATGATGGTGTTCCACGGCCTGATGCAGCCCGGCGACGAATTCGTCGCCTCCACAAGGCTTTACGGCGGTTCTATCAACCAGTTCGGCCATTCCTTCGAAAGCTTCGGCTGGAAGGTGAAATGGGCCAACCCGGACGACCTCTCCTCCTTCGAGAAGGCGCTGAGCCCGAAGACCAAGGCGATCTTCATTGAATCCATCGCCAATCCCGGCGGCATCGTCACCGACATCGCCGGCATCGCAGCCATCGCGAAGAAGGCTCGCGTGCCGCTGATCGTCGACAACACGCTGGCCTCGCCGTACCTGTGCCGGCCGATCGAGCACGGCGCCGACATCGTCGTCCATTCGCTGACCAAGTTCATGGGCGGCCACGGCAATTCCATGGGCGGGGTGATCGTCGACGGCGGTTCGTTCGACTGGTCGGCCGACGACCGCTACCCGATGCTGTCGAAGCCCCGGCCCGAATACAACGGCATGGTGCTGCACGAGACCTTCGGCAACTTCGCCTTCGCCATCGCCATGCGGGCGTTGTCGCTGCGCGATCTTGGCCCCGTGCTGTCGCCGTTCAACGCCTTCATGCTGCTGACCGGCATCGAGACCCTGCCACTGCGCATGCAGCGCCATTGCGACAACACACTCGCCGTGGCCCGGTGGCTGGAAAAGCACCCGGGCGTTTCCTGGGTGTCCTATGCCGGGCTTGAAAGCAGCCCGAGCCACGCCTTGATGAAGAAATACGCCCCCAAGGGCGCCGGCGCGGTGCTCACCTTCGGCATCAAGGGCGGATACGAGGCGGGCGTGAAGTTCGTCGCCGATCTCCAGCTCTTCTCGCATCTGGCCAATATCGGCGACACGCGCTCGCTGGTCATCCACCCCGCCTCCACCACCCACCGCCAGCTCTCCGACGAGCAGAAGGTGGCCGCCGGTGCAGGCCCGGAGGTGGTGCGCCTGTCGATCGGGCTTGAGGACGTGGACGACATCATCGCCGACCTCGATCAGGCACTTCGCGCCTGATCGACCGCGCAACAGGAAATCACGGCGTGCGGACACGCGGTCCGCATGCAGGAATGGAAGCCGGCCCCATCACTCGATGTGGTTCATGGTTTGGCGGACGGGGGTTGTGGGGGCTTTCTGCTCGTGGCCCATCCTTCGAGACGCGCCCTGCAGGCGCTCCTCAGGATGACGTTGTGCTTGTTCTTGGTTTCACAGAAATATCAACATGAACAACGTCATCCTGAGGAGGCCGCGCGAGCGGCCGTCTCGAAGGATGGGCGGCCTGCTCGCGGCAAAACCGGAAAGACCAAGTCCCCCGATCACTCTGCCCCCCATCACTCTGGCGCCGGTTTTTTCCGTTTCGCCTTCGGCATGGCCCACTTGCGGTGGATCCACATCCACTGTTCGGGATGTTCGCGGATCCAGCCTTCGAAGACCGAATGGATGCGCGCCGTGCCTTCGACGATGTCGGCCTGGCGCTCGCCGTCGCGCGGAATGTCCAGCACGCGGGCCTCGAAATGGAACCGCGCGCCGTCCTTGCGGATCGTGCGGCAGATGATCAGCGGCACCTGGTAGGTGCGCGCGACCATCACCGGAAACGGATTGGCCGTCGCCGGATGGCCGAAGAACGGCACCGTCACGCCGCGAATGTCGCGCAGGTCCGCCAGAAAGGCGATGGCCCCGCCGCCGCGCACATGCTGGATCAGCCGGCGGGCGGTGCTGTGGCTCTTGGCGAACAGGCCACCGGGAAAGTAGCGCTGACGCAGCCGCGTGACATAGGCGTCCGCATAGGGGTTCTTCAGCGCCTGATAGACGCCGGCCGTCTCCAGCCCGACATAGCGCGCGGGCTCGGCGACGATCTCCCAGTTGCCGGTGTGCAGCGACACGACGACGGCCGCGCCGCCATGCTCGGCGATGAAGCTGCGCAGTTCCTCGACGTCGAAGGTGTAACGCCCGGGTTCGGCGTGAAGGCGGTCCAACTGAAAGGTCTCCGCCGCGATCCGGCCGAGATTTTCCCACATGGCGCGCACCAGCCTCTCGCGCTCCTCCGGCGCCATGTCCGGAAAGGCCAGCGCGACGTGTTCCAGCGCATGGGCGTGCCGCTTCGTGTGCGGCGCGATGAGCCGCCAGGCCCGGCCCATGACGCGCGAGGCCACGTCCACCGGCATCAGCCGGATAAGCCCGGCAACGAGCCGCAGCAGGGCATATTCGCCGCCATAGCGCAGCTTCATCGGGAGGGAGAGTTGGTGAGGGGTCATGTCGTCTTTCGTGCGGCCCGTTCTGACGCGGGCCTGTCGTCCAATTGACCCTGGGTAAGTAACCCGTTAGGCAATTCTGGATACCCCGAGCCGACCGGCAGACGCAACCGGAACGGCGATCGCGCCCACCCCAGCCGTTCCTTTTCGCCGAACCCACCGGATTTTTCCCACCCATGCAGGAAGTCATATCCCTCGCCCTGCCGTTCTTCGGACTGATCTTTCTGGGATACGTCTCGGGCAAGATTCGCTCCATCCCGGCCGCCGGGCTGGAATGGATGAACTTCTTCATCCTCTATCTGGCGCTGCCGGCGCTGTTCTTCCAGCTTCTGGCCAAGACGCCGATCCAGGAACTGGCCAATCTCGGCTTCGTCGCCACCACCACATTCTCCACCTATTGCGCCTTCGCGCTGGCGTTCTGTTTCGGCATCCTCAAGACCGGCCGCATCGGCGAGGCGACCATCCAGGGCATGGCCGGCGGCTATTCCAACATCGGATATATGGGCCCCGGCATCACGCTGGCCACGCTCGGCGCGCAGGCCGCCGTGCCGACCGCGCTGATCTTCTGCTTCGACAACATCCTGCTGTTCACCCTGCTGCCGCTGCTGATGGCGCTGGGCGGCACGGAAAAGGTGGGGTTTCGCAAGGCGGCGCTGGGCGTTGCCCGCCAGATCGTCACGCATCCCTTCATCGTGGCCACCGCGCTCGGCGTTGCGGCCGCAGCCATCGGCTTCAAGCCGCCGGCAGCCCTCGACACGCTGCTGACGTTCCTTCGCTCCGCCGCCGCCCCGTGCGCGCTTTTCGCGCTCGGCGTGACGGTGGCGATCCGGCCGCTCGGGCGCATTCCCGGTGAATTGCCGGTGCTCCTGTTCATCAAGCTCATCGCGCACCCGCTGCTGGTTCTGCTGCTTTTGAACTGGATCGGCGGCATCAGCCCCTTGTGGAAGTCGACCGCGGTGCTGATGGCCTGCCTGCCGCCGGCGGCCAACGTCTTCGTCATGGCGACCGCCTACCAGACCTACGTCCAGCGCGCCTCGGCCATCGTGCTGCTCGGCACGCTTGCTTCCGTCGTGACGGTGACCGGGTTTCTCTACGCGATCACCAACGGGTTGCTGCCGGGATTGTGAGCGGGCGGGCCGGGCTCGGCGACTGCCGCTGTTTCCTCTGTCATTGCCCGGCCCCGACCACGGCTGTTGGGTCAAGATGCCCCAAGTTCGGGATGTCATCCCCGCGCAGGCGGGGATCCAGAAACCACAGGATCCAGCAGTAGCGCACGGGCCGCAAACGTCTCTGGAATGCTGGATTCCAGCCTCCGCGGGAATGACAACCGAGAACGAGATCGGTCAGCGCACCCATGCTCTCCCCGCCAGGCGGCCTAGCGCCGGTACATCCACCAGATGATTGCCCCGGCGGGGATGGTCCAGGCGAGGCCGGCGACCAGATAATAGGCGATGCGGGTGAGCTCGGAGGCGCTGCCCATGGTCATGTCGCCGATGACAGCGGCAACGAAGGCGTAGACGACCACGAAGACGACCAGAACGATGGTGCCGAAAAGACGTTTGAGCGGCGGCATGGAGGGTCCCTTGCGTGGAGCGGCGTGACGATCTGCCGGAGGCGGTGCGCCGACCTGTTTAGCTTCCCCAGGGTGCGAAAGTCGAGGGCGGAATGGCTTGTCTGCCGGCGCGGTTCGGGCTAGGTCGAATGGCTCGGGGGATGCGCCTTGGGGGAGAGGAAAACACAGCCCATGAATGCCGACACCACGTTGACGGGACGCCTCGAGACATCGCCGACGACGCGCGATCGCAAGTGGATACGCCTGTGGCTCTACGCCATCGTCTTGCTGGTCTTTGGCATGGTGATGCTGGGCGGGGCCACCAGGCTCACCGATTCCGGCCTCTCCATCACCGAGTGGAAACCGATCCACGGCACCATTCCGCCGCTCAGCCAGTCCGACTGGGACGAGGAATTCGCCAAGTACAAGCTTTCGCCGGAATACGAGCGCGTGAACAAGGGCATGAGCCTCGACGCATTCAAGCGCATCTTCTGGTGGGAATGGGCGCACCGCTTCCTCGGCCGCTTCGTCGGCTTCGCCTTTTTCGTGCCGCTGGTGTTCTTCTGGGCGACGCGACGCATCGAGCCGTGGCTCAAGCCCCGTCTCGTCACGCTCTTCGCCATGGGCGGCTTTCAGGGCGCGATCGGCTGGTGGATGGTCGCCTCCGGCCTCGTCGACCGGGTCGATGTCAGCCAGTACAGGCTGGCGGTGCATCTGACGGTCGCCTGCGGAATTCTTTCCTATGCGCTCTGGCTCGCCCAGCGGTTGTCGCCGCGAAACGACGAAATTTCGGCCGGCGCCCCACCCGCCGCGCGCCGCCGCGCCTTCCTGCTGGTCGGGCTGGGTCTGTTGCAGATCTTTCTCGGCGGTCTCGTCGCCGGCCTGCATGCGGGGCTGACCTACAACACCTGGCCGCTGATGGACGGCGATCTGGTGCCCTCCGGCCTGCTGATGATGAAGCCCGCCTGGGTGAATTTCTTCGAAAACATCACCACGGTGCAGTTCCAGCATCGTTGCGGCGCTTACCTGCTGCTGGCGGTGGCGCTGTGGCACTGGTGGTCGCTGCGTGCAAGCGGAGCGTCGCGGCGGCTGAAATGGGGCGCTGGCCATGCCGTGGGCGCGATCCTCATCCAGGCGGCCCTCGGCATCACAACGCTGTTGCTGGTGGTCCCCTTCGGGCTGGCGCTCGCCCACCAGGCGCTCGGCGTGCTCGTGCTGATGACGCTGGTCGTCCATGCCTCGCGCTTTTATCCAGCCCAGCCGATCGCGAGCGCCTGAAGCCGGGCTGAAACGGCGGGCCGCGTAAATTAACCTAGCGGCCTCCGCCATCGTTAAGGCCTTGTTTATCCCGGCATCCGTAGAACTGGCGATACATTCAAACGCCGGTTTGGGAGGCCTGCACCGTGACGAAGGCAAGAACAACAACAAATTCCGCGACGCTGGACATCGAGACCCGACTGGCCTTCGCTTCCTTCTCGCCGGAAGACCGCCGCATCCTCGCCGACCTGTGGCCGAAGCTCGCGGCGAAGATGCCGGGCGTTCTCGATCGCTTCTACGTGCATCTGGGCCGCTTCCCGCAAACCCGCGCGATGGTCGCCGACAATACAGCCGGCCTGAAGAAGGCGCAGATGGGTCACTGGAAGCTGCTGTTCAACGAGCCCTTCGGCGCGGCGCATCTCGACAGCATCATGCGGATCGGCTCTGCCCATTACGGCGTCGGCATCGAGCCGCGCTGGTACATAGCCGGCTATCAGCACATCATGGGGGAGCTGATGGCGCTGGCCGGCGGCGCCGGTTTCCTGCGCGCCAACCGCGCGCTTGCCGCAAACCGCGCAATCATGCGGGCGATCATGCTCGACCTCGACCTGTCGCTCGCCGTCTATGAGGAGAAGAACGCCGAGGCCCGCCAGCGGCGCATGCGCCACCGCGAGGAGGCGATCGGGGTGCTGGAAGAGGCGACGGAAACATCGCTTTCGCGCATTGCCGACGTCATGCGCGCCATGCGCGAGATGGCCGGCACGCTCGGCCATGTGGCCAACGAGACCAAGACCATGGCCGACGGGGTGGGCGGGGCGCTGGAGCGCGCAAGTGCGGGCGTCTCGGCGAGCGCGGAGGCCTCAGACGATCTGAAATCCGCCGTCGCCGCGATCCGCGACCAGTCGGACAAGGCCACTCGTCTGGCCGGCGAAAGCCACGAGCGGGCGACGGCGACCCGTGCCACGGTCCACGAGCTTGCGGACGCCGCCGACCGGATCGGCTCAGTACTCTCGCTGATCAACGACATCGCCGCGCAGACGAGCCTTCTGGCGCTGAACGCGACCATCGAGGCGGCACGTGCGGGCGAAGCCGGGCGCGGCTTTGCGGTGGTGGCCGCAGAGGTGAAGAAGCTCGCCGAACAGACCTCCAGCGCCACCGACGAGATCGCCAGCCAGATCGACGCGATCCAGAAGGCGACGACGCGCACGGTCGACGAGATCGAGGGCATCGTGTCCTCCACGACCGAAATCACCGGCATATCGGGAGAGATCGGCGCCTCGATCGCCGGCAACATGTCCGCGATCGGCGACATTTCCCTCAGCATGCAGACGACGGCCACCGCCGCCAGCGGCGTTTCCGCCAACATCGACGAATTGCGCAATGTGGCGGGCGAAACGCTGGCGGCAAGCGAGGGCGTCGGCTGCTCGGTCGACACGGTCGGCTGCGAGGTCGAAGCCCTGCGCAAGGAGATCGGCGTCTTCTTCGACCGCATCCGCGCCGCGTAAGGGCGAGAGGCGCTCCGCCCCGCCTGCCCTCAAGCCCCTCGCCTTTCGATGCATTTGTGCTGTGCACAAAAAGCGCTATACCAGTCGGCAAAATCCGGGGACCGAGGGAGGAATGACCCGCATGAAGACACCGCGCGCCTTCTACCAGCCGCTTGCCATCGGGGCGCCCGCGCCCTATCGCGAATTGCCCGTGAGGCTGGAACGGATGATCCATTTCGTGCCGCCGCACGTGGAGAAGATGCGGGCCAAGGTGCCAGACCTCATTTCCAAGGTCGACGTGGTGCTCGGCAATCTGGAAGACGCCATTCCCGCCGACGCCAAGACCGCGGCGCGCGCGGGCTTCATCGAGATGGCGAAGGCGAACGACTTCGGCGCCACCGGCCTTTGGACCCGCGTCAACTGCCTCAACAGTCCGTGGTTTCTCGACGACATCATGCAGATCGTGCCGGCGGCCGGCGACAAGCTCGACGTCGTCATGCTGCCCAAGGTCGAAGGCCCCTGGGACATCCACTATCTCGATCAGCTGCTCGCCCAGCTCGAGGCGCGCAACGGCATTTCCAAGCCGATCCTCATCCACGCGATCCTGGAGACGGCGGAAGGCGTGAAGAACGTGGAGGCGATCGCCACCGCCTCGCCGCGCATGCACGGCATGAGCCTCGGTCCGGCCGACCTCGCCGCCTCGCGCGGCATGAAGACCACCCGCGTCGGCGGCGGCCATCCCGATTACGCCGTCGTCGCCGATCCGCACGGCGATGCGCCACGCACCGCCTTCCAGCAGGATCTCTGGCACTACACGGTCGCCAAGATGGTCGATGCCTGCATGGCGGCCGGCATCCGCGCCTTCTACGGACCGTTCGGCGACTTTTCCGACGCTGCCGCCTGCGAGGCGCAGTTCCGCAACGCGTTTCTGATGGGCTGCGTCGGCGCCTGGTCGCTGCACCCTTCCCAGATCGATATCGCCAAGCGGGTTTTCTCGCCCGATCCGGACGAGGTGGCGTTCGCGAAAAAGATCCTCGACGCCATGCCCGACGGCACCGGCGCGGTGATGATCGACGGCAAGATGCAGGACGATGCGACCTGGAAACAGGCGAAGGTGATCGTGGACCTCGCCCGCCGCGTCGCCGACAAGGACCGCGACATGGCGGAACGCTACGGTTTGTGAGGTGCGGGGTCGGCGACCTTGCGGCGAGTGTCACTTGACACTCAAGGGCAAGCATGCGTTGTAAGGCGCCCAATGAAGAGCACAAACATTCCAGACCAGCCGGCCGCCTCCAGCGAGGCCGCCGGCGGGCGTTTCACCACGCGTGGAGACTTCGATTTGATTGAGAGGATCCGATCGGCCAAATACAGGATCGGCCAGGTCGTCCGCCACCGGGTCTACCCGTTTCGTGGCGTGATCTTCGACGTCGACCCCACCTTCGACAACACCGACGACTGGTACGAGGCGATCCCGGAGGACATCCGGCCGCGCAAGGACCAGCCGTTCTATCATCTGCTGGCCGAGAACGAGGAGAGCGAATACATCGCCTATGTCTCGGAGCAGAACCTCGTCTCCGACGACACCGGCGAACCGGTCCGCCACCCGCAGGTGGACGAGCTCTTCGACGTGATGGAAGACGGCAGCTACCACGCCCGCGGCGTGGAGATTCACTAGAGGGTTTCCCGGCCGGGCCGAAAGGTCCGGCGGACGGTTGCGCCGTGGCCCATCCTTCGAGACGGCGTCTGCGCCGCCTCCTCAGGATGACGTTGTGTGCGTTGACGGTTCCGTGGCGCCATCAACCCGATAACGTCATCCTGAAAGTCTGACCCGAAAATGGTAACCGGTTATGTGTCTCTATTTCTCCCCCCGTCATCCCGGCCTCCGAGCCGGGATCCATGCCGTGAAACATCCACGCGGGAAGAATCTGAAATGAGGGGAGAATTCGCCAGTACACCGTGCCGAAACATCACGGCATGGATTGCCGGTCGGAGCCGGCAATGACGGGGATAGTGCAGGCGCACGTAACCCGATACCATTTACGGGCCGGGCTCTCAGGATGACGTTCCGGTAGTGTTATTTCAGAGAAAACAACAACAAACACAACGTCATCCTGAGGAGGCGCGTCAGCGCCGTCTCGAAGGATGGGCGGCTTGCGCTGAACCACGACACCACGAGGAGCCGCGCCGTCCCTTGCACGCCCCTCCAGCGTCATCCCGGACGCGATGCGGTGCGAAGTACCTCTTCGCAGATCCGGAATCTCCCCTAGGTGTCTGATGACGCCCGAGAGACTTTCACGGATCGAAGGTTCCTGTTGCCGGCAACAAAGCCCCCGCCCCGTCACTCCTGCGGCGGCAGCGCCTCCTTCTTTTCGCGGAAGATGAAGTAGATGTTGCGGAAATAGATCACCAGCCCCAGCGCCTGCCCGGCGATGAAGACCGGGTCCTTCCGGATCAGCGAATAGACCAGCAGCAGGATCCCGCCGGCCACCGAGAAGAACCAGAACGCCACCGGCACGATCGACTTGCCGACGCGTTCGGACGCGATCCACTGCACCACGAAGCGCATCATGAACATGGCTTGCGCGACGAAGCCCAGCAGCACCCACACGTCGAACTGCAGAACGAAGACCTGATGCGCCCATTGCGCCAGGCCGTCGAGCCAACTCTCACTTGTCATTTTGGGCACCATCTTGGGCAATCTCGGAAACGATGGGGATCGACTTGCGGCGCCGGCGCAGCCACCACACGCCGAACAGGTCCAGAATGCCGATCAGCGCGCGATCGAAGACGCCGTATTTCGAGGCGCCGTGCTGCCGTTCGCGGTCGACCACATCGACATGGACGACGCCGTAGCCCTCGCGCATCACCAGCGCCGGCAGGAAACGGTGCCAGCTGTCGAAATAGGGAAGCCTCAGGAACACCACGCGGCGCACCGCCTTCAGTCCGCAACCGGAATCGCGCGTGTTGTCCTTCAGGATCGCGCCGCGCAGCCTGTTGGCGAACTTCGAGGCGAAACGCTTGAACGCGGTCGCCTTGCGCCCCACGCGCTGGCCGGCGGCAAGCGCCACGGCGGGCCCGGCCGCCTCCAGCGCATCGACAAGCGCCGGTATGTAGGCCGGATCGTTCTGGCCGTCGCCGTCGATGGTCACGACGATGTCGCCGCGCGCATGCAGCAGTCCGGTGCGTACCGCGCAGCTCTGGCCGCAGGCCGACGCATGGCGAACCGGGCGCAACCATGGCGAGGTCGCGCGCATTGTCGCCAGCATCCGGTCGGTGCCATCCGATGAACCATCGTCGATGGCGATCACCTCGAAGGTGCGTTTCCCGTCGAGGGCGGCGCGGATTTCCTCGATCAGGCCCGGCAGGTTGCCGATCTCGTCCTTGGCCGGAATGACGACCGAAACCTGAGGAGCTCCGGTATCGCCCACCACCGAAAGGTCACCAGACGGTGCGGGCATCTCGTTATCGGTCATCGGAATGTGTCTCGTTGTCTTTCGGCCGGGAGGGAGCAAGCCGCGCCTCCTTGCGGGCACCGGCGCGAACGGCGGCACGGCCGAGGGTTGAAAGCGCCCGGCCAAGGCTGCGGCCGCTGGCGATCGGGCGTATTCCCTTGCCCGGCACGATGGCGAAACCGAGACGCCGGACAGCCATGTAGCGCGCCGTCCACAGCACCACGGAAATGCCGAGCAGCGTCCCGGCGATCACGTCGGAAGGGTAATGCGCACCGACCATGATGCGCGAGAAGATCAGCCAGAAACCGCACACCGCGATCAGCCAGAGCCAGCTGGGAAAGATCAGGCACAGCGAGGCGGCGAGCGCGGCCACCGAGGTCGCGTGGCCGGAGGGAAAGCTCGTGTAGGAGATGTTGAAGGCGAGAAAGTCGAAGCCGAGCGGCCCCACGGTCTCAAACAGCTTCGGCCGCGGCCGGCCGAGGCACCATTTCAGCACCAGCGCGATCACACCGCTTGCCGCCACCGTGAAGAAGATGAAGGCGCAATAGGTCCACACCAGCGTCATCGCCTTGCGCGTGCGCCAGGAGACGTGGCGCCAGTCGATCGTCATCGTTCCGAGAAGGAACAGACCTGTCGTCCACAGGATCCAGTGCGACTTGCCGATATCGGTGATGGCGCGGAAGAAGGCGGTGTATTCGCGCGGCATCGCGTGGATCCAGGGATAGGAGGCCCGGTCGAGCGCGATCACGGCGATGCCGACGGTGAGCAGGAGGATGGCGAGCAGATCCTGCGGCCGGTGGCCCGGCGGCAGCGGATCGGACGTGCGACGCGCCCGCCCGTTGCGCCGGCCAAGATTTGCCTTCAGCAGGCACGCGTTCGCACGCAAGCGCCGACCGGCAGCGCGAAGCCGCCCGCGCCAGCCCGTCTCCGTCTCGTCGTGCTCCTGGCAGATGCCGCTGTCCGGTTTCGTCTCGCTCACGTTCGTCTCGCTCAAGGGCCCGTCCGCTTGTAAACGGCGATGTCGAGCTTGCGTCCGCCGTTGATGTTCACCCCCTCTACCCGAGACGACAGGGCCAGCGCCACCCCTTCCGCCTTCGCCTTGTCGAGGAAATCGCCTTCATACCGGCTTTCCACCGCCACGACGCGGCAATCGGGCATCATCGTGGCGGGCTGGGCGATCCATGTCGCAGCCGCATCCGGGTTTCCTAGCTTCGTATCGGTTGCGGTCAGGAAGATGAAGCTCGGTTCGTTGAAGCCGACGGAGAAGATATCCGCCTTCGCGCAACCGGAAGCCTGATCGGCGGCCTCCGCCAGCCGCGGGCTCACCCAGATCGGGCTCAACGCCGGCATGACGAAGCCCCAGACGCCGGCATAGAGCAGAAGTGTGGTCAGCACCGCGCGCGGCACGGCGTTCACCGCCGCCCCCCTCAGCACGGCGCGCGCGCCATAAAGCCCGACGATGGCGGCCAGCACGCACAGAACGACGCCCGGAGGCGACGGGCTCACGCCGAGATAGATCGGCCCCGCAGCCGAGCCGACCGCCAGAACGAGCGGCACCAGCGCCAGCAGAACCGCCATGATCCAGGCAAGCCACCTGCGCGGCGCGGCCTCCGCCGTCGCCACCAGCCCGAAGGCGGTGAGGATCGCAAGACCCGGCAGCAGCGGCATGGTGTAGTGCGGCAGCTTGGTGGCGACCAGCTCGAAGACGATCCAGCTCGGCACCACCCAGGCGACGCAGAACTGGACGGTCGCGGCGCGCCGGTTGCGGATGGCCGGCGCGATCGCCGCCAGCAGGAAGGCCGGCAGCGGCCAGAACGTGCCGAACATGGCGGCCAGATGTGTGAGCGGCGGCGCGCCGTGGCTCTCCTGCCCCTGGCCGAGCTTGCCGATCAGGTCGCGCCCCAGCGCCTCCTGGAAGAAGGCGCCCTTGGTGGCGATGCCGATGGAGACGAACCACGGCGCGACGAGCACGACGAGAATGCCGAGGCCCATCAGCGGACGCAGGGAGCGCAGCCAGCGCACGCGTCGCGTGATCGCGACAAGCGCGAGGATCGTCAGCCCCACGATCATCGGCGCGACGGGGCCCTTGATGAGCACGCCGAGGCCGAGCGCGATCCAGAAGGTCAGCACCAGCGACAAGGGCTGTCGCGCTTTCCCCGAAAGCCAGATGCGGGCGAGCGCCCCCTGGCTGGCGACGATGGTGGCGAGCAGCATCGCGTCGGTCTTGGCAAGGCGCGCCTCGACGCCGACGACGACCGCGACCGCCACGAACAGGGCGGCGAGAAAGGCCTGCGGCGGCCCGGTAAAGGCGCGCGCGGTCCAGAAGGTCAGGAGCACGGCGAGAATGGCGCCAATGATCGAGGGCAGCCGGTAGACCCAGATCGGGGCATCAGCGCCATAACCGGTCGCCTTGGCAGCCGCCGCCTGCAACCAGTAGATGCCGACGGGCTTCTTGTAGCGGGCCTCCTGCTGGAAGCGGATGTCGGAATAGTTGCCGGTCTCCAGCATCTGCTTCGAGGCCTGGGCAAAGCGTGGCTCGTCGCGGTCGAGCGGCGGCACGGTCCAGAAGCCCGGCAGGAAGGCGGCGAGCGTCACGACGATCAGCAGCACCTCAGCGATGCCGGAATGGCCGAAGATGCGCAGCCAACGCGGCGGCGTGGCCACGGGCGGCGGCGCGCCGTGCGTTCCGTCCTCGTCGTTCGCGGGCTGCGGCGAAGGCTCCGGTTGCGCCGCCTCGGCCGCAGACGCCTGTTCGGGCGACGGCCCAGATGCCTGTTCGGGCGCCTGTTCGGGCAAAGACCCGGGCGAGGCTTCGGGCGCGCCCTGCGGCCCGGCCCCCAACTCCGGCGCCTGTTCGCCTTCCGGCACGGGTGCGGAAGCTTGCGCCGGGTCGGCGGGTGTCTTCTGCGTGTCTTCGCTGGCCATGTCCCCGCTTTTGCGGGGCTCCTCGGGATCGCTCACAATCCGGCTCCGGATGATTGGTCGCCCGCCACGGGCGGGGGAACGCGCCTCTCCTACAGGATGACGCGGCAAAGGTCGATTCCGAGCTTGGCCCGGCGCCGTTTCATCGCATCGTCATCGCCGCCGTCTAAGCGGGTGCCCGAAGCTGTCGAATGGTGCAGACTGGCGCGAACGGAAACCTCTCCCGGCTCGCCCGCCTCCCCGGCGGCCACATCCCACATCGCCCCGCCCCCGACAAGCACAGAGACCGAGATGACCCTTATCGCCCAGATCACCGACCTGCACCTGAAACCGCGCGGCCTCGCCTGCTACCGGGTGAGCGAGACCAACATGCTCGCGGAACGCGCAGTGGAGGCCCTTTGCGCCCTAGATCCCGCGCCCGATGCGGTGGTGGTGACCGGCGACATCGCCGACCAGGGTGATCCGCGCGAATATGTGGTGGCGCGCGAAATCCTGTCGCGGCTTCCCATGCCGGTTTATCTGCTTTCAGGCAACCATGACCATTCAGCGCAGCTGAAGGAAGCCTTTCCCGGCTATCCGGGGCTCGACCAGGGTCCGGCCGATCGCCTGCGCTATGCGGTGACCATCGGCGACGTGCGCCTCGTCGCTCTTGATAGTTCGGTTCCCGGCGCCGGTCACGGCGAACTGGGGCCTGAGCAACTCGCCTGGCTCGACGAGACGCTTGCCGCCAAGCCCGACATCGCGACGATCGTCGCCGTGCATCATCCGCCGGTCCTCACCGGCATCCACCACATGGACGCGATCAACCTGCGCGACGGCGCGGCCGTTGCCGATATCGTGGCCAAGCATGCCCATGTGGAGAGAATCATCTGCGGCCACGACCATCGCGGCATCGTGGCGACCTGCGGCGGCAAGGTCGTCACCATTGCGCCGGGCGTCGCGCATCAGGTGGTTCTGGCGCTGAAAGATGACGCGCCGGCCCAGTTCAATTTCGAACCGCCCGCCTATTACCTCCACCACTGGAGCGCGGAGGCGGGACTGGTAACGCACACGGCCTATGTGGAAAAGGCCGACGGCCCGTACCCGTTCTGGGCCGGCGAAGGCGTCGCCTGGCCCGGGTACTGAGCGCTCGGCAGCGCTTCAAACGCGCGGACTTACGCGGCCACCGTAGCCGCCGGCGTCGCCCTGGACTTTCCCGGCGTTTCCGCGTCATCGCGCTTGCCGATGCGGGAGCGCTGGGCCTCGCGAATCATCAGCACGGTGCGGCGCGCATCTTCCTGGCGTGTGCGGCTGAAGGCTTCGGTCAGCGTGCTGACCTCGCTCTCGTTGCGCCCCACGCGCTTGCAGATCAACCGGCTGAAGGCGCAGAAACCCTGCGTGCCCATGCTGGTGGCGCGGCACAGCATCACCACCGCCGAAACGTCGGAATGAAGGAGCGAGCGCTTCAGCGTGGCCTCCTCCAGCCGCAAGAGCATCGCCAGCAGCCAGATGCAGTCGCCGAGCCTGTCCTCCATCGCGAGTTCGCTCATGACCGAATCAAGTGTCCGGCGTCCTTCGCGCACCGCGTCGTAGAGCGCGTCGCGCTCCAGCTGGCGATGGGCATTCTCCTTCATGCCTTCCTCGATCATCAGCGAGGCACGGCGCGCCGCCTCCTCGAAGCGGCCCGCTTCCACCAGTGTGGCGAAAGCGCCGAGGCGCGTGCGCAATTCGTCGGTCAGCGAGGTCTGCAGGTTCCGGGCAAAACCGTCCTCGTCGCGACCACGTTCGGCAAGGCTCCGTTGAACCTCCGGATCCTGTCCGCCGCGATTGAGCAGATGGCCGAGCCCGGCCATGGAAAACCGCGCGCCGCGGTTCGCGGCGACCTTGCGCAGCACGTCGGGACCGCCGACCTCGGTCAGCACATCGGTGACCGCTTCTGCCAACGCGGGGCGCCCTGCGATCGCGGAGCGATGGGTCTCGCCACACGTGCGGGCGATCTGGACGAGGTCGTCGTCATAGAGCAGCGGCGACATCTGCAGGATCGGGGTTGCGACAACGGCGTCATCGTTCGCCAGCGTCAGCACCAGTTCGCGGTCGACATGTTCGGAGCGGGCGATCTGATCGGCGATGTCGGCGCGGATCTCGTCGGCCACCTGATCGAGAATCCGGGCGACGACGTCCCCGAACAGCCGCTTCTCGATGTCGCCGGGAATGTGGGTTTCCTGGAAAAAGATGTCCGAAATCGCCTTGACCAGCGCCGTTCTGCCCTTGGCGCTGCGGTCGCGCGCCAGCTCCACCAGTTTCGACACCGGCATGTTCTTGCCCCTTATTTTACCGCTATTGTCCCGAATTCACCCTAAATATTAGCATGTTGCAGCGGACGGCGCCGCTGCGACCGTCCGCTATGCTTTCCCACCGGTAAACAGCGCAGCGCATTCGCGCGCCATTGCAGTTTGGCAAGTGCCGCCTTTGCGGCGGCGGCGACACGAGATTGGCGGTTATCGTCGTATGCGCTTGATATGCGCTTGCCGGCGCGCGCTTTTCTCGTGTATCCAACCCTCGCGGATACCACCGCTCGGGGCATGGCGCAGTCTGGTAGCGCACCTGGTTTGGGACCAGGGGGTCGCAGGTTCAAATCCTGCTGCCCCGACCAATCTTTTTCGATGGTTGCCAGATCCATTGAGCTAATATGGCGGCACGCTCGCCTCTCTGTCCGATGGGTACGAGGGCAGGCGCGGATCTGGTGAAGAACGAGAATTCGGAGACGGTCATGGTCGCACGCATCTATCGTCCCGCCAAAACGGCGATGCAGTCGGGCAAGGCGAAGACGAAACGCTGGGCACTCGACTACGAGCCGGAAAGCCCGCGCGAGATCGAGCCCCTGATGGGCTACACCTCGTCGGTCGACATGAACGGCCAGATCCGCCTGTTCTTCGACACGCGCGAGGAAGCGGTGGCCTATGCCAAGGCGCGCGGCATCCCCTACCGGGTGTCGGAGACGCACGAGCGCAAGATCCGTCCCATGGCCTACGCCGACAACTTCCGCTCCGATCGCCTCACGCCCTGGACGCACTGAGCTCCCGCAAGGATCAGGCAAAAAAGATCTGGAAAGGCCCGTTCGCGGCCTCTCGGGAAGCGGCGCGGCGCGAGACTTTCCTGCGCGCATGTGGCACCGTACTCGCAACGCGCGTCACCGCACGCCGCCAAGCCGGCCCCGTAGCTCAGCTGGATAGAGCAACGGCCTTCTAAGCCGTCGGTCACAGGTTCGAATCCTGTCGGGGTCGCCACTTTTTCCGGACCGCACGACGCGCCGGTTCCCAAAGCGCCACGATAGCCGCGCACCTCGTCCGCCGTCCGGCGGGCCACTCCCCCATCGCCCCGGAAGATGTCCGCGAGTGCAGTCGCTGAAGCGGGACTTGTACCACCAGAGCGCTTTCCGATCGGATAGGCTCCATCTGATCGGGATATGCTCTAGCAGTGCGCCGCGAAAGTTCCGAAATTCATTTCAAATAAAAGAACCATTCCACACAATTCCAGCATCCATTCGCATCCCACTCGCATATTTACTTACGTATTATCCGCCGTGATGCGAACACTAATTATTATCTTCTTACCGCATTTATAAGTTATCATATCCATCAAGCAGAAACAGCTTTCGCTCGATGAAAATGGAACGGACGAAACGCCGCCTTTTCGGATCGATGAGTTACCGGATCATGTTTCTGGTCTGCTTCTGCGTCGTTGCCAGCACTGCCGCGATCGGGGTGGTGGCCTTCACGCAGATCCGCGACATCACCATGGGCAACGCGATCGCCAAGATCGCCGCGGAAACGCGGGACATGGCCCATCACTTCGACAAGGCCTATTCCACGATCGCAAGGGACCTTCGTACCGTCGCAGGCACCGCTGCCGTCAGCGGCATCATCAGAAGCACGCACAATGCGGGGACCGACCCCGCGGACGGCTCCACCACTTCCCTCTGGCGCGAGCGGCTCGCGGCAACCTTCCGTTCGGTTCTCGACAACAATCCCGAATATACCCGGCTCCGCTTCGTCGAACTCGGCGAAAAAACCCGCGAGATCCTCCGGGTGGAACGCTCCCAGCGCGGCACGGTGACCGCGCCCGACCGCTCTGTGCGCCCCGACGTCGCAGAGCGCTACATCCGCTTCGGCGCCTCCCTTCCCTCCAACGAGGTCGCATTCTCCGACATCTTACCAGAAGGCGCGTCCGGGGGTGACACGCGCAGCGGCATGCTCACCGTCCATGGCATGACACCGGTGGACGACGTCACCGGCCAGCGCTTCGGGCTCATCGTCATCGATGCCGATTACGAAGCCGTGCTGCGCGCGGTGATCGGCCCGCATTCGGACGAGAATTATGCGGTCGCGGTCAATGGCGAAGGCGGTTACGTCCAGCGCTCACCCGGCGAGCCGATCGACCGCGTGACCCTGCAACTGCGCTCCGATCCCTCCCGTCGCCCGCCGCCGCTCGTCTCCCGGATCCTCGGCCGCACCGATCGCGAGGGTGTGGTGGAGATCGGCGACACGATCGCCTATTTCGTGCGCGATTCGGGGCGGTTCGCGCAGCAGTCGGCGCAGATCGGCTTCGCAACACAATTGCCCACGGCCGACCTGTTCGCCGACGCCGTGGCCGTGCGCAACCGCGTGCTCGCCATATCGCTCGTCGCCGCGCTCGTGCTCGGGGTCATCGCCATCATCTTCGCGCGGCGCTTCATCCAGCCGCTGGGCGAGCTGACCGGAATGATATCGAGCCTGCCGGACCGCAAGCTCATCGCGGCTCTGCCGACCGATCGCGGGGACGAGATCGGCGATCTCGCCCGCTCGTTCCGCCAGCGCACACAGGCGCTCATCGACAGCGAGGCCCGGGCCAAGGTCATCGTCCACAACGTGGCCGACGGCCTGATCCTGCTCGACGAATTGGGAACGATAGAGGAATTCAATCCTAGCTGCGAACGCATCTTCGCCTACCGCGCCGAAGAGATCATCGGCCAGAACGTGACGCGTCTGCTGCCTCAGCCGATTTCGCACTACGAACGGCTGTTCCGCGATGTCTATCGCAAGCTCAAGACGCCCGGTCAGGCGGGGCAGGTGCGCGAGCTGGAGGTGATCGCAGCCGACGGTCGGCTTATCCCGGTGGAAATCGGCGTCTGCGCGCTCGTCGTCAACGGGCGGATGAAGTTCAGCGGCGTCATCCGCGACATTTCCGAAAGGCGCGAGGTGGAGCGCATCCGCTCCGAGTTCGTCGCCACCGTCAGCCACGAATTGCGCACGCCACTGACCTCGATCCGCGGCGCGCTGGCGCTGACGGAACAGTTCATGGCGAAGCCGGTGCCGGAAAAGATCGCCCGTATGCTCTCCATGGCGCAGAAGAATACGTCCCGGCTGATCCTGCTGGTCAATGACATTCTGGATTTCGAGAAGCTGCAGGCCTCGAAGATGCAGTTCCGCATGGGGCGTTGCGATCTCGCCGGCGAGATCGCCAAGGCGGTGGAGCTGAACGCCGGCCTGGCCCAGGAGCGAAAGGTCTCGCTGAAGAGCGCCGTCGCCGACGAACCGCTCGCCTGCCAGATCGATCAGGACCGCTTTCAGCAGGTGATGGCGAACCTCATTTCCAACGCAGTGAAGTTCTCGCCCGAGAACGACCGCGTGGAGGTCACCCTGGAACGCCAGGATGGCGCGGCCGTCATCTCCGTCGTCGACCATGGTCCCGGTATTCCGCAGGATTTCCGCGACAAGATCTTCATGCCCTTCAGCCAGGCCGACGCCAGCTCCTCGGCGCACCGCACGGGAACCGGCCTCGGGCTCATCATCACCAAGCGTCTGGTGGAGGGCATGGGCGGTGAGATCGGGTTCGTGAGCGAGCCCGGCGAGGGAACGACGTTTCGCGTCGCCTTTCCGCTCGCTCACAGACGAGACCACCGGTCCCCGCAGACCGGACCGCGCCCGGTCCCGACGTATTCGGGACTGCATCTGGAAGAAGACGCAGATTTCGCCGAAATCCTGCGGATCGCGCTCGAGGACGACATCGAACTGACAAACGAGACGACGGTGGAGGACGCCAGACAACGCCTGAGCGAGCGCACGTTCGATCTCGTCATCATCGACACCGATTTGCGCAGCGGAAACGCCGGCGATCTGTTCGACGCCCTCCCCGACCCCGCGGAGACGGCCATTGTCGTGCTGACCGCACTCGACGCGCCCGCCGAGGAGCTCCCCTTCATCGACCTGACGCTCGTGAAGTCGAAACAGCATATCGGCGATGTCGCCGCGCAGATCCGGGCGCTGGTGGCGCAAAAGCAAGGCCGGCGGCGGCGCACGGCGTCCTGATCGCCCTTGCCGGGACGGCGGCCCCATAAGGCCGCCGCTTGCCCCGTTTGATCTGCGGCCACAAGGCCGCCGCTTGGCCTTGCTGCGTTGACGCCGGTCAGAAGCGGATCGCGACGGTTGCCTGCGCGCCGTGCGACTGGCTGTCCTCGCCGACCGTTCCCTCGTAGGAGAGCGAGAAATCGGCACTGTCCGTCAGCTGCGCGCGGAATCCGGCGGAGAACACCGCCTCATCGCGGTCCAGCGCCGCGCCGGTGACCCGGAATGCGGCGCCGCCTGCGGCGTAGCGCATGGTCGTTTCCGCGTCCACGTCGCCGAACGTATGCTGCCAGGCCAGAGATCCCGTCAGCGCGAACGGGCCCTCGAAGAAGCCGGCGAGATCCTGCTCGAAGCGCACGCCGAGCGTGGAGACGCCCAGCGTCTGGTCGCTGGATGCAACCGACAGCGCCGCGGAGCCGCCGGTTTCGGTGAAGCCGTCGGTGTTCTGATAAACGATCGCCTGGTTCGCGAAAGGCTCCACCTTCGTATCGTTGAAGCGGAACAGATAACCGAGCTCGGCGAAGCCGTAGGCGGTGTGCGCGGCATAGTCGGCACTCAGATCCGAGGTGAGCGCGGCAACGGTGACCGTGCGGTCGGCGGAGACATCGTTGTAGGAATAGCTCGCGCCGAACCTGAGCCCCAGAGCGCCGAACTGGCGGCCGCCGTAAAGGCCGAGCTGGAAGGTGTCGGCGTCGTTCTCCGACACGATGCCGCGCGCCTGGGCGTGCGTGTGGCCATAGCCCGCGAACACACCGGCACGCCACGCATCGGCGATCTGCGTGTCGGCACCGAGGACCACGCCGGCGCTGACGCTCTGCAAACCGGTGACGCCGGTGCCGCCGTCGAGCTTCGACCAGGCGCCGTAGCCCTTTGCCCAGAGCACCGGCCCGCCGCTTGACGACACGTCCTTTTCGGTGCCGTCGCCGTGGGTGGCGACGGTGGACATTTCCATTGTCGCGACGCCGTTGAACGCGGAGCGCACACGGCTGGCGACGATGTCGCGCGAATAGCGCGTCGCCCCGATGATCGCCTGCGACGTCCCGGGATAGCTGTCGCCGGAAAGCTCCTGGTAGGTCCGGTCCGTGTCTCCGCCCGTCATCCACAGCGCGGCGTTGTAGAGTTCGTTGGTATCGCCGAGGCCGTCGAGGGCGTTGGCGGCGGCGCGGCCGTTGCGGTTGCCAGACGAGACCACGGAGCCGAGCGTCTTGTCGTTGCGCACGAGCTGCACCCGGATCTCGTCGGCGTCCTGATCGACGCTCGCATCGAGATAGACGAAATCGTCGGTCACGGACGAGAACGTGCCGGTGATGCCGTTCGTCGCCGTCAGCACCGTGTAGCTGGAGGCCAGCGAATAGCCGGCTTCCGGATCGCCGCTCAGCCCGGAAACATAAAGCGTCGCGCCGTCCTCGATGGTCACGCTGCCGCCCGTGCCCGTCGCGGTGACATCAAGCAGGTCCGACGTCCCGTCGCTGGCCGCCTGCACCGCAAGCGTCGATCCGGAGACGAACGTGACGTCGCCGCCCGAAACCGTCAGCGTGCCGATCCCGTTATCGCCCGGAGCGATCGTCGCGCCAGAGGCCAGCGACACGCTGGTGAGCGTGCCCGTACCGCCAAGCGTTCCTCCGTCGGCAACCGAAATCGCGGAGGTGAGGAACGTGTCGGTATCGACCAGCAGCGTGCCGCCGGAAACGGTGGTGTCGCCGGTATAGGCGCTGTAGTCGCCCGTCAGGCTGATCGTGCCGTTGTAGACGTAGATGTCGCCGGCCCCGGTGACGGCGCTGGCGAAGGTGTAGACGTCCGCATCGGAGATGTTGAAATCGATTTCGCCGTCGCCATCGCCGAAGGCGATCGTGGTGACGTCGAGCGTACCGGAAGCAGCCGCGCCTTCGTCGCTCGCCGTGGAATCATAGGCGCCGCCGATGATGAGCGTGCCGGTCGAGCCCGTCTCGCTGGCAATGACGACCTCTCCAGCGCTGATCGCGCCACCGCCGGACACCGTCACCGTACCGTTGGCGTGGTTACCGGCATAAAGCGTGCCGTCGACTGTCAGCGTCGAGCCGGAGCCGGTCACCGTCAGCGCGCCGGAGGCCGTCGTGTTGTAGGAGGTCGTGTCGTAATCGTCGTCGTAATAGATGCCAGCGCCGACCGACAGGTTGCCCGTGACGGTCGCCTCAGCGCCGTTCGACACCGTCATGTTGCCCGTGCCGGCCTCGCCGAGCATCACGTTGCCCATGGCGGCAAAGGACGAGCCGGAGCCGGTCACCGTGACCGTACCGTTGGTGCCGGCGGCGTGGCCGATGTAAGCGGTGGTCGACACCGTGGTGCTGGCACCGTTCTCGACGGTGTAATTGCCGACATTGGTGTAGCCAACGTAGAACGGGCCGTTGAAGGTCGCCGTCGTGCCGCTGTCGCTGAAGGTGGCGTTGCCGGTCGTGCCGAGACCCAGCACCAGATAATCAGAGACGGTGAGAGTCGAGCCGCCCGAGACGGTGACATTGCCGACGGAGTTGCTGCCCACGCCGACGATGAGCTGGCCGCCCACCGTCGTGGTGGAACCGCCCGTTATGTTGAGGTTGCCGGTGAGGTTGGCGCCGTTGCCGACGAAGACGTGGCCGGTCAGCGTCGCGGTCGAGCCGTTGGCGATGTTGACGGTACCGTCGCCACCGTAGCCGATGATGAGCTGGCCGGAGTTCAGGATATTGAGGTTGGCGTTGTCAACTGAGATCGTGCCATTCGAGCCGGCGCCCTGGCCCACCGAAACATGATAGTTGGTTTCGAAGGTGCCGCCGTCGGCAACGGTGAGGATGCCGGTGGCGCCGGCTTGCCAGCCGATGTTGGTCCAGGCGTTGGTGCCCTCGACCACCAGCTTGGACCCCGCCCCGGTCACGGTTATGGTGGAGGTGGAGCCCGCCGACCAGCCGATGGCGATAGCGGCGTAGTTCGAGATTGTGCTGGTCAGCGTGGCGCCACCCGAAATCACCAGCGATCGCGGTCCGTTGTCAGGCGCGTTGACCGAGTTGATGTCGGTGGCGATCGTCGCCGTCGACGTGGTGACCGCGTGGTTGCCGTCGATCACCAGGTCGCCACCGTTGAAGTTGCTGTCCCAGTTTTCGAAGACGTTGAACTCGTTGTTGAAGTCGCCGGTCCAATATGTTTCTGCCAGGGCGGGCGTCAACGCCAATACAGAAACAAGGGCGGTCGAGGCAAGCAGAAGCCTGGTGTCGGTCATGCGACAAACTCCGCGATTTTTTCGCCGGGCGCCGCTGCGTAAACGTCAGGTTCCCACTCGTGCCGGCCGGTAATTTTGCCGACCGGTATCGCACCACATTCCCGTCACATTCAATGCCATTTTTAAAAAATGAGCAACATTTACATACAGATATCTTACATTCGTTAGTTAACTTACCGATCTATTGCTCCGAAAGATCTTCTTCCGTGGCACCGACACCACAGACGTGCGGATTTGCGATTTCGCCTGTAATATTCCTGTCTCTCGCGCTGACGCCTCCACCGGCTTTCCGGCAGAGGCAATTCCCGCTGGCACACCTGATAAGGACCGCTATTTGGCGGCGCCGAATCGCTCGCTCACGACCTTGTCGCCGGGCTGCATCTTCAGCCGCTTGGCGGTCCCCGCCACCACCTCCAGCACGTAGCGAACCGGCACGCCCGACGGAACCACGTCTTCCGACAGCGGCGTGGTGTCGCTGGCGATGCGCGCGATCGCGCCGTTTTCCCGGATGAAGATCATGTCGAGCGACACGTAGGTGTTCTTCATCCAGAAGGAGACCGGCTGCTCGTACTGGAAATCGAACAGCATGCCGGTGCCCTCGGGCACGGACTTGCGATACATCAGCCCGCGCGCCCGGTCGGCCGGCGTCGCCACCACCTCGACCTTGAAATCGTGCCGGCCGGTCTGCGTGACCACCGTCAGGGGCTCGGTCTCCGCCGCCTGCCCCTGGCTATCAGGAGCGCTCAGCACAACCAGAAGCGCGACGAGCCCCGCGACAAGGCTGAGCGAAAACGGAAGCCGCCAGTTGGCGGCCCGGACAGGACGAGAGGACATCGACGAACTCCTGTTGCGCGAACAATGGCGGCCACCGCGGCTGAAATGATCCGGGCGCCGATGCCTTATGCCACGTTTTGCCGGCATCGTCGCTCGTTTCGCGGTTGTTCCGCCGCCCGGAACACCGGATGGCGGAGGCATGTTTTCCGCAAGTCTTCTTCGAAAATCACCAGGCAGGATATTGAATTCGATCGCTTTCCTGCCGACGCCAAGCGGTGTCGACGCCCGCGCGTCGGTTCAGCGGAGCCGGCCTGCGGGAACGGATCGCCACTCTTTGGCGTTTGTTCTTCAAAGGAGGCGCGCTTTCGGCAAAAACCTGACGCTTTTGTGTGACCGCGGTCACGGCGTCCCGGTTTCCGCTGGAGCATGATGATCTCCAATGAGGCCGAAAATCGGCCACGCGACATGCAGGGAACATCGTCATGGCCTATTACATGGAAAACGACAGCTTACCGACCTCGCTGCCCTTCAACCTCCGCCCGCGCGAGATGACGGTCGCAGCGATCGCCTCGCTTTTCATCTTCTTCCTCGCATTCTTCGGCGTGAGCTTCGCGACCGCAGGCTCCAGCGCCGTCGCCACCGGACCGGTCAAGAGCGACCGCCAGGCCATCGGCTACGAGAATGCCTGCGCCGGTCAGGCCTGGGGCAACTGGAGCGAGGATTGCCTGAAGGCGCTGTCGAAGAAGCAGAATCTGAATCTGGCGCCGAGCCGCACCGTCGAATTCCGCGACGCCGACCAACAGCTTTCCGTCCTGACCCGCACGCCGCGCAGGTCCTGACCGCACGTTCCTGACGCTCTTTCCCCGCGGAGCGAAACGAAACAGGGCCGCCTGGCTTTTCCGGGCGGCCCTGTCGTGTTTCAAGGAGGGGTATTCGGGTTCACGAGGCCGCGGTGCCGCCCCGTGTCACATCCGGCCCCAAGCTCAGGCTTCTGGCTCTCCGCCGGCATCGCCTTCAGTCGCGCCATCGGAACCGGCATCCCCATCGGGACCGGCATCGAGCGGACCGTCCGGCCCCTCGCCGTCCTCGTCGAGATCGTCCTCGCCGTTTTCGCCGTTCACGTCCTCCGAGATCCGCTCCACCGCCACGACATGCTCGTCCTTGGCGGTGTGGAACACGGTGACGCCCTGGGTGGAACGACCGGCGACACGGATGCCGTCAACCGGGCAGCGGATCAACTGGCCGCCGTCGGTCACCAGCATGATCTGGTCGGTTTCCTCGACCGGGAACGAAGCCACCAGGCTGCCGTTGCGCTCGTTGACGGTCATGGCCGCGATGCCCTTGCCGCCGCGCCCGGTGATCCGGTACTCGAATGACGAGGTCCGCTTGCCGAAGCCGTTTTCGGAGATGGTGAGGATGTGCTGCTCGATCGCGCTCATCTCCACGTAGCGGCTTTCGGAAAGCTCGCCGCCGGAGGTGGCCGCCTCGTCGCCATCGCCCTCGCCTTCCAGCGTCACGTCCTCTGTCTCGCCGCGCATCAGACGGCGGCGCTTGAGATATTCGGCACGCTCGTCCGAGGTCGCCTCGAAGTGGTTGACGATGCACATGGAGATGACGCGGTCGCCGTCGGCCAGCGAGATGCCGCGCACGCCCGTCGAGGCCCGGCTCTGGAAGACGCGCACGGCGGTCACGGGGAAGCGGATCGCCTGGCCGAGCGCCGTCGTCATCAGGACGTCGTCGCTCTCGCGGCACGTCTCGACATTGATGATCGAGCCGTCCTCTTCCTCCAGCTTCATGGCGATCTTGCCGTTGCGGTTCACCTGGGTGAAATCCGACAGCTTGTTGCGCCGGACCGATCCCTTGGAGGTGGCGAACATCACGTCGAGCTCGCCCCAGGTGTCTTCATCCTCGGGCAAGGGCATGATCGTGTTGATGAATTCGCCCGGCTGCAACGGCAGCATGTTGACCAGCGCCTTGCCGCGCGAGGTCGGCCCGCCGAGCGGCAGGCGCCAGACCTTCATCTTGTAGACGATGCCGCGCGAGGAGAAGAACAGCACCGGCGTGTGCGTGTTGACGACGAAGAGGCGGGTGACGAAATCCTCCTCCTTCATCGCCATGCCGGAGCGGCCCTTGCCGCCGCGCCGCTGGGCGCGGTAGGTCGACAGCGGCACGCGCTTGATGTAGCCGGCGTGGGAGACGGTCACGACCATCTCTTCGCGCGCGATCAGGTCCTCGTCGTCGAAGTCCGCGCCGCCCTCGAGCAGCTCGGTGCGCCGCGGCGTGGCGAATTCCTCGCGAACCGCGATCAGCTCATCCTTGATGATGGAGAAGATGCGCGGGCGCGAGCGCAGGATATCCAGATAGTCGGAGATCTGCTCGCCCAACTTCGTCAGTTCGTCGCCGATCTCGTCGCGGCCCAGAGCCGTCAGGCGCTGCAGACGCAGATCGAGGATCGCACGCGCCTGTTCTTCCGACAGCTTGTAGGTGCCGGCTTCCGACACCTTGTGGCGCGGATCGTCGATCAGTTCCACGAGCGCTGCCACATCCGTTGCCGGCCAGTCGCGCTCCATCAACTGCTCGCGCGCCGTCGCCGGGTCCGGCGCATGGCGGATGAGCTTGATCACCTCGTCGATATTGGCGACCGCGATGGCGAGACCGACCAGCACATGGGCGCGGTCGCGGGCCTTGCCCAGCAGGAACTTGGTCCGCCGGCTGACGACTTCCTCGCGGAAATCGATGAAGGCGCGCAGGAAGTCCATCAGGCCGAGCTGTTCCGGCCGGCCGCCGTTCAGCGCCACCATGTTGCAGCCGAAGCTCTGCTGCAAAGGCGAGAAGCGGTAGAGCTGGTTCAGGATCACGTCGGCGACCGCATCGCGCTTCAACTCGATGACGACGCGCATGCCCGAACGGTCGGACTCGTCACGAATGTCCGAAATCCCCTCGATCCGCTTGTCGCGAACAAGCTCGGCGATCTTCTCGATCATCGTCGCCTTGTTCACCTGATACGGGATCTCGTGGATGATCAGCGCCTCGCGGCCCGAGCGCACCTCTTCGGTCGTCACCCGCCCGCGCATCAGCACCGAGCCGCGGCCCGTCTCGTAAGCGGACCGGATGCCCGCCTTGCCGATGACGAGGCCGGCGGTCGGGAAATCCGGGCCCGGAACGATCTCCATCACCTCGTCGAGCGTGGCGTCGGGCTTGTCGATCATCAGGATCGAGGCGTCGATGACTTCGCCGAGATTGTGCGGCGGAATGTTCGTCGCCATGCCGACGGCGATGCCGCCGGCGCCGTTGACCAGAAGGTTCGGGAAACGCGCGGGAACAACCGACGGCTCGCTTTCGGAGTTGTCGTAGTTGTCCTGGAAGTCGACCGTGTCCTTGTCCAGATCGTCGAGCAGCGTGTGCGCGACCTTCTGCAACCGGCACTCGGTGTATCGCATGGCGGCGGCGGGATCGCCGTCGACGGAACCGAAATTGCCCTGCCCGTCGATCAGCGGCAGGCGCATGGAGAAGTCCTGCGCCATGCGCACCAGCGCGTCGTAGATCGCGCTGTCGCCGTGCGGGTGGTATTTACCCATGACGTCGCCGACCACGCGGGCCGACTTGCGGTACGGCTTGTTCCAGTCGTAGCCGTTTTCGGACATCGAGAAGAGGATGCGCCGGTGCACGGGCTTGAGGCCGTCGCGAACGTCGGGGAGCGCGCGCGACACGATCACGCTCATCGCGTAATCGAGGTAGCTGCGCTTCATCTCCTCGGTAATCGAGACGGGCCGAATGTCCGACGGCAACCCGCCGGATGACGTCGTATTGTCCTGGTCTGCCAAGAAAATTCTCGTCGGTTGGAACGGATTCTCACCTTATAGCCGATTCCGCCCTGCACACCAAATGTACAGACTGCAAATTTGCCGCAATTTCTCTTTTTATTTCAGATTGTTATCCGAGGTCCGCCAAGCTACGCACAACATTGTGGTGGCAAAGCGCCGGTGGCCCCGCGCCGGCGGGCCTGCTATGGAACGAAATCGCTCGTTACGGGAACCCCGAATGCTTGCCGACTATCTGATCAATGCGTTTGCCACGCTGTTCGTGACGGTGGACCCGATCGGCCTTGCGCCGATGTTTCTGGCGGTCACCACCGGCACGTCCGGCGTTGTCCGGCGGTCGATCGCCGTGCGCTCGGTGGCCATTGCGGCGGTGCTGTTGATGATCTTCCTGTTCGGCGGCAAGACGCTGCTGCACGTCCTCGGCATTTCGGTTCCCGCCTTCCAGGTTTCCGGCGGGCTTCTGCTGTTCTACATCGCCTTCGAGATGATCTTCGCCCAGCGCCAGAAACGCAAGAGCGAGACCGCCGACAAGCTCGCCCATACCGACGACGACAGCAGCGACCAGTCGCACGATGTCGCCGTCTTTCCGCTGGCGATCCCGCTGATCGCGGGGCCCGCCTCCATTTCGGCGGTGATCCTTCTGGCGTCCCAGGCAAGCGACGGCATCGAGCTGACGGGCCTGATCGTGGTCACGCTCGCCATCGTCGGCTCGTGCTTCGCGATCTTCCTCGCCGCCGATCGCATCGAGCGGCTGATGGGCGCAACCGTGCAGCTAGTTCTGACGCGGTTGCTTGGCGTGCTGCTGGCGGCATTGAGCGTGCAGTTCGTGGCAGACGGCGCACGGGCGTTCTTTGTGGGCTAGAGCCTGCTCGCCCGCGGGCGGATGGAATCCGAGGGCCAACACCGTGCACCCCTCTCCCCGCTTGTGGGGGAGAGGGGTGCACGCGGCGAAGTCCGGGGGATCCAGCCCCTTCCGAGAATGCCAAACCCGCTGGATTGCCCGCGCTTCGCCGGGCAACGACGGTTGCGGGAATGGAGACGCGAGGGAACGCATCGAAGAACTCGCGCCCGGGGCCCATCCTTCGAGACGCCTGCCAAGGCAGGCTCCTCAGGATGACGTTATCGTGTTGTGTATTTCTCTAAAACATCAACAAACACAACGTCATCCTGAGAGGCTGGCCCGAAAATGGTAACCGGTTCTTCGCCTCGGATTCTATGCGCCTTCATACCCCTCCATCGTCATCACCCGGTGAAGTCCGGGTGATCCAGCGCGCGCCCTAAATGCTGCGCCTGGAGGTGGATTGCCCGGACTTCGCCGGGCAATGACGGCGGTGGGGCACGAGGGGGAATAACCGAAAGCGCATAGCCTGATACCATTTCCGGGCAGGGCTCTCAGGATGACGTTATTGTGCTGTGTATTTCTCTAAACCATCAACAAACACAACGTCATCCTGAGGAGACCGCAAAGCGGTCGTCTCGAAGGATGGGCCACAAACCGGGCCCCCGCAACAAACCCGCCCCCCTACTCCCGCATCGGCTTGCCGTCGTCCCTCAGCACCACGTAGATCGCCGGGATCACCAGCACCGTCAGCAGCGTGGAGGACGCCAGACCGAACAGCAGCGAGATCGCGAGGCCCTGGAAGATCGGATCGGCCAGGATCACCGCCGCTCCGATCATGGCGGCAAGCGCCGTCAGCAGGATCGGCTTGAAGCGGATCGAGCCCGCCTCCAGCAGCACGTCCTTCAGCGCCCGGTCCCCGGTCTTGGCGTGGCGGATGAAATCAACGAGCAGGATGGAGTTGCGCACGATGATGCCGGCGAGCGCGATGAAGCCGATCATGGAGGTCGCGGTGAAGGGTGCGTGGAACATCCAGTGTCCCAGCATGATGCCGATCAGCGTCAGCGGCACCGGCGTCAGGATGACCAGCGGCAGCTTGAACGAGCCGAACTGGCCGACGACGAGGAAGTAGATCCCCAGAAGCGCCACCATGAAGGCCGCCCCCATGTCGCGGAAGGTCACCCAGGTCACTTCCCATTCGCCGTCCCACAGCATGGCGACATTGGCATCCGACACCGGCTGGCCGTGCAGGATCACCTCCGGCTTGGGCAGATTGCCCCAGTCGGTCTCGTCGATCTTCTTCTGCACCGCCAGCATGCCGTAGATCGGCGCCTCGTACTCGCCGGCGAGATCCGCCTGCACCATCTCCACCGACCGCAGGTTGTGACGGTAGATGAGATACGATGCCTTCTCCCGCTCGATCTTCAGCACATCGCCCAGCTCCACCACGCCGCGCGCACCGGGAAGCGCGTTGGCCGGCACCGGCGTCGCCAGCAAGCGCTCCGACAGGGTGCGCTCGCTCTTGGGCAGGGCGATGGTGATTTCCACCGGCCGCCTGCCCTCGCCGCGGTGCGAATAGCCGACCGTGGTCGCGCCCAGCAACGACTGGATGGCGTTGGTGACGTCGCTTTCCGAGACCCCGTGATATTCAAGGTTCTCCTGATCGATGGCGAACCGCAGCCGTTCCGTCGGCTGGCCGTGCGAATTGTCGACATCGACGATGAACGGCACCGACTTGAAGATCTCCTCCAGCTTGTCGGCGACCGCGCGGCGCGTCTTCGGGTCGGGCCCGTAGACCTCGGCCAGCAGCGTGGAGAGAACCGGCGGCCCCGGCGGCACCTCCACGACCTTGATCGACGTGCCGTCCGGCACGCTCAAGGCCTTCAGCCGCTCGCGGATTTCCAGCGCGATCGGGTGGCTTTCGCGGCTTCGTTCGCCCTTGGGCAGAAGGTTCACCTGCAGATCGCCGAGTTCCTGCGATTCGCGCAGGAAATAATGGCGCACCAGCCCGTTGAAGTTGAAGGGTGCGGCCGTGCCGGCATGGCTCTGGATGGAGGTGATCTCCGGGATATCCATCAGCAGCGAGGCGGCGCGCTCCAGCGTGCGGTCGGTCTCCTCCAGCGAGGTGCCCTCCGGCAGATCGAGCATCACCTGCATTTCCGACTTGTTGTCGAAGGGCAGCAGCTTGACCGTCACGTCCTTGGTGTAGAATAGCACCATGGAGCCGAGCGTGGCCGCCCCGACGAGCAGCAGAAACACCCAGGCATGGCTCTTGGAGGCAAGCACGGGCCGCGCCGCGATCCGGTATATCCGCCCGAGCAGACCGCCCGCATGCGACGCATCGCCCGGCGTTTCCGGCGCGTGGTGCACCGGCGCGCGGCCCGCAAGGCGCAGCATCAGCCAGGGCGTGACCACCACCGCCACAAAGAACGAGAACAGCATCGCGGCCGAGGCATTCGCCGGGATCGGGCTCATGTAGGGGCCCATCATGCCGGACACGAACATCATCGGCAGGAGGGCCGCGACCACCGTCAGCGTGGCGATGATGGTCGGGTTGCCGACCTCCGCCACCGCCTCGATGGCGGCTTGGCTTCGCGTGCGCCCGTCCTTCATCGCCCAGTGGCGCGAAATGTTCTCGATCACCACGATGGCATCGTCGACCAGAATGCCGATGGAGAAGATCAGCGCGAACAGCGACACGCGGTTGATCGTGTAGCCCATCATCTGGGCGGCAAACAGCGTCAGCAGGATCGTCGTGGGGATGACGATCGCCACCACCAGCCCCTCGCGCCAGCCAATCGCGATGCCGACCAGCAGCACGATCGACAGCGTCGCCAGCCCCAGGTGGAACAACAGCTCGTTGGCCTTCTCGTTCGCCGTGTCGCCATAGTCGCGGGTGATCGCGACGTCGATGGTATCGGGAATGAGCCGACCTTTAAGGTCCTCGATGTGATGGAGGATCTCCTCCGCGATGACCACCGCATTGGCGCCCGGCCGCTTGGCGACCGCGACTTCCACCGCCGGCAGGCGCGTCACCTCACCCTTTTCGGTTCCCGCCTGCTGACGTTCGATGTTCCAGACGCGCGATTCGTCCTGCGACGGCCCGACGACCACGCGCGCCACGTCTCGCACATAGACCGGCCGCCCGTCGCGCGTGGTGAGAAGCAGCAGGCCGATATCGGGCACGCCCTCGAGCGTCTGTCCGGCGGCAACCGGCACCGAGCGGCCGTTTTCGCGCACGTAGCCCGCCATGAAGGAGCGGTTCGCCGCCTGAACCTTGCCGACAAGCTGGTCGAGCGTCACGCCGTAGAGCGACAGCTTTTCCGGGTCCGGCTCCACGCGGATCTGGTTCGCCGCCCCGCCTACCACGTAGGTGAGGCCGACATTGTCGAGCCGCGACAGCTCGATGCGCAATTCGTCGGCGAGATCGTAGAGCTCGTTGGCGCGCCAGCGGTCGGCGGCCTCGGGCTTCGGCGTCAGCGTGGCGACGACGATGGCGACGTCGTTGATGCCGCGCCCCACCACCAGCGGTTCCGGAATCCCGGTCGGGATGCGGTCCATGTTGGCGCGGATCTTTTCGTGAACCCTCAGGATCGCGTCATCCGCGTTGGTGCCCACATAGAAGCGCGCGGTGACCATGACATGGTCGTCGACGGTCTGGCTGTAGACGTGTTCCACCCCGTCGATGGCCTTGACGATGGTCTCCAGCGGCTCGGTGACGAGCTTGACCGCATCCGGCGCCTTCAGCCCGTCCGCCTGCACGATGATATCGACCATCGGCACGGAGATCTGCGGCTCCTCCTCGCGCGGCAGCGTCACGAGCGAGATCGCACCCAGCACCAGCGCGGCAAACAGCAGCAGCGGCGTCAGCGGGGAACCGATGAATCCGCGGGTCAGGTTTCCCGAAAGCCCGAGCTTCATGGCATCACCAGTTCGTCGCCGGCTTTCAGCCCGGTCAGGATCTCCACGCCCGGTTCCCGCCCCATCTCCCCGTCGATTTCATGCCGCTCGCCGAGCTGGACGACGATGTCGAGCGGCTCGCCGCCTTTGCGCGCAAGACGCACGAAATCGAGACCGAACCGGGTGCTGACGTATTTCAGCGGAATGATGATCGCCTGACGCGTGCCGACGGAAATCAGCACCTGCGTGCGCTCGCCGACGAAGAAATCGCCGAGGCCCGGCACCTTGGCGTCGGCGACCACGCGGCCTTGGGTGATCTCGGGATAGATTTTGACGATCTCGCCCGCGCGCGCACTCCCGTCATCGCCCAGCTCATCAGCGCCCAGGCGCACCGGATCGCCCACCTTCATGAAGCGGGCGTGGCGCTCGGGCACCTCGATGCGCAGCAGAAACCCGTCGACGGCGACCTTGGCGACCACCTCGCCGGCCATGATCACGGAGCCTTGCGTCACCGGCACTTGCAGCACGCGGCCCGTCGTCGGCGCCAGAACATCGCCCTCCGCCTTCTGCTGTTCGACGACGCCGCGGTCGGCCTCGTTGGCCTTCAGCGTGTTCTGCGCCACGGTCAGCGCGGTCTGGAGCTGGTCGATATTCGATTTGGAGACGGTGCCGCGCTTGAACAGTTCCTCCGCACGCTGGTAGTCGAGTGTCGCCTTGGTGACCTGCGAGCGGGCCGCCTCGATCCGGGCTTCCAGCGCCTTGGCCTGCAGCGACAACTTCTCGTCGACCACATGGGCGACCACCTCACCCTTTTGCACGAAGCTGCCCTCGTCGACGGAGAGCGTCTCCAGCGTACCGGAAATCCGGGCGCGCGCCGGCACTTCCACGGTTGCCTGGACCGTGCCGTAGACACGCTTGATGTCCTCGACCTGGCTGGATTTCACGGTGAAGACTTGCGCGAGCGCGGCCGCCGGCAGAAGTGCGAGACATGCGGCGAGCGCCAGCACGCGTACCGGACCGGACGCACCGCGCCGGCCCCGCATCCCGCCATCGGCTTCGCGAGCCGGCTCGGCCGGCCCAACCGGCCCGTGCCCGGTCCGCGCGGGAGAGGCATGGGAAACCATTCTGTCACCCCGTACATTAGTATATTCGAATATACATATATTATGAAATGAGTGGGATTCATACCCCTTCTTTTTTACCGCATCCGCGTCTTGGGGAAATTGATCATTCGCAGCGGATGGGAGCGGGAAAAGGTGGCTGTGCCCTGCTTCATTCGCCGTCCCCCTACAGCGTCATCCCGGACGCGACGCGGTGCGGCCGAGGATGATGTCCGAAGAGATCGGATGGGGGAGAGTGTCTGCTGCCGCCCCGTCGTCACCCGCCTCCTTGCCTCAACCTCTCCACCGTCATTGCCCGGACTTGCGCCGGGCAATGACGGTGGAGGGATTGAATGATCCCGCACCTCTCCGTTTGTCATTCCGGCGCAGGCGGGAATGACAAACGGAGAGTGTCGCCGTCTGACGTGCAAGGTATTTTCCGGAAAGCTCGTCTCCTCCGTGCGGTTCCTTCGTGCGTCCGATCCCCTTCCCCCATGGAACGCTCCCGCCGGACAATCGTTGTCAACGCGGCATTTCCATCCTGCCGTTCCCGGCTATAGTCGCCGCAGAGTGTCGCTCCGGCATTCCGGCTCCACCCCGAACCACACTCCCACGAGGCGCTTCCCGAATGGCCCATGGCTCGAAAAAGGTGATCTATGCGGCGCTTGCCGGCAACACGCTGATCGCCATCACCAAATTTGCCGCCGCGACCTTCACCGGTTCCTCGGCGATGCTGTCGGAAGGCATCCACTCCCTCGTCGACACCGGCAACCAGGGCCTGCTGCTCTACGGCATGAAGCGCTCCGCGCGAAAGGCCGACAGCGAACACCCGTTCGGCTACGGCGTGGAGCTCTATTTCTGGGCCTTCGTCGTCGCCATCCTGATCTTCGCGGTGGGCGCCGGCGTCTCCATCTACGAAGGCATCCAGAAGCTTCTGGAGCCGCATCCGGTCAGCGACCCGCTCGTCAACTTCATCGTTCTCGGCCTCGCCTTCGTCTTCGAGGCGGCGGCCTGGGTGATCGCGCTCAGGGAATTTTCCCGCGCCAAGGGCCGGCGCAGCTACATCGCCGCCGTGCGCCAGTCGAAGGACCCTACCGTCTTCACCGTCCTGTTTGAGGACAGCGCCGCGATGCTCGGCCTTCTCATTGCCTTCGCCGGCCTGCTGGCGGCCGAGATCACGGGCATCGAATGGTTCGACGGCGCGGCCTCCGTCGCCATCGGCGTCGTGCTCGGCGGCACCGCGATCCTGCTCGCCTACGAGACCAAGGGCCTGCTCATCGGCGAGGCGGCTGCGCCGGAACTCGTCGCCACCGTGGAGCGGATGGTTTCCGCCGACCATGCGGTCACCGGCATCAACGAGATGCGCACCATGCACCTGGGCCCGCACGACGTGCTGATGGTCCTGTCGCTCGATTTCAACGACATGCTGAGCGCGGGCGAAGTGGAGGAGACGACATCGGATCTGGAGGCGGCGATCAAGAGCCGGTATCCGGATGTCCGCCGCGTGTTCATCGAGGCGCAGAGCCGGCGCCGGCATCGCCAGGAGCAGGAGCGCGAGGCGCGCATGCTGGCCGAAAACGGCGAAGCCTGACGCCGGGACGAGACCGAAAGACGGGCCCCGGCGCGCCTGCCCTCAAGGTCCGACCCGGAAATGGTATCGGGTGGTGTGCGTTCGACCTCTCCCCTTCATCTCCCGCCGCCGTCATTGCCCGGCTCTGTCCGGGCAATCCACTGCCGGCCACGGCATTTGGCGCGCGCGCTGGATCACCCGGACAGAGCCGGGTGATGACGATGGAGGGGCATGAAGAGGGAAGATTCGGCGTGAAGGGCCCGCTGCCGTTTCCGAGCCGGCGCTCAGGCCACGTCCAGCCGTCGAAAACCGTTGTAGAGCGCAAACGGCGCGCCGCCGCGCAACAGCTCAACGTAGCGCCGCTTCTGGTAGAGCCCGTTCAGCGAGACGCGCGGCAGCGCCGTCAGGTGTTCGCGGTGGCAGGGAAAGATCTGGCCCGGGCGCGTGGTCACCGCGAGCTTGAAGCCGAGATCGGCCGCAATCGCGAAGTCCCGCGCCCCGGCCGCCTGCTTGCCGCCATAGGGATAGGCGAAAAACTGCGGCCGCTCGCCCAGCTCCGCTTCGTGCCGCGCGACGTCTTCGGCCATCTGCGCGCGCGCCTCCGCCTCGCTCATCCGCGCCACGGCATGATGGCCGACCGTGTGCGCGCCGACGGTTGCCAGCGGCTCCGCCTTGAGCCGGCGCAGGCCGTCCCAGTCCATCGCCAGCGATCGACACAGCGCGCGAAGATCAAGCCCGGCGTCCCGTGCCAGGGCGCGGATCGCGCGGCGCTGCGCATGCTCGTCGAGTTCGTAGCCGATCCAGTGGCAGAGCTGCACATAGGCGGCGTCCTTTTCCGCCGTCGTGCCGGCTTGCACAGTCTTTCTCTGGTCCTCGAAATCGATGCGAACCGCGCTGTTTTCCGCGATGATCCGTTCCAGTGCGAGCCACCACAACTCGCAGGAACCGTCGGCGATCCCGCTCGACGCGAAGACCGTGAAGGGCACCCGGTGACGGCGGAACACCGGAAGGGCGACGTCGAGATTGTCCTGGTAGCCGTCGTCAAGCGTCATGACCGCGAAGCGGCCGGCGAAATCGCCCTCGACGAGCCGGCGGTGCGCCTCGGTGATGGAGACGAACTCCACCCCCGCCGCCCTGGTATCGACGATGACCTCTTCGAGAAATTCGGGCGTGACCTCCAGAAAGGCATTGGGCTGGAAAGCCTCGTCGCGCGCCGGCGTCACCCTGTGCAGCATGTAGAGAAGGCCGCAGCCGCGCGTCAGCGGCGCCAGCATCCGATGGACGCCAGAGAAATAGAGCACGTCCATTGCCGTGCGGTACCCCAGCGTCTTCCAGAAATTGGTCACGTGAACGTCCCGACGATAAGCCCAGAATGTGTCCGATCGTAACCACCCTTTCTTTAGAACTCCTTGCTAGGAGTACGGAGGGGAATATGGCAGGGAGTTTCGGATGGCGAGGGCGAATTCGATGCCGGATGCGGGGGACGCGGCGGCCGGTCCCGGCCATGCGGCCGCACTCGATCTGCGGATCATCGACACGTTCGAAGAGATTGAACCGCTGTGGCGCACCTTCGAGGCCGAAGCCGTCATGTCGGTCTACCAGGGGTTCCGCTGGCTTCAGCTCTGGCATCGCCACGTCGGCCGCGCAACCGCCGACCGGCTGGCGCTGGTTGTCGGCGAGCGCGCGGGCGCGCCCGTCTTCATCTGGCCCCTCGGCATCTGGCGCACCGGGCCGCTGAAGGTCGCGCGCTGGCTCGGCGGGAAGTACAACAACTACAATCTCGGCCTGTGGTGTCCTTCCGAGATCACCGCGATCACCGAGGACGAGATGCGTCGCGCCCTGGGCGATATCGCCCGGCAGGCCGGCATCGACACGTTCGAACTCGTCAACCAGCCCGCCTCCTGGCACGGCCACGCCAATCCCTTTGCCGCCATCTGCGCGCAGCCGAGCCCAAGCAATTCCTACGTTCTCGATCTGGAGCCGGATTTCGACGCGCTCTACACCCGCCTGCGCTCCGCCCGCAGCCGCCGCACCCTGCGCCGCAAGCGCGAGACCATGGCCGAGGCCGGCGAGATCCGGTTTCTTCATGCCCGCGACGAGGCCTCGGTGCTCAGGATCGTGGAGGCCTTGATCGAACAGCGCAACGACCGGGCGGCGCAGGCGGGAATCCCTTCGGTCTTCGCGGAAGCCGGCGCGGCGGAAATGACCCGCGACATCCTCCTCGATGGGATGACGCCCGGCGACGGACCGGTCATGGAGGCGCACGCGCTGGAGGTCGGCGGCATCATCCGCGCGACCTATGTCGGCGGCGTCCATCGCGGGCGCTATTCCTGCTTCCTCAATTCCTTCCGCGACGACGAGCTGACCGCAACGAGCCCCGGCGACCAGCTTCTGCATGATGTGGTGGAATACTGCTGCCAGGCCGGAATGAGCCAGCTCGACCTCGGCATCGGCGAGGCCCGCTACAAGGATGCGTGGTGCGCGCCGGACCCGCTGTTCGACAGCTTCGTCGCCATGTCGGCCGCCGGCCGCATCCACGCCGGCTTTTACGAACTGCGCCAGTCGGTCAAGCGGGCGATCAAGGCGAACCCGGTGCTGTGGGGTGCGGTAAAGAAGGCCCGCCAGATCCGCAGCCGCGCAAAGCTGTAGGCGGGTGCGGTTCGAGATCTTTTGGGGGATGTGGCCCATCCTTCGAGACGGCGCTGACGCGCCTCCTCAGGATGACGTTATCGTGTTGTTATTCCTCTAAAACCAACAACAAACACAACGTCATCCTGAGGAGGCCGCAACGCGGCCGTCTCGAAGGATAGGCCACGCGTCGGCCACAACGCATGCCCGTCCCCGACACCCCATCTTCCGCGCCCTACGCCCCCACAAGCCGCCCGCCCGTCAGCGGAGCGGACACGCCCGTCGTTCCGGGAAACGTCAGCGGCAGCCCTTCCAGGCTGCGCACAGCAAGAAAGGCGAAGGCCTCGGCCTCCACGAATTCCGGCGACCAGCCGATCGCATCGCCGGTGGAAACCGCAAGCCCGCTCAGCCGCGCCAGATGATCAAGCAGCGTCGGATTGCGCGCCCCGCCGCCGACGACGACGAGCATCGAGGGCATCTGCGGCACGAGCGCCAGCCCGCGGGTGATCGTCGCGGCGGTGAACGCGGCGAGCGTGGCGAGCCCGTCTTCGGTCGCCAGATCCTCCAGCCCCTCGCAGGCAAAGGCGTCGCGGTCGAGCGACTTGGGCGGACGACGGGCGAAATAGGGATCGTCCAGCCAGCGCGCAAGCAGCGCCTCGTCCACCGTGCCCTTCGCCGCCAGCACGCCGCCCGCATCCATCGCGGCCCCCGTGCGGCGATGGACGAAATCGTCCATCAGCGCGTTGCCGGGGCCGGTGTCGAAGGCGATGAGGTCGTCCTCGCCCGCACCGATCCAGGTCGCGTTCGCGACCCCGCCGATGTTGACCACCGCCACCGGCCGGGCAAGCCCGGCGCCCGAAACCAGCGCCCGGTGATAGACCGGCACCAGCGGCGCTCCCTCCCCGCCGGCCGCGACATCGGCAACCCGCATGTCGGTGACGACCGGAATGGACAGCGCGGATGCGAGCGCGTCCGCATCCCCGATCTGCACCGTCAGGCCGCGCTCGGGCGCATGAAACACCGTCTGGCCGTGAAAGCCGATCACGGCGATATCCTGCGGCTGAAGGCCGCTCTCGGCGAGAAAGCTACGCACCAGTTCCTCGTGCGCGCGGGTGATGGCGGCCTCGGCCGCCGCCATCGCGGGCGTGCGTTCGGCCCGGTCCCGCACGATCCGGGCCTCCTGTAGGCTTGTCCGGATGAGCGCGCGTTCCATGTCGGTATAGGGCCTGAATGCGGCCCTGCGGGCCCCGCCGATCGTTTCGCCGACAGTCTCGCCGTCCGTCTCCACCAGAGCCAGATCGATACCGTCCATCGACGTGCCGCTCATCATGCCGATCGCCCGTTTTGGTGCCGACATCGCCGCTCCCTTTTTTAACCGTGAAATCCTTGCCGATATCCGCTATGACCCAGCCCGCGCCCGCCGGAGGGTGCCTTTTCAATCAAGGAAAAACGCCATGACTGTCTACAAATCGGATTTCATGAGGACCCTATCCGAGCGGGGCTTCATCTACCAGTGCTCCGACGCGGATGCGCTGGACAGGCTCTTCCTGTCCGAGACGGTCACGGGCTATATCGGCTTCGACTGCACGGCGAAAAGCCTGCATGTCGGCTCCCTCGTGCAGATCATGATGCTGCACTGGATGCAGGAAACCGGACATCGCCCGATCGCGCTGATGGGCGGCGGCACGACCCGCGTCGGCGATCCCAGCGGCAAGGACGAGGCCCGCAAGCTGCTTACGGGCGAGGAGATCGAGGCGAACAAGGCCGGCATCCACAAGGTCTTCGAAAGCTTCCTCACCTTCGGCGACGGGCCGAAGGACGCGATCATGGCCGATAACGCCGACTGGCTTCTCGGGCTGCAATACGTCGATTTCCTGCGCGACATCGGGCGCCATATCTCGGTCAACCAGATGCTCCAGCGCGACAGCGTGAAGCTCAGGCTCGAACGCGAGCAGCACCTGTCGTTCTTGGAATTCAACTACATGCTGTTGCAGGCCTACGATTACGTGGAGCTGACGCGGCGCTACGGCTGCCGGCTGCAGATGGGTGGCTCCGACCAGTGGGGCAACATCCTCTCGGGCGTCGATCTCGGTCGCCGGCTGACGGATACCGAGCTTTTCGCGCTCACCACGCCGCTTCTGACCACCGCGTCGGGGGCCAAGATGGGCAAGACGGCGGACGGCGCGGTCTGGCTCAACCCCGAGATGCGCTCGCCCTACGACTACTGGCAGTTCTGGCGCAACACCGAGGACGCCGACGTCGGCCGCTTCCTCAAGCTCTTCACCAAGCTGCCGCTCGACGAGATCGCGAAGCTCGCGGCACTTGAGGGCGTGGAGCTCAACGAGGCGAAGAAGATCCTCGCCAACGAGACGACCCGGCTGATGCACGGCGAGGCCGCGGCTGCGGAAGCGGCGGAGACGGCGCGCAAGACCTTCGAGGAAGGCGCGCTCGCGGAATCGCTGCCCTCGATCGAGGTGCCGCAGGCCGATCTCGCCGCCGGCATCGGGCTCCTGGCGGTCTATGTGCAGGCGGGCCTTTGTGCGTCCAACGGCGATGCCCGGCGTAACGTCAAGGGCGGCGCGGTACGCGTCAACGACGAGGCGGTCACCGATGAGCGCCGCATGCTCACCGAGGCGGACCTGACCGCCGACGGCGTGATCAAGCTGTCGCTCGGCAAGAAGAAGCACATCCTCCTGCGCCCGGTCTGAGGCGCGGGCGGCTCGTCCGCAAGATGAACCGCAACCATTGACAGGCCGCCGGCACCCGTTGCCGGCGGCTTTTCGTATTGGCCCGACCTGAGGCGAAAACGGCAAGAGTTTCCCCTCCCATGGGAGAGGTGAAGCCGGAGAACGGTCGCCATGTCGTTCTCGGTTGTCATCACCGCGAAGGCGGGGATCCAGCAACCACAGGATCGCGCTACAGTGCGAGACCGCAAACGCCTCTGGAATGCTGGATTCCCGTCTGCGCTGGAATGACAAGCGGACAGATCTCACAAAGAGCCGCAAGAAGACGACAAGCGGTCCGCACCGATGAGCGGAAACCGCAATGCCTCGCCCCTATTCGAAGATCTTCCTGAAAATCCCCGGCGCGATCGCCGACATCGGGTTCACGGACACCACGGGCGTGTCGAGTGCGCCGGTCACGCGGAAATTCACGCCCAGAAGGCCGCCATTGCGGCCGCCGACGAGTTGGCCCAGCACAGGGATCTGGCCGAACAGGTTGTTGACCGCATAGGCCGGCACCAGAGTGCCCTTCATGTTCACCTGCTGCGTGCTGAGGTTTATCGTGCCCTCCATCGCGCCGCCCAGAACCGAACCGCGCAGCGCGCCGGAATCGATCGTCAGCACCGGCCCCACCTTGTGGAAGCGTACGTCGAGCTTCTGGAACGACATCTCGCCGTTGGCCAGCACGCGACGGCGCGAGATCGGGCGGGAATCGGCGCCCAGCAGGGCCGGGTCCGCACTGACGATCTTCTTCAGCGCCGGGTCGTCGGTGATCGCCAGATCGGAGACAACCAGCCGACCGACCGCGCGACCGTTCGCCGGCAGGGCGACCGTGATCGTCGCATCGCCGCCCAGAAGCCGTTCGTAGAAATCGACGAAACGGAAAAGCCCGCCCGCATCGTCGGTATCGACCCGGAGCTGGCGCTGCGCGCCCGCGCCGGTCAGCGCCGCGGTCACGTCGCTGCGTCCGTTGACCAGACCGCTCGCCGCCATGTCGACGATGGTGCCGTCCGCGGAGTTGAGGTCGAGCGAGAAGTTGGTGATCGCGGTGTCGTGAAAGCCGAGCAGCCGGTCGGCGCGCATCTTCACGGTCAGCGTCCGCCCCTTCGCGCCGAATGCATCGTCTTCCCCGGAGGACCGCCGCAACTTCGAGATCAGCCCGCGTCCGTCGAAGCTCTTGGCGTCGTGCTCGACGGCGTAGCCGGATTTCGTGCGGGTGATGGAAAGCGATCCGTTGTCGGTCGTGCGCAGCGCGAATTTCGAGAAGTTGGCGTCCAGAAGCTCGCCGTCCTTGTCGAGACGCAAGCCGCCTTCCACATCGACCCCGTCCGAGGTCAGGCGGAAATCGTCGACGATCTGGATGCCCTTGCTCTCGTGCACGGTGAAGCGCGCCCTCGCCGGCACGCCCGCGCCCTTTGTCCAGCCGATTTCGGGAAGGCGCAGCTCGCTCTGGGTCAGGTCGGCGACAACGCTTCGCTCGCCGTCCTCGCTCGTCTGCATCGTGAGCCGCAGCTTGCCGTCGATGATCCCTCCGAGGTCGATGCCGCGCTCGCGCAGATCGCCCGCATCGAAGTCGAGAACGACGTCCTGGTTGCGGTCGCTGGGGCTGCCCTCCAGCGGCTGGTCGAGATTGATCTCCACCGGCAAGCCGTTCAGCACCCCGCGCCCGTGCACCTCCGCCGCCGCCGGATTGGCCTTCACCTGCAGGTCCGCGTTGCGCACCGTCTGGCCGCCGATCGGCTCGGAACTCGAAAAATCCTTCAGCTCCGCAGCCACCTTCCATGAAACCTCGCTGGCGGCGACGGGCTCGTCGTCGCGGCGCAGCGGGAAGGACGTGGAGATCGTGACCGTCGCCTTGCCCGACAGGCTGTCGGGACTGATGTCGAGCCGGCTGCGACCGTTGACCGGGTCCTGTGAGGCGATGCGCGCGATGTCGCCCGCCTCCCCCTTCAGCGTCAGGTCCAGCTTGCCGAGCTTCTCGTCCGGCCGCAGGTCGGGAATGGAGAACACCCCGCCCGCGACATCGACCTGACCGCCGCCGGGCGCCACCGTCTTCGCACTCTCGACATTCAGCGAAAAGCCGCCATTGCGGATCGTTCCCGTTGCCTTGATATCGGTCAGATCCGGCAGGTCTCCGATCGTCCGGAGCGCGCCGCCCTCGAGTGAAAAGTCAAGCCGCAGACCCTCGTCGGTCCAGCCGATGGTGTCGGGATCGCCGTCAAAGCCCAGCGGGTCGAGCGCCACGATGAAGCGGGCATCGCGGAACCGCCCCGACACCGCGTGGCGGATGAACCAATCGCGCGCCTCCGGCACCATCATGGCCGGCCACAGCCGCTTCAGGCTTGCGACCGTCAGCTCCGGCGAGGAGACGGCCACGGCCGCCAGCGGTCCGTCGGGACCGAATTCCACGCTGCCGGCCGCCGTCACGCTGATGGGACCCGCGCGCAGGTTGAATGTGTCGATGTCGATCAGCATGCGCGCGGGATCGAAGCTGCCGAAGGCGAGCCCGCGGTCGAGCGTCAGCGGCCGGCCGGGAACGTCACGCGGCTTGAGCCGGGCCTGCGGCGTCTCGATGGCGAACTGCCACTTGTCGCGCGTGGCATCCGGCGGGCGGATCTCGCCGTGGAAAACGATCCGCGTGTCGCCGAAGGCCGCAAAGGAGGGTTCCAGCACGATATTCGGCCGGTCCGGCGTCCATGACAGCCCCAGCAGCATCTCGTCGATCAGGATCGCGTCGTCGTTGTGCAGGCTGATGTAGCCGGCGCCGACGCCGAGCCGCATCTCGCCGCGCTTGAGCTTGCCGTCCGCATCCAGATGGAACATCGCCTGGGGAAACAGCGGCAGCCCGAGCCCGCGCCCGGCGCGCACCGGATAGTCGGCCGGCAACAGGTCGGCGATGGTGACGTCCGAGGCCGCGATGGAGAACCAGCGCCCGCCTCCCTTCTCCTCCTGCCCGTTGCGGAACCGGATGTTCCAGCGCCCGGCACGTCCCGCGACCGAGGCGTCGATCTGCATCATATGGCCGGTCTCATCCGGCGCGATCCGCATGTCGATGGTCTGGAAGCGGCGGTCGAGCGCGCCGGTAAGATCGACCTCGGCGTCGTCCACCTCGATGCTCTCGATGCCGAAGGTGGCGAAATCGGCAACCGCCGCGCCGAGCGTCGCATCCACGTCGCCGGCAAGTTCGGCGGCGGAGGGAAATGCAGTCGACGCCCCCTCGCCCCGATCGATCTGCACGGTCGGGCGCACGAGCTTGATCCTGCCGATGCTGAAATCGCCCAGAAAGAGCCCGGAGAGCGACCGGTCCACGCGGACCTCCGGCACCTCGGCGGAGATCGCGCCATCCTGGGAGCGGACGGTCATATCGAGCAGCGTCAGGGGCGCGGCGGCCGTGCCGGAAAGATCGATGCGCACCGCCTCCACGGAAACGGGCGCGCCGCGGCTGCGCTCGGAAAGCTGGGCGGAGACGAGCTGGCCCAGCCACACGCTGTCATAGGGCGCGGAGGCGAGCCGGGCCGCGACGAGGATCAGGAACGCGAGTACGACGAGGGCCGCCAGAGTGCGCAGGCGCGGAATCCGGCGCCGCGCCCGCCTCTTTTGGTTTTCCGCGGCGGCGGGTCCTGCGTGCCGACGAAATCGTGGCCGTTTCACAGGCGCTCTTTCCCCTTGATCCGGTATGCCGGGCCTGTACCCTCGGCCCGTTCAGCCCGCCGTCTCTCCGGCTCGGTTTGCGGTCGCGTCGCGCACCGTCTCACCCGCCGTTTCAAAGCCCCGTTAGGGCCTAACTTCTGACACGGATTCCGGCCGGGCGCACGTTCAAAACTGCCGTTTGCGTCAGTTGCGCACAGGTGCCCCGACCAGCGGCTCCGTTTGTTCTTTATGCGGCGAAAGCCGACGAAAGGAAGGCATCATGAGCGAATTGAGCGAAGGAAACCCGGCTCCCGACTTCACATTACCGACAGACAGCGGTGAAACCGTCCGGCTCGGCGATCTGAAGGGGCGCAAGGTCGTGGTCTATTTCTATCCCAAGGCCGACACGCCGGGCTGCACCACCGAGGCGCTCGACTTCACCGCCCGCAAGGCCGAATTCGAGGCCGCCGGCGCGACCGTCATAGCACTGTCGCCGGATGCTTGCGCAAAGCATGCGAAATTCCGCGCCAAGCACGATCTGGATGTGATCCTCGCCTCCGACGAGGACCATGCGGTGGCCGATCTCTTTGGCGTGTGGGTGGAAAAGAAGAATTACGGCCGCACCTACATGGGGATCGAGCGCTCCACCTTTCTCATCGACGCCGACGGCCGCATCGCGCGCATCTGGCGCAAGGTGAAGGTCAAGGACCACGCCGAGACCGTGCTCGCCGCCGTGCGCGAACTCGGCTGAACGACGCCTCGGCCCGGCGCCTATGCCGGGCCGGACCGGCTGGGCCATCGCCCCCGCATCGTCGGACCGCCCTCGCCCCATTCCCACCTTTCCGCCAGCCCGCGACCTGCATGAAAAGCCTTTGTTAACCATACTGATCTCTAATTCCGGATGGGTCGGGGGAACGCTCGTGCTCGCGGCAAGGCGAAGCAGTTCGCCGGGCCTTGCGAAGTTCGGCGCACGGCCGGTCAAGGCCGCCTCCCGACAGGAATTTTCCGGTTTCCCACGCGGTCAGTATCATGCGGCACTCATCCTCCTCCGGTCGAACGTCAGACAGGGAGCGGCTGCGAATCATTCTCGCGCACGGCGACCGGGCCACCGCCTTCACCGTACGGCCCGCGCTCGCCGTCTCCCTGCTTGCCGGCTGTGCACTGCTGATGGCCGGCTATGTCGGCGCCGCCGGTTATCTCATGTTGCGCGACGACGGCCCCGCCCGCCCCTCGGTCGCGCAATTGCGCCAGGCCCGCGCCTATGAGGACCGCATCGCGGACTTGCGCGCCCGCATCGACCGCATCACCAGCCGCAGCCTCGTCGCCCAGCACACCTACGAACAGCAGATCGAGGCACTGACGAAGCGCCAGGGCGAAATCGATGCCCGCCATGCCCGCGTCGCCGATGTGCTTGCGCGCGCCGCCGAAACGGGTCTCAGCATCGCCGCCGCCGGCCCCCTGCCGCCGGAAAAGCCGCGCTCCCCGCTCGGGCCCGCGATGGAAGCTGCCGCGACCGCGGGTCTGCCCGAAAGCCTGGAGACCGCGCCGGTCGATGCCAGCCCCACCGATTTCGCCCCCGTCGATTTCGCCCTGCGCGGCTCGATGGAGACGCCGGCGCGCAAGGCCAACCGCATGCCGGTCACCCGACCCGTGGCGGACACGCCTGCCGCAGACAATCCCCCGCTCCAGCCCGCCCCCGCGACCGACCCGGCGCGTTCCGACAAGATGGTCATGAACCGGATCGGCAACGCGCTGGAGGTGATGGACCGGCAGTCGGAGACGGCGCTCGACCTCATCGCGGTCACCGCCGAACGCCACATCGCCCGCATCGAGCGCGTGACGCGCTCGCTCGGCCTCAAGGTCGACGATACCGGAAACGATGCGGTGGGCGGTCCGTTCGAGCCGCTGGCGAGCGACACCAGTTTCGACGACCGGCTGGCGCGTGCCGAGCGCGCCGTGGCGCGGCTGTCGGCCTTGCGCGACGGCATCCGCTCGCTTCCGCTCGCCGCCCCGATCGACGGACCGCTGTCGGTCAGCAGCGAATACGGCGCACGGCTCGATCCGTTCCTGGGAACGCCGGCGATGCACACCGGCGTCGACCTGCGCGCGGCCTACGGCGCGCCGGTACATGCCACGGCAGCTGGAAAGGTCGTGTCGGCGGGGCCGAACGGCGGCTACGGGCTGATGGTCGAGATCGACCACGGCAACGGGATTTCCACCCGCTACGGCCACATGAGCCGCGTGCTCGTCACGCCTGGAGAACATGTCGCGGCCGGCGCCGTCATCGGCGAGGCCGGCAGCACGGGCCGCTCGACCGGCACCCACGTGCATTACGAAACGCGGCTGAGGTCCGGTCCCGTCGATCCGGAGACGTTCCTCGGCGCCGGCGAGAAGCTCGCCGGAATTCTGTAAGCCGTTTCAAGGCTTGAAAGAGAGCGATCGCCGGGGTTTCGGCTCGCGGCTCATCCTTCGGGACAGCGCTGACGCGCCTTCTCAGGATGACGTTGTATTTGTTGACGTAATTGAGGAAATTACAACACGGAGAACGTCATCCTGAGGAGGCCTGACAAGGCCGTCTCGAAGGACGGGCGACGAGTATCCGTGCAACCGTCGCCGGCTTCCGAACGCCCGGAGGGACGGGTCACCGCGAGGCGATGTCCTTCTGGTTCCAGTTCTGGGCGAGCTTCATCGCGCGGCGGCGTTCGGCTTCGCTGGCCAGCGAGAAGGCGCGCTCCTGGGTCTCTACGATCCAGGCGTCCTTCTTGCCATGCGCATGGGGCAGCGCGACCGTCAGCCACATCAGGCCGCGCACGCGGTTCTGGCCGACGGCATCATCGAAGAACAGCAGCTTGCCCAGGGTCGCCTGCGCCTCGTAATGGTCCTTCAGCGCGGCGAGCTTCAGCCAGCGCGCGGCCATGTGCGGGTCGGGCTTTTCGTTGGCGGACCCCGCCAGATAGAGCCGGCCGAGATTGTACTGGGCATCGGCGTTGCCGAAATAGGAGGCGGCGTAGGTGAAGATCTCGCGCGCCCGGCGCACGTTCGGCTTGATCGCGGTGTTCTGGATGCCGGTCAGGTAATAGGAGCCGAGCGCCACGAACGCGCTGGCGACATAGGGCGCCTGCTCCGAACCCGGCGAATCGTCGGCGTGCTGATCGGCGATGCGGGAGAAATACTTGAAGGCCTTGAGATCGTCCTCGGCCACGCCGTCGCCGTCGGCATACATGCGCCCGAGCTTCCACTGCGCCGCCGGAACGCCGTTTTCCGCGGCAAAGGACAGCGCGTCGACCGCCTTCTGCTTGTTGCCGGCGAAATAGGCCTGCGCGCCCTGGCGGAAGGCCTCCACCGGCGTCGTCTGCACGTTGGCCGCCGGCGCGGCGCCCGGGTCGAATGCGAAGCTCGCGTTGATCGGGCACATCGCCAGCACGCCGCCCAGACCAAGCACACCAGCCAGACAATGGATCGCGTTGGTATTCCGCATGATCATTTTCTGTTCGTTACTCCGCGAAAGCCCGCAGCGAAGGTGATGCCGGTCCGTGCCCTGCCCGCCGTCGGCGCGCCCATATGCCCGTGTGGCAGGCTCGCTCTTCCGGCAGCCGGGGTCGGCGTACCTTCCCTTGCGCGGCGGCTTCTTCCGCCACAGCAGCGACCGTGCCCCGCAAGGGGTAAACGTCGCGTATCGATATCGGCGTTATCGGACCTTGATGCAGGCTTCCGGAGGTTTCCAGGATCTGGATCAAGGTCTGCTGGATCAATGTCCACGCCGCTCCCTGTCGACACGGTACATGCTCGCAGAAACGTGGCCGAAAGGGGGCGCACGCCGCGTCACGGATTGTTAGCCGATACATTCACGAAGGTGTGTTGCGCGCCGGGCACATTGGCCGAAAAACAGCCGCCCGAAGGCCCGATTCGCGCCAGAGTGGCGCCCATATCCCGCCGTTTTCGCAGGTTCCGCGACCGATCATGCGTTGCCGCCGGTGGCGTGGTCCCGGTCGGCCGCAGCCTCTGTGTCATGGCCCGCGTCCGCGCGGGGCACGAAGATCGCGGAGACGGTGGCCGAGACGGTCGCCGGCAACGCCGCCAGCGCAAGTGTCGCCAGCATGCCGGGCGGCGGCATGAAGCGCGGATCGCGACGGAGCTGGACCTTGGAGAGCGCGGCCTCGGCGCGTTCTGCGCTCGTGCGTAGCTCGGCCAGCACCGCATGAAGTTCGGAGTGCGCGTCCATTCTGGACCTCCAGTTCATGGGAGGCCGCAACACTAGGCGCGAGACGGTTTCGCCTTGGTTAATGAGATATGACGCGGAGGAATATGTTCTGCTTAGGAGCCGTTCGGAGTCGGGCGGGAACGTGTGGCGCATCCTTCGAGACGGCGCGGGCGCACCTCCTTAGTGTCTGGCCCGAAATGCGCGCGGCTTGCTCCTGACTGTCATCCCCGCGCAGGCGGGGATCCAGCACTCCGTGAGGGTAGCTGTTCAATTCGATAAGAAAACCTTGTGGTTACTGGATCCCCGCCTGCGCGGGGATGACAATGGTGCTTGTGGTTCTCTACAGGGACAAACGCCTGTGTTACAGAACACACGTATTATAATACCATTCCCGGGCCAGCCTCTGAGGAGGCCGCGTGAGCGTCCGTCCGAAGGATGGCCCCCGACCGGAACGCCCGCAATCAGCCCCCTAGCGCTGGCCGAGCTTCGGCTCCGCCGCGTCGAGCACGCGCAGCTGCACCTTGGGCGTTCCCTGCCAGTGATCGAGCGACAGGCATCCCGCCACGTGCAGCATGTGGCCGCGCGCGCCCAGAAGCGCCTTGCCCAGCGGCTGGTCGGCGCAGCGGAAGGCGATCGCCTTGATCGACGTACGGTCCGATCCCGCCAGTGACAAGCGCACATGGCCATTGCCGACCGTATCGGCGAAGGTGACCCGATGGGAGGGCAGCGCGAAGATCGGCTCCGAATGGCCCGCACCAAAGGGGCCGGCCTTTTCCAGAAGCGCCATCAGCTCCAGCGTCGCGCCCGACGCCGTCACCGCGCCGTCGATCTTCAGGACATGGTCCTCGCGCGAGGCGGCGACAGCGGCCGACAGGCGCTCCTCCATGAAGGCCTTCAGGTCCTCCACCCGGTTGCGGTCCACCGTGAGGCCGGCCGCCATGGCATGCCCGCCGCCCTTGACGATGACGCCCGCGTCGACCGCCGCGCGAACGGCCGCGCCGAGATCCACCCCCGGTACGGAGCGCCCCGAGGCCGTGCCCCGTCCGTCCGCATCGAAGGCGATGGCGAAGGCGGGGCGGCGGTGGCGTTCCTTCAGGCGCGAAGCGATGAGCCCGACCACGCCCGGGTGCCAGGTATCGGAGCCTGTCACCAGAACCGACGGCCCCTCGCCGTCCAGCATCACGGCGGTCGCCTGCGCCTCGCCCTCTTCCAGCATGGCGGCTTCCATGGTCTGGCGTTCGGTGTTCAGCCGGTCGAGCTGCGCGGCGATCTGGCTTGCCGCCTGCGCGTCGTCGCACGACAGGAGCCGCGCGCCCAGCGCCGCATCGCCGATCCGCCCGCCGGCATTGATCCGAGGGCCAAGCAGGAAGCCGAGGTGGTAGGGCGTCAACGGCCCGTTCACACGCGAGACATCCGCCAGCGCCGCCAGCCCGGCGTTGCCGCGCCGGTGCATGGCGAAAAGGCCCTTGGTCACATAGGCCCGGTTGAGCCCCTGAAGCGGCACCACATCGCACACGGTGCCGAGCGCGACGAGATCGAGCCACGAGAGCAAATCCGGTGATTTGCCAGCGAAGTAACCACGTTTCTTCAACTCTCGCATGAGGGCGACGAGGACAAGGAACGTCACGCCCACGGCGGCCAGATGGCCCTGGCCGGAAAGATCGTCCTGCCGGTTCGGGTTGACCAGCGCCGCGCATGGCGGACGTTCCACGCCCATCTGGTGATGGTCGGCGACGACCACGTCGAGCCCGATACGCTCCGCCTCCTCCAGCGCTTCGAAGGAGACCGAACCGCAATCGAGCGTCAAGACCAGGCTCGCGCCGCCGGCCTTCAGGTCGCGCATGGCCGCGGGGTTGGGGCCGTAACCCTCGATGATGCGGTCTGGAATGTAGATGCGCGGATCGAGGCCGAGGCTGCGCAGGCCGCGCGCCATCAGCGCCGACGACGTGGCGCCATCCACGTCGTAGTCGCCGAAGATGGCGACGCCCTCGCCACGCTCCACCGCGTCCGCCAGCCGGCTGGCGGCTGCGTCCATGTCGACAAGCGTCGAGGGATCGGGCATCAGCGCGCGAATGGACGGTTCGAGGAATTCCGCCGCGCCCTGCACATCGACACCGCGCCCGGCGAGCACGCGGGCGACGACGTCGGGAATGCCGTTCTGCTGGGCGATGGCCTGCGCCTGGATCGCGCTTGCCGCATCGAGCCGCTCCCGCCAGGCCCGCCCCGTCGCGGAGCGCGAGACGCCGAGAAAGGCGCGCGTTTCCGGATCTTCGCGAAAACCGTCATGGCGGAGGGAGGCGGGCTTTGGCAGCAAGGGGGGCTCGTCCGTTCGTTGGAGTTTAACCGCGACTATACCGCGAGTCGGGCGAGGATGCGGCGGCGGGAGAAGAGGAAGGGATTAGGCGCGGCTTCGCCGCTGCTTGTTGCGCTGGATTCCGGATCAGCGCTCGGCCCAGTTCTGAATTGGGGCCTCTCTTGTCCGGAATGAGGGAGGGTGTGGGAAGCTTCAAGCCAGCCACACGCCCTCATTCCGGGCGGTCTGCACCGCAGGCGCATGGCCAGACCCGGAATCCAGCGCAACAAGCGCGCCGCAGGCGCACCTTGTCCCTTCCCCTACCCCGCCCGGAAATCGATCAGCGGCTTCGCGCCTCCCGGAACATGGAAGGCCGCAATCGCCTCGCGCCAGCGTTCCAGCGGAAAAACCTCGGCCTTCGGGAACGTCACCTGCCGCAACAGTGGCCACAGCCGATCGAACTCCCCCTGCCAGTCGGCCGCGCTCATCACCGCGAGATCGTCGCGCAGATGGAAGCGCTCGAAGGCCGCGCGCGGGAAACCATCGGGGGTGACCGGTTCGCCGCTCAACAGCCCGTAGCCGGCGAAGACCGAGCCTTCCCGCATCGCGTTCACTATGAGAGAGCCGAGTGGCCCGCCGACCGCATCGAAGGTCACATCCGCCTTGCGAGCCACCTCCAGAACAGCCTCGACGTCGCCTTCATGCAGCGGCGTGATACCAAGGCCGCGCATGCGCTCCAGCCGCGCCTGGGAGCGATAGAGGCCCACGACCTCGCGCGCGCCCTGGAGCCGTGCCCAGTGGCCGAGAAGCGTCGCGCAGCTCGAGCCGGCGGCGGTGAGCAGCACGCGTTTTCCGGCAACCGGCCAGCGCGTCAGCATGCGCAGGGCTGCCAGCGGATTGATGTAGCCGCGCGCGGCGGCCGGATCGTCGACGTCGTCCGGCACCGGCACGGCGAGCGTGGGGTCGCAATCGACGAAGCGCTGCCAGGTGCCGGGCCCGCGCAGCGGCAGCACGCGCCGGCCGACAAGCGCGGCATCGTCCGCCTCCACCACCCGGCCCACGCCCTCGTAGCCGGCGACCACCGGCGGCGTGATCAGATGCGAATAGGCGCCGGTGACCGGGATCAGGTCGGAGGGATTGACGGGGACGAGCGCCATTTCCACGCGGAGCGTGCCGGGCGCGCGCGGGGCGAGATCGACGGTTTCGAGCCGGAGGGCCTGAAGCGGATCGCCGAAGGCGCGGTAGATGAGGGCCTGGTTTTTCATACGTTTGCGGTTGCGGCTGCGGATTTAAGGGCAGGATGAAGAAGGAAGGAAGGATAAAGGAGCGCGCATGCGCGCGCTGATTTGCTGGATTCCGGATCAGCGCTCGGCTACCGCCTCACTTGTCCGGAATGAGGGCGCGAGTGGGAAGCTTCAAGCCAGCCACAACCTCTCTCATTCCGGGCGGTCTGCGCCAAAGGCGCATGGCCAGACCCGGAACCCAGCGCAACAAGCGCGGCGAAGCCGCACCATACCTACTCTCCCCCTCCCCTTCCTCTGAACGCAAAACGGCGCCGCACGAATGCAGCGCCGTTTCGCCTGGCGAGAACCTATCCGGACCTCAGTCCAGATAGAACTTCTTGAAATCGGTGTGTTCGCCCTCGATCCAGCGCACCGTGCCGGTGGTGGAGCGCATCACGCAGGTATGCGTCAGGATGCGGTTCTTCTCGAACTTCACGCCCTGAAGGAAGTTGCCGTCCGTCACGCCGGTCGCGGAGAAGTAGACGTCGCCGGAGGCGAGCTCCTCCATCTTGTACTTGCGGTTGAGATCGGAAATGCCCATGCGCTCGGCGCGCTCGTACTGGTCGTCGCGCGCGATCACCAGACGGCCCTGCATCTGGCCGCCGACGCAGCGAAGGGCCGCCGCCGCCAGCACGCCCTCAGGCGCACCGCCGACACCCATATAGATGTCGATGCCGGTTTCATCCGGCGTCGTCGTATGGATCACGCCTGCGATGTCGCCGTCGCCGATGAGGCGCAGCGCGCAGCCGATCTCGCGGATGTCGGCGATCAGCTTGTCGTGGCGCGGACGGTCGAGAACGCAGACGTTGATCTCTTCCGGCTTCACGCCCTTGGCCTTGGCCAGCGCGTTGATGTTTTCCGCAACCGGCGCATCCAGATCGACGATGCCTTCGGGATAGCCCGGGCCGATCGCGATCTTGTTCATGTAGCAGTCCGGCGCGTTCAGCAGGCCGCCGTCCTCGGCGAGCGCCAGAACGGCGAGCGAGTTCGGCAGGTTCTTGGCGCACACGGTCGTGCATTCCAGCGGATCGAGCGCGATGTCGACCTTGGGACCGTGCTTGGTGCCGACCTTCTCGCCGATATAGAGCATCGGCGCCTCGTCGCGCTCGCCCTCGCCGATCACGACGGTGCCGTCGATCGGCAGCCGGTTCAGTTCGCGCCGCATGGCGTCGACGGCGGCCTGGTCGGCGGCCTTCTCGTCGCCGCGCCCGCGCATCCGGGCGGCGGAAACGGCCGCGCGTTCGGTCACGCGGGCGACCTCCAGGGTCAGCAGGCGGTCGAGCTTGTACTTCGATGTATCATCGTCAGAAGACATAAGTGTCATCCTTGCGCTGTGGCAGCGTCCGGTTTGCGTTCGATGCGGATCATGCGCGGCTTGCCGGCGATGACGTTTTCACGGCCAATCGCCTCAAGCGCGGCCTGAATGTCCGCCTCGGTCGTTTCATAGGTGATCATGATGACCGGCTGGGGCGCCGCCGTGCGAGGGGCCTCGACCGATTGCTCGGGCGCCTCGCTCCTGGGCGCGCGTCGGCGCTGCACGATCGATTCAAGAGAGATGTTCTTCTCCGCCATGCAACGTGCGATCGTCGCAAAGGCGCCCGGACGGTCGAAAACCGACAGCCGGATGAAGTAGCCGCCCTCATGCCTGCGCATGCGGGCCCGCGTGTAGGGCTTCAGCTCTGCAGCCGGAACGCCCAGCGTCGGCATCAGGTCGCCGCGGGCAATGTCCGCGATATCGGCGACCACGGAGGACGCCGTGGCATTGCCGCCGGCACCCGGGCCGACCAGCACCACCTCGCCCAGGTAATCGGTTTCCACCGCCACCGCGTTCAGCACCCCGTCGATGCGCGCGATGGAGGAGGATTTCGGCACCATGGTCGGGTGGACGCGCTGCTCGATGCCGCTGTCGGTGCGCTGCGCGATGCCCAGAAGCTTGATGCGGTAGCCGAGCTCGTCCGCCGCCTCGATATCGGCGGTGGTGATCTCGGTGATGCCTTCCAGATAAATGGAATCGACCGATGTCTCGCAGCCGAAGGCGAGGCTCGTGAGAAGCGCCAGCTTGTGGGCGGTGTCGTTGCCCTCGACATCGAAGGTCGGATCCGCCTCGGCATAGCCCAGCCGCTGCGCCTCCTTCAGGCATTCCTCGAACGACAGGCCCTCACGCTCCATCCGGGTCAGGATGTAGTTGCAGGTGCCGTTGAGAATGCCGGAGACGCGGGTCACCGCATTGCCGGCAAGCGACTCGCGCAAGGCCTTGACGATCGGGATGCCGCCGGCGATCGCCGCCTCGAAATTCAGGCTGACGCCGTTGGCCTCGGCGAGCTTGGCGAGTTCCACGCCGTGCCTGGCGAGAAGCGCCTTGTTGGCGGTGACCACATGCTTGCCGGAGGAAAGCGCGGCGCGCACGGCCGTCTCCGCCGGCCCGCTCTCGCCGCCGATCAGCTCGACGAAGACATCGATGCTGTTGGAGCGCGCCAGTTGCTCGGCGTCCTCGTGCCAGACATAGCCGGCAAGGTCCACGCCGCGGTCGCGGCTCCGGTCGCGGGCCGCGATCGCGACCACCTCGATCGGCCGGCCGCAGCGCACGGCCAGATGCTCTCCATGCTCTTGGACGAGACGGAGGACGGACGCGCCGACCGTTCCAAGGCCGGCAACGCCAAGTCTCAACGCATCTTGCATTAATTAGTGATCCAGTTTCCAGGTTAGCGGCGGGCGCCCATCGGGATCACGTTGTGCAATGTTTCGTCGGCGGTTTCAAGGAAACGCCGTATGTTTCGCGCGGCCTGACGAATCCGCTGTTCATTCTCCACAAGCGCGATGCGGACGTAATCGTCGCCGTACTCGCCGAAACCGATGCCGGGCGCGACGGCCACATCGGCCTTCTCGATCAGCAGCTTGGAGAATTCGACCGAGCCAAGGTGCCGGAATTTCTCCGGAATCGGCGCCCACGCAAACATCGAGGCCTTCGGCGAGGGCACCGGGAAACCGGCATTGGCGAAGCTCTCCACCAGCACGTCGCGCCGCTTCTTGTAGACCTGGCGGACTTCCTCGATGCATTCGTCAGGGCCGTTGAGCGCGGCGGTCGCGGCCACCTGAATCGGCGTGAAGGCGCCGTAGTCGAGATAGGACTTCACCCGCGCCAGCGCGTTGATCAGCCGCTCGTTGCCCACCGCAAAGCCCATGCGCCAGCCCGGCATGGAGAAGGTCTTGGACATCGAGGTGAACTCCACCGCAACATCCATCGCGCCGGGAACCTGAAGGACCGACGGCGGCGGCGTGCCCTCGAAATAGATCTCCGAATAGGCGAGATCGGAGAGCACGAAAATCTCGTGCTTCTTCGCAAATGCCACCACATCCCGGTAGAATTCGAGGTCGGCGACATTGGCTGTCGGATTCGAGGGATAGCACAGGATCACCGCGATGGGCTTGGGCACCGAGTGAATGACGGCGCGCTCCAGCGCGTGGAAGAATTCCGCGTTCGGCTCCGCCGGCATGTAGCGCAGCGCCGCGCCCGCCATCAGGAAGCCGAAGGCGTGGATCGGATAGCTCGGGTTCGGCACCAGCACCACGTCACCCGGCGCGGAGATCGCCTGCGCCATGTTGGCGAAGCCTTCCTTGGAGCCCAGCGTCGCGACCACCTGGGTGTCGGGATCGAGCTTCACGCCGAAACGGCGGCCGTAGTAGCCGGCCTGGGCCTTGCGCAGGCCCTTGATGCCCTTTGAGGCGGAGTAGCGATGGGTGCGCGGGTCCTGGATCGTCTCGGTCAGCTTCTCGACGATGTGCTGCGGCGTCGGCAGATCGGGATTGCCCATGCCGAGATCGATGATGTCTGCGCCTGCGGCCCGGGCCTTTGCCTTCAGCTTGTTCACTTCTTCAAACACATACGGCGGCAGCCGGCGTGTCTTGTGAAACTCCATGGCTCTGGCCCTTCTCCTGATAACGCGCCGCGGACCTTATCCGGTCGGGTTCCGCAACGGGCGCATGATGAATGCGGCGGATGGATACTCCATCGCCGGACGCGACTCTAGCTAAATCGCAATAGAGGCGAAATTCGCATAATCTTGCTTACAAAAGCGATATGAATTTCATTTTCGCAGATAATTTCAATGTTCCGTCGCGATCATCGCGTCGATTGCATATTTGCGTCGATATTTTTCGCAGATTCAGAGCGTGTTCGCGGGCCCTTCGCGCCGGCGCGCCCAGCCAGGTTTTTGGAACATGCGTCGCCCGGAACCGATCCCTCCACCGTCATCCCCCAGCTCTGTCCGGGCGATCCAGCCCGTCCCGCACGGCGCCGTGGCCGGCAATGGATTGCCCGGAAAAAGCCGGGCAATGACGGACGAGAGATTGCCGGAAAGGCCTATAACGCAGAAGGCGCCGCTTTCTGAAGCGGGACGGGTCGCCGCCGAGGGGACACTCCTGCCCCATTCACAAGGCATTCCAGAGTCACCCCGGACGCGATGCGGCGCAAAGCGCCGCTTCGCAGATCCGGGATCAGCCCTCGGTCCGCGCCGCTCCAGATCCCGGGTCTGCGCGGCAACGCTGCACGTTGCAGCGCGTCCGGGATGACGCTGGAGAGGGCAGTCGATACGGATTCGGATGGTCTCTCTCGGACGCCTACTTGTCGTCGTCCTCTTCGATCTTCCTGATCGCGTCGTCGATGTGGTGGTCGCGCTTGTTCAGGAGATCCTGGATCTTGGTGTTCCAGAGCCCTCGGCCGCTGCCGGAGGAATTGCGCTGGGCGAGCTGGCGCAGCTCCGTCTCCGTCTTGTTGACGGCTGCCGTATCCTTCAGCGGGGCGTTGGAATGCGCCGTCGCCGCATAGCCGATCGGCTTGACCGTCTCTTCCGCCGCGCCGGCGCGCGAGGCGATCTTGTTGGGGCTGTCGGGATCGTAGAGATAGTCCGGGGTTTCGGGTTCGGCCGGCGCCGCCCCCGGCACGGTACGCGGCGTGTAGCCGGGCACGGCGGGTTTCGCCTGCGCGACGCCGGGGCGCACGCCCGCCGGCACGCCCTTGGGCGGAACCAGCACCACGCCCAGAAGCGTTGCATCGGGTTCGCCGGCGCAGCCGGCAAGCAGAAGCGACAGGGCCGTGGCGACCATCAGTGGCGAGGTCGCCCACACGCCTCGTCGCGTCCGTTGTCGCGCCCCCTCCGCCGTCTCATACGGCGTTTTCACCTTAGACCGTCGCACCGCTTCATCCTTCAAGCAGGCCCCTCCGTCGGGAGGCCCCATCGTCCGCACGCAGCGTCCCGCGGCATGATCCGCCAACACGCCGCAACGCACAAGCACTTCCCGCTACCACAAGACGCGCGGTTGCGCGAGTCAGCCCCGCCCGGAGCGGATCCATTGCCGGAGGAAAGAATCGCGGGCAGGCCGAGGAGAGATAGGATTTCCGATATCCGGCGCAAGTGCGGCGAACTGCTTGAACCGGCGCGCCGACTTCCCATCTGGGCGATAATGCCGCAAGGTTAGGCGTATTGCCTGCAACTTAGCTCATCATTTGTGCAAGCTATTGTTGCATAGCGATTTTTTGCTGCAGCGCAGCGGCGAAATGCGTGTGTAGGATCTTGTCAGAATACGGTTGCAGAAGCCTATTATGACGGAAAGCGGCCGATGAAGGTTCGCGGGAGGTCGAAGGGATCGAGGTGGGAAGATCGCAGCGGCGGGGAGAATGCCGCCGCCGCGCCATGCGCCCCGCCGCGAGCACGACCCGGCCGTGACCAGGAGGTCCGGAAGATGCGTTTTTGCGCGCGCCGGACGGCCGGATGCCAGGGAGGCTAGTCATGTCCGAAGCCCACGATAACAGCCCGATGCTGCGCTACATCGTGGAAAATCCGGAAGCCTTTGCGCAAAATCTCGCGCGTGTGGTGGAGGAAGGCGGCAAGGCGCTGGCGGCCTATGTGCGTCCGCGCGAAACCGGCGAGGCGCAGGACGCCATGGCCGACCAGATCACGGAAGTGGTCAAGACGCTGTCGCGCGTCGGCGAATACTGGATGAAGGACCCCCAGCGCACGATCGATGCGCAGACCCGGCTGATGAACGGCTACATGGACCTGTGGAACGGCACCCTGAAACGGATGTCGGGCGAGGAGGTGAAGCCGACCGTCGAACCCGATCCGCGCGACAAGCGCTTCCGGGACGACGACTGGACGGAAAACCGCTTCTTCGACTTTCTCAAGCAGCTCTACCTGATCACGACCCGGTGGGCGGAGATGATGGTGGCGGAAGCGGCCGAGATCGACGAGCACACCCGCCACAAGGCCGATTTCTATGTCCGGCAGATCACCAACGCACTGTCGCCGTCGAACTTCCTTCTGACCAATCCGGAACTCTTGCGCGAGACGCTGGGCTGCAACGCGCAGAACCTGGTGCGCGGCATGCAGATGCTGGCGGAGGACATCGAGGCGGGCCGCGGCGATCTGCGCATCCGCCAGTCCGACGGCACGCAGTTCAAGGTCGGAGAGAACCTCGCCACCACGCCCGGCAAGGTGATCATGCAGAACGACGTCTGCCAGCTCATCCAGTACGAGCCGACGACCGAAAAGGTGCTGAAGCGGCCGCTGCTGATCGTGCCGCCGTGGATCAACAAGTTCTACATTCTGGATCTCAACCCGGAAAAGTCGTTCATCCGGTGGGCGGTGGAGCACGGCCACACGGTCTTCGTCATTTCCTGGGTGAACCCGGACGAATGCCAGGCCCGCAAGAGCTTCGAGCACTACATGCGCGAGGGCATCTTCGAGAGCCTCGACAAGATCAGGCGGGCGACGCAGGTCGAGGAGGTCAACGCCATCGGCTATTGCGTCGGCGGCACGCTGCTGGCCGTGGCACTCGCCTGGATGGCGGCGCACGGCGACGAGCGGATCAAGACCGCAACCTTCTTTACGGCCCAGGTCGATTTTCGGCATGCCGGCGATCTCAAGGTCTTCGTCGACGAGGAACAGATCGCGGCACTCGAAAAGCAGATGCAGCAGAAGGGTTATCTCGACGGGCGCAAGATGGCGGCGGCCTTCAACATGCTGCGCTCCAACGACCTGATCTGGCCCTATGTGATCAACAACTACCTGCGCGGCAAGGACCCCTTCCCGTTCGATCTCCTGTACTGGAATTCCGACTCGACGCGGATGCCGGCGGCCAACCATTCCTTCTATCTGCGCAATTGCTATCTGGAGAACCGGCTGACCGCCGGCACGATGGAGATAGCAGGCGAAAAGCTCGATCTTTCAAAGGTCAAGATCCCGGTCTTCAACCTCGCCACGCGCGAGGACCACATCGCGCCGGCGCTGTCGGTATTCGAGGGATCGAAGTATTTCGGCGGCGACGTTCATTACGTGCTCGCCGGCTCCGGTCACATCGCCGGCGTCGTCAATCCGCCTGAGAAGAAAAAGTACCAGTACTGGACCGGCGGCAAGGCCGAGGGCGCCTTCCAGGACTGGCTGGCCCACGCCACCGAGACGCCGGGCTCCTGGTGGCAGCACTGGGACGACTGGATCCGGGCGCAGGACAGCACCGAGGTGAAGGCGAGAAAGCCCGGCGCCCGCCGCGTGAAGATCATCGAGGACGCCCCCGGCGCCTACGTGAAGATGCAAGCCTGAGCGGGGATAAGGGGGAACGGAGGGCGCAAGAAGATGGAGCGGCGCTGCCGCCTCTTTTTGCGCTGGATCCCGGATCGGCGGTCGGCTTCGCCTCCCTTGTCCGGGATGAGGGAGGGGGGAGCTTCAAGCCTGCCACATACGCCCTCATCCTGGGCGGTCTGCGGCGAAGCCGCATGGCCAGACCCGGGATCCAGCGCAAGAAGAGGCGGCAGAGCCGCTCCGCACCCCTTGCTTCTTCCCACGCACTTAATCCCCGGCCCTGCCAGCCCGGACCGCCGTCGCGGCTCCCCCGACTTATCCCCGCCGCCGCGTCGTTCGCAGGTTTTCGCATGAACCTGCCATTTGCGATGAAATTCGACGAAATTCGAACCAAATATTAATCGACGACGAAAACGCCCATTTGAACGCCTCAGCCGCCCGCCTTTCGCCGCTCGTCGAGCAGGCCGAGATAGTATTGCGCGACGCTGGAGGCCGCGATTGCGGTGATGTCGGCGTGGTCGTAGGCCGGCGCCACCTCCACCACGTCGCCGCCGACGAAGGCAAGCCCCGACAGCCCGCGCAGGATCATCAGCGCCTCGCGCGACGACAGCCCGCCCGACACCGGCGTGCCGGTTCCAGGCGCGAAGGCGGGATCGAGGCAATCGATGTCGAAGGTCATGTAGGCCGGGCCGCCGCCGACCCGCTCCTTGATCTTGCCGACCACGCCATCGACGCCGAGGCGATGTACATCTTCGCCGTAGATGATTGAAACACCGAACGTATCCGGCGCATGCGTGCGGATGCCGATCTGGATGGAGCGCTCCGGATCGATCAGCCCCTCGCGCACGGCGCGGCCGACGAAGGTGCCGTGGTCGATGCGGTCGCCGGCGTCGTCCCAGGTGTCCTGATGGGCATCGAACATGACGAGCGCCAGCGGTCCGAACTCCGCCGCATGAGCCTTCAACAGCGGATAGGTGACGAAATGGTCGCCGCCGATGGAGAAGAGGTGGGCGCCGGATTTCAGGATTTCGGAGGCCTGCACCTCGATCAGCCCGGGCGCGCGGTCGTTGTGGCCATAGTCGAGCGAGCAGTCGCCGTAATCGACAACCACCATGTTTTCAAAGGGATCGGCATGGAACGGGTATTGCGGATCGCCGCACAGGATGGCCGACGCCCGGCGAACCGCCTGCGGCCCGAAGCGGGCGCCGGGCCGGTTGGAGACCGAGGCATCGAACGGAATGCCCCAGACCACGGCGTCGACCCCCTCCAGATTGCGCGAAAAACGGCGGCGCATGAAGGAGGTGACGCCGGAAAAGGCCGGCTCCGAGGAGCCGCCGGTCAGGCTCTGGCCGAAAACGGCATCGTCGGTGGGATAGGGACGGATCTCGGACATGACACCTCCGGGGCTCGACAGCACTTCGGCGCGACCATGCACCGAAATCGAAAAAGATGAAATGGGTTAGCCGACGCCTTCGGCAACATGCACTTCGACGTCGCCCCCTGACGGCTGCTGCGGCGGGTACGCTAACCACCCTTGCCCTTTGGCGCCGGGATCGGGACAATGGCGGCAGCAGGAGGAGAACACGGCCATGAGAACACTGGCATGAGAACGGCCGCCACGTCGATCCTGACGCTGACCGCCCTCATCTGCCTCGCGCTGCCGCTGCCGGCCGCCAAGGCGGAGGTGATTTCGAAGACCCGCTACAAGCGGCACGCCGTCCATGGCACGACGCCGGCAGCCGTCGTCGCGTCCATGGCGCGCTTTCCGATTCCCCAACCCGGCAGCGAGGTGGTGATGGGGCTTCTGGAGATGGAGCAGCGGTTCTCCTATGTTCCGGACACGCGTTCGACCGGGTGCCGGGTCGGCTCGCTGAAGACCCGGCTCGACTTCACGATCACCCTGCCCCACGCCCAGAACGAACGCCGCATGGATGCGGGCACGAAGCGGCTTTGGACCCGGTTCGTCGCCACCGTGAAGCACCACGAACTGACGCACCGGCGCTATTTTCTCGACTATGCCGCCCGCTACGAGGCGCGCGCCAGGCGGGTGAGCGCGAAAACCTGCGCCGGGGTGGATGCGGCACTGGCAGGTATCGCGGAGGAGGAATACGCCCGCGCCCAGCGCCAGAACGACGCGCTCGACCGGCACGACGGCGCCGAAATCGACGCGCTGCCGCTGTTCGTTGCCGCGAGGCGCGGGATGCAGCCTGAGCGGGCTGACGGGCAGCAAGTGGCCCTCACCCGCCCCTGAGCTTCTTCGTTCAGGCCTTTGCGCCGAGCTTTCCGGCGACCCAGGCCACGTCCGCATCGCTTGGAAAGACCGGATAGAGAACGGCCTCGATCACGCCATCGCGGGCAATGAAGGTTAGCCGTTTCAGAAGCGTCATGCCGGCCGCCTCGAAGGTGGGAAGCTCCAGCGCCCGACGGAAGTCGCCGCCGGCATCCGACAGAACGGCGAACGGCAGGTGCAGCCGCTCCACCATCTCGCGCTGATAGTCGCTCGACTGGGTGGACAGACCGAAAACCTCCGCCCCCAGCGCCTTCAGCTCCGCGTAATGATCGCGCCAGGAACAGCTTTGCGGCGTGCAGCCCCGCGCCCCGGGAATGGTGTCCCAGCCATCCGGCAGGGCGACGTCCGGGCGACCGGTCATCGGATAGCAGTAGACGACGATGCGACCGGGGATGGCGGCGAGATCGATAGTGCCGCCCGCGGTGGAGGCAAGCGACAGGCGCGGCAGGCGTCGGCCCGGCAGATGGTCGGCGGCCCCATCATCGACGGGCCGCGGCAGACCGGACGGCGGGGCGTGCAAATCGGTCATCGGTGCTCCTTCGTCTTCGCAGCGATAGTTTGGAACAATTCACGCGCGGAGCAAAGCAAGCCGCCCATCCTCCGCGACGGCGCTGACGCGCCTCCTCAGGATGAGGGCTTCTATGTTGTTGTTTCTGTGAAACCAAAAGCAAACACAACGCCATCCTGGGAGTCTGGCCCGAAAATGGTAGTCAGTTGTTCGTCCCGAATTCCACGCGCCTTCACAACCCTCCATCGTCATCACCCGGCTCTGTCCGGGTGATCCAGCGCGTGCCCCAAATGCCGCGGCTGCGATGGATTGCCCGGACTTCGCCGGGCAATGACGGTGGAGGGGCATGAGCGGGAATAACCGAAAGCGCACAGCCCGATACCATTTTCGGGCCGGTTCTCAGAATGACGTTATCGGGTTGATGGATTCTTCGAAAAACATCAACACTCTCAACGTCATCCAGAGGAGACCCGAAGGGTCGTCGCAAAGGATGGCCGCAGCAGAAATATCCGTACGTCCGTTCCGACAAAACGAAAAAACCCGCCGGGAGCAAATCCCGGCGGGTTTCTCGATACCGGCGAACCGGTAAAGCGATTAGCGCTTGGAGAACTGGAAGGACCGGCGGGCCTTGGCCTTGCCGTACTTCTTGCGTTCCACCACGCGGCTGTCGCGGGTCAGGAAGCCGCCCTTCTTCAGGACAGCGCGCAGCTCCGGCTCGTAGTAGGTGAGCGCCTTGGAGATGCCGTGGCGGATCGCGCCCGCCTGGCCGGACAGGCCGCCGCCGGAAACGGTGGCGACGATGTCGTACTGGCCGTCACGATCGGCGGTGACGATCGGCTGGCGGACGATCATCTGAAGGACGGGACGACCGAAATAGGCCGTGAAGTCCTTCTTGTTGATGGTGATCTTGCCGGTACCCGGCTTCACCCAGACGCGGGCGACCGCGTCCTTGCGCTTGCCGGTCGCGTAGGAACGGCCCTGCGCGTCGACCTTCTTCTCGTGGACCGGAGCAGCGGCCTCAGCGGTCGTGCCGATGGCTTCGCCCAGTTCCTCAAGGGATTGCACTTCAGCCATGCTCAGCCCCTCTTCGCATTCTTGGCATTGAAGGAAGCAACGTCGATCTGCTCGGGCTGCTGGGCTTCATGCGGGTGTTCGGAACCGGAGTAGATCCGGAGGTTCTTGAGCTGAGTGCGGGTCAGCGGGCCGCCGGGCATCATGCGCTGCACGGCCTTCTCCAGCACACGCTCCGGGAAACGACCCTCAAGGATGCCGCGCGCGGTGCGCTCCTTGATGCCGCCGGGGAAACCGGTGTGCCAGTAATACTTCTTGTCGGTGTACTTCTTGCCCGTAAGCACGACCTTGCCGGCGTTGATGACGACGATATTGTCGCCACAGTCGACATGCGGCGTGAACGTGGCCTTGTGCTTGCCACGCAGGCGCATGGCGATCAGCGAGGCGAGGCGGCCGACGACAAGCCCTTCGGCGTCGATCAGAATCCACTTCTTCTCGATGTCCGCCGGTTTGGCAGAAAAGGTCTTCATGACTCGCATCCGAGATGACGGTGTCCGACTTCCGAAAGACCGGAAAGGCCTTCCAGCGACCGGACAATTGCTGTTTGGGCGTCGGCGCGAATTGCCGCAGGCGACAAGACCCGGCCGACGCGGGATCGGTGGAGGTAATATAGAGAGGCGGCCGACGCGTCAAGCGGAATGTTTCTGAAAAAACCAATCAAAACAATATCTTGTAAAAAAGGTATTTTATTACCACATAATTTTGCCGGGAAAGCTCTCCTCCGAAATGCCCGCCCCTATGGGCCTTCTGAAAAGACTTGGATTTTCGCTCACCTTAGAATTTCTCGATTTAAAGTTTTTAGTTGATTCACGTCAAAGAGACGGCCCCTTTCGCGATGCTCTGCTGGGCCTGCCAAGGGCCGGCGCCGCAACGTCACCCTCCCTTTTTCGAAACCGCGTTGCACCGCCGGCGGCACATCCTGTCCGGCCGTGCCTCGTGCCGGTGCGGACGCTCCAGAAAGGGGGCCCTTTCCATGAAACGCCTACTCGCGTCGTTGACGGTCGTCCTGATGACTTCGGCCGCACCGGCCATTGCCCAGGATCAGCTTCTGGAAGATGCCAAATCGTATTTCGAGCCGATACCAACGGTGGTACCGGCGCCGAAGGACAATGCGATCACGCATGACAAGGTGCATCTCGGCAAGATGCTGTTCTTCGATCCGCGGCTGTCGTCGTCCCACCTTCTTTCCTGCAACACCTGCCACAATGTCGGCCTGGCCGGCGCCGACGGACTTTCGACCTCGGTCGGTCACGGCTGGCAGAAGGGACCGCGCAACGCCCCCACCGTGCTGAACGCACTCTTCAACGTCGCCCAGTTCTGGGACGGCCGCGCGGAGGACCTGAAGGCCCAGGCGAAGGGGCCGATCCAGGCCGGCGTGGAAATGAACTCCAAGCCGGAGCGCGTTGTGGAGGTGCTCAAGAGCATTCCCGACTACGTCGAGACCTTCAAGGCCGCGTTCCCCGGCGAAGAGGATCCTGTCACCTTCGACAATGTCGCCAAGGCCATCGAGGCCTTCGAGACGACGCTGATCACGCCGGCCTCCCGCTTCGACCAGTATCTGGAAGGCAACACCACGGTGCTGACGGCGGACGAAAAGGACGGCCTGAAGCTGTTCATGGACAAGGGGTGCGTCGCCTGCCACAACGGCGTGAACATCGGCGGCAACGACTACTATCCCTTCGGCGTCGTCGAACAGCCGGGAGCGGACATCCTGCCGCGCGCCGACAAGGGGCGCTTTGCGGTGACCGACACGGCGAGCGATGAATACGTCTTCCGTGCGCCGCCGCTGCGCAACGTGGCGCTGACCGCGCCCTATTTCCATTCCGGCAATGTCTGGCACCTGAAGCAGGCCGTTGCCGTGATGGGGACCGCACAGCTCGGCGAGGAGCTGAACGAGGGCGAGATCGAGGCCATCGTCGCCTTCCTCAACACGCTCACCGGCGAGCAGCCGCAGGTCGAATATCCGCTGCTGCCGGCGTCAACCGACACCACGCCGCTGCCGGAGCTGATGGTCGCGAAATAACAGAGCGCTCGCCCCAGAGCGACGACTGGCCCGGCTCCGCATGGACCCGGGCCTTTTTAGTCGGCGCAGGGCGGAGCGAAGGCAGAGAAAGGGCTGCTCCATCGCCCGCCGGCCGATGGCGCCCCTCCCTGCCCCGTCGTCTGCCGGAATCTGCCTGAAACGGCAAGAGCCGGCTCCGTTGCCGGGCCGGCCCTTGCGCGCGAAACGTCTCTGTTCCGATCGAAACTGGCGTCGATCAGAACGGGATGTCGTCATCCATGTCGTCGGCCATCGGGCGTGCTCCGCCCTGAGCACCGCCCTGGCCGCCACCGTAGCCGCCGCCCTGGCCGCCGTAGCCCGGATCGGCCGGGCGCGAGCGACCGAAGTCGGAGCCGCCGCTCTGACCGCCGCCAAAACCACCGCCCTGGCCGCCGCCCTCGCCGCGTCCGTCAAGCATGGTCAGCGCGGAGTTGAAGCCCTGCAGCACGACCTCGGTCGAGTACTTGTCCTGGCCGTTCTGGTCCTGCCACTTGCGGGTCTGGAGCTGGCCCTCGATGTAGACCTTCGAGCCCTTCTTCAGATACTGCTCGGCGATCTTGCACAGGCCCTCGTTGAAGATCACGACGCGGTGCCATTCGGTGCGCTCGCGCCGCTCGCCACTGTTGCGGTCGCGCCAGCTTTCCGATGTCGCGACGCTCAGATTGGCGATCGGCCGGCCGTCCTGTGTGCGGCGGATTTCCGGATCGGCTCCGAGATTGCCGACCAGAATGACCTTGTTGACGCTTCCAGCCATGATGTCTCCATTCCACTCGCTGACGCTTGCCGCGCGCCGGGCCTCCGGCGGCGCTGGCTGCGTTCGTCGCTTCAAATTCGTCGTTCCCGGCGCCGCCCCGGCGGTTCCGCCGCCTCAACCGCCCGCATTGACCATCCCTCGCCGCGCCTTGCGGGTGCAAACGAGAGCAGCCCCTTAAGCCAAGGCTTCCGGCTTGAAGGCATCGCTGCCGCGCGGCGGCCCGATCCTTTATGCGGGCCCCACCTTTTTGAGGTGGCGACGGCAAACGATCCGGCCTCGCGCACGCAGTACGCGACCGGCAGCCGCAACGCAACCCGGCCCCACCCCCGCAGCAATCGGGCAAACACGCTCTTCTTGAGACTTATGCCGCTGCTGCCGTTGGGTCGAAGTCATCTCCTCACCCTAAACGCTCACGGCAGGCAGCGCTCGGCCGCCACCGCGTTTTCCACAAGCGCCTGGGGTCGCCCCGACATGCGCATTTCGAATGTTCTTATTTTGTTCCATTTTCCCTCCAAGTCAAGCGACGAGCAGGGCCGCATCCGCGCCGCCGCCCGCCACCACGCGCCCGTCCCTCGCGCGTCCTGCCCCGGGATCCGTTCCGCCCCGTTGACCGGCCAAGGACATGTGGTCTTTTCGCCCGGCCGCATTCCATCGCGACACGGGTTGCTTTAGGCTGGCAAAAATTGACCATCCGTCGAACCGTTGGCACTGGAGACATTTGAATGCCTTCTCACTTTCCGCTTCGCATTGGCCTTGCGGCCGCGATCCTGACGGCCGGCATCGCCCTTGCCGGCGCGCCCGCCGCCCTTGCCCAGAGCGCGCCGCAGGGAAAGCCCGCCGAGTCGGCGGCAGAGAGCACCGCGCGACTGTGGTCGGTTTCTTGTGCCGACACGGCCGATGGCGGCCAGTGCCAGATGGTGCAGACACTTGCGATGAAGGACACCGGGAAGCGGCTGCTCACGATCGCCGTACAGAAGCAGGAAAAGGAAAAGCACCCGCGCATCATCGTCGGCCTGCCGCATGGGGTGTATTTCCCGGCGGGCGTGAACGTCGCCGTCGATGACGGCGCGAAGACGAAGGTCACGGTGGAAACGAGCGACGCCAATGGCGCCTATGCCGTCGCCGAGATCGAAGACAAGCTGCTGGACGCGCTGCGCAAGGGCACGCAGCTGAAGGTGAGCTTCGAAAGCAGCAAGCGCCAGGAACTGGTCGTGCCCGTCTCGCTCAAGGGCTTCGCCGACGCCTATCAGCGCGTGGCAAGCTTCGGCGGATAAGCGACTTTTCGATCGGATCCATGCGATCCGGGCGGAGCGAGCGGCCCATCCTTCGAGACGCGCTCTTGCGAGCGCGCCTCAGCGCCGTTTCGAAAAATGAGCCGCCTGTTCCGGTCAGGCCGTGGCGTTCTACGCTTCGGCCTGGGCGCGGCGGGCGAGATCTGACCAGCACTGCGATGAAATCAGCTGGCAATAGATGCCCGCGATGACGCCGTCGCGCCGCAGGGCCAGGAACGCGTCGTCCGGCAGCGTCTGGAGCTTGCGCTCGTCGATTACCAGATAGTCCGCGATCCGCACCGTATCGCCGTTCCTGAGCGTGAACTGGGCCTGGTTCGGCACAAGCAGCTCATGCTCCTGCAACCGCTTGACGAAGGCCTCCGTCGCCCCCGCCTGACGCTGGAAGGCGGCGCAGAATTCAAGCGCCTTTTCCGTCCATTCCGAGGGCTTGCCATCCACGAAAAGCGGCATCTCGCCGCCTTCGCGCAGCCGCGGGCTCGCCCGGTCGACGCAGAGCGCGAAATTCTCGCCGGTGTTCTCGCGAACCAGAATGTACGGGTAACGGCGCACGTAGCCGGGCACATAGGCGCCGTCCGTCCAGCGCCCGTCCGCCTCGACGAACAGGTTCTCGTGCTGGTGCAGGCCGACGATCGCCACCGGCTGCGGCGTACCGGAGCCGACGAAGACGATCGGATAGGTGCGGCAGGCGGCGGGGAACTCCGCAAGCGTGATGGGCACGGCCTGGGTCTTGGCCGCGAAGCCCACATCCTCACCCGGATCGAGCCCCAGTCCGGCGTGGCGCTCCGGGCTCAGCGCCTCCGGCGCGGAATAGAAGAGCGGCAGAATGCCCTTCGACGCATCCGCTCCCGAATCCGGGGCCGCGCCGTTTCCGCCCTTGCCCTCGCGCGCCTTCGCGCCCTCGATCGTCGTCTCGTCCGTCATGAGATCTGGTCCTGAACCGCAAATTCCACGTCAAACAATCATCCGCCCCGAATCGCACGGGCCCGGCGGCATCGGGGCCACAGGCGCATTCTCGCGGGGGCTCTACCCCGTCACCGCGCGGGGCACGGCCTTGAATATGCCTTGCGTTCACGACCTGTTGCGGGCGCCGCGCGGATATGATCCGCTGGCCCCCTCGACGTTCGCCAGGAACGTTCGGACGGAACACGCCGCAGTCTATTGGAGCCAACGGGTGAACGAAACCCAAAAGACGATTTCAGGCAGGCACTTCGTCAACGAAACGATGGTGATGGACGGCCGAAGCCTCGACAATTGCAGCTTTCGCGACTGCCGGCTGGTCTATCGCGGCGGCGAGCCGCCGAAGATCCGCGATTGCCGGTTCGAGGCCTGCCACTGGGAATTCGACGATGCCGCCGCCCGGACGCTTCAGTTTCTCGCCGGGCTCTACCATGGCGGGTTCGACGGCGTGGTGGAAAACACCTTCGCCGCGATACGCGACATGGCGCCCGAAGCCCCCGCGCCCGAGACGCCCCGGGCCAATGCCCGCATGACCGATCTCGCCCGCCGGCTTGCGGATTTTCCGCCGGTGCGGATCATAAAACGCCCCAAGCCGAAGGGCGGCTGAGAGCGCGCAAAACGCCTTGGCGGCAGGAATCGATTGCCGTAAGGTCATCAGGCTGAAGCGTTTTCTTTTCAAATTCGACTGCCGGGTGACCGCCGTCGAAGGCGGAACGTGCGTCGCCCGTCATCCGACGACGCGACCAACGACAGGGCCATCCATGACCGACCTCGCCACCCTCGAACTGCCGACCTTCACCCCGCTGATCGGCGAGACCTTCAAGATCGGCACCGACGCGGGGGAAATCGACCTTGTGCTGCGCGAGGCGAGCGCGCTGGGAAAGGCGGTGCGCCAGGGTGGTGCGTTTTCGCTCCTGTTCCAGGGACCGCAGGACCCGGCATTGCCGCAGGGGCTCTATCCGATCCGGCACGAGGCCATCGGCGAACTTCCGCTCTTCCTGGTCCCCGTCGGATCGCTCGGCGAGGACAAGGGCTACGAGGCGATCTTCACCTGATCGTGCTTCACCTGATCGGCCGCGGACGGCGATCGCGGTGGGTCCATCGCCCGCCTGTACGCGCGTTTGCATCGGCACGCCCCACGCATTGCCGCAGATTTCAGACAGAAAACGTCAATTCACATGGTCTTGCGCGACTTGCGGCAACGGCATGATGGCGTGCGCGCCTCTTTCCGGATGCCACTCCAATAGATCATAGATCTGCTTGTCCTCAATGACCCGGTAGCCCAGGCGCGCATAGAGACGCCGTGCGGGATTGGTCTTTTCGACATGGGCGCGCACCGCCTTGCCGCGGTCGGCTGCGGCCCCCATCACGTCGCACAGCATGGCGGTCCCCAGGCCTTTGCCGCGATGCTCCGGCATCAGCGCAATGTCGATCAGGCGCAACTCGTCCTCCATTTCGCCCAGATAAAGCCGACCGGCTGGGACATCGTCGCGTTCAATCACCCAGAAATCGGCATCGCTGTAATGGCGTTGATAATGGGCGTGCTGGGCCTCGAACTGCATGCTGAGGAAATGCGCCTGCTGCTCTTGCGGCCAGGGCACCTGCGCCATTTCTTCCGCCCGGGTGCTGGAATAGAGCGCACGCAGGAACTCGTGATCCATGGGCTGGATCGAACGAAACCTCAGGCCGTGGGCCTTTGCCCTCGGCAGGTCGATTCTGCTCCCCAAGATCGCGTTCCCTTTTCGAATGTCTGCTCGCGGGCAAGCCCTCGCTCGCCGCGATTTATCGGGCGCACCGCCAGGTCCGGCTCCAACTCCGGCTCAAACACCGTCTGTGGCACCGGCTGCGGCACCGGCTCCCGCCCGCAACCCGCCTTCTGATCCAGAACCCGGCGGATCAGCCGGCCGGCAGGCGCAGATCGCGGGCGACCGACATGGCGACGGCGCCTTTCAGGATCGGCGTGGTCGTCGCGCTCCATTCCGTCGAGCCCGGGGCCGCCTGGGTGATCATCCAGATCGTCCCGTCCTCCAAATCGGGAGGTGTCAGCCCAAACAGCGACAGGGCCTCGTCGGCGGAATACTCGAATTCCAGCGCAACGGACGCCGGCACGCGGGCGCTCGGCTGCCATCCGCTCCACGTGCGGTCCGCGGCAAACACTTCCCGGTTCGTCCAGGCAATCCCCTCTGCCGACACCGCCCCGAGGACCACGTTGCCCGAGGTACCGAAGCCGGCTGCGATCACTCCGAAGCCGGCAAGGCCAAGGCCCGGATGGGTATACTCTGTCCATTCCCGCGCACCGGCGCGGGTCTGTCGCGCGTGCGAGACTTCCTTCTGGGAATCCACCGCGAAAACACTCACCGCACCGCTGTCATCCGGCAAGGCAACAATGTGCGAGAAGGGAGCCAGACCGCGGTTGCCGACAGGTTCCCAGCCATACCAATCCGTCGGATGGGTTGCATTCATCACCCGCGGCTCATTGAAGACGATATCGCCACCGGCATTGCCTTCAGTGATCGCCAGCAACAGGATGCGACCGTCGATGTTGTTTGCCAGCGCGAGATTGGCCACGACGGCGCCGGCAAGCTTCTGCCAGTCGCTGAAGGGCGGATCGGCGGGACGCTGCTCGCCCACCGTGACAGTGATCGGGTTGCTCGCCCCCGGCGGGGTGACTGTCACTTCCGTCTCAACGATCCGCGGCGGGTTCTTGCGGAGCCACCAGACGTCGCCTGTCTGGGAAACGCCGAAGACGCTGATCAGCCCCTGCGCATCCAGCCCCAGGCAAAGCGCCTTGAAGGCGACATCGGCGGGGCGGCCGAGATCAAGCGCGTCGGCCCATTCCGCGCCGGGCGAACTCGGGTGCGTCGGCCCGGAGACGGACTCGCCGGATTCCTGAAGGATGAAGTCGACGCCCTTGTCGTCGGCACGCACCGCGACCATGGCGATCCGCCCGTCCTTCGCCGTTGCGGTCGCAAGGATCGGCTCATAGGCGACGTCGTTGACCGGCTCTCCGGCACCCGGCGGGGGAAAGGGGCCGTTGGCGCGCTCCTGATCGACGGTCACCAGCCTGCAGGGCGCACCGTCCTGGCCGACCATCGCCGCCACAAGAATGCGCAAATCCGGGAACGCGGCGGACGCGACGACCGCATCCGGATCGTTCGACGGCGGCACCGCGACATCATCTTCCAGCAGCGCCAAGCCTTCGCCCGCGCCGGCCACTGCGGCAGCCTCTTCGACCATGTTCGATCCCTCCGCTTTGTAAGGGCCGGTTCCCCGACCGCCCCATTCGCCTCAGCCCCGCTCCGGCGCATATCCGCGCCCCGCCCCGCCCTGGCGCATATCCGCGCTCAGCTCCGCGAGGGGTAAAGCCCCACCAATGCAATAATGAAATTCAATACGAGATACGGTTGCATGTTCTCGTGCGACTGGGTGCCTCCGACGTAGGACAGAATATTGCTTTCCATATAGGTCAGGTTGGCTTCCGTCTCGGTTTGGTAGATGGGGCTCGAGGAGCGCGCCAGCGCCATCGTGTCTGCGGGCACAAACTCGCCTGCGCGAGACGTCGTGCCGCGAACAGAATGCCTGTGGTTCGGCATTGTGGCCTCGGTGAGCGTCACCCGCTCACTTCCCGTCTTCTCTCCCAATCTCCGGCTGGTCAAACCCGGCCCGCGCCCCGGGTGCATTGGCGAACGCCCCATCATGTTCGGAAGGGCCATCGTCGTGCTGCCGTCGCCGCCATAAGTGGTTCCGATCAGCGAAAACAGCGCCGTATTCTGAGAAATCGGCAGCAGCTGGCCGTTGCAGAAAGCCCAGCCGCGCGGAGCGAAATTGCCGGCGAAGATGCGGATTTCCGCAATGAATGGTTCGGACATGCGGTTCTCCTCAGGTGCGGCTGGGAAAGACACCAAAAAGCGCGACGATGAAGTTCACGCAGAGTGCCGGCATGAGATTTCCGTGCGAGCGCGATCCACCGACGCTGGTCATCGCGGAAGTGGCAAGGCTCACCGTCTGCATCTCAGCGGCCAGATACTCGTTGAAGCCCTCCGTGTTCGCCACCGAGCGCTCGACCAGCGAGCCATCCGGCTCCCCCGGCAGCGTCGTGGCGTAGAAGGTATGGGTGTGCGACGGCATCTGATTGACCGTCAGCGTCTCATTTTCCCCGCCCCCCTTTGAACCGAGCCGGCGCTCGCTCAAGCCCGGCCCATGCCCCTGATGGAGAGGTATGCGCCCGCGCAAGTCCGGAAGGCCGAACGTCGTGCGCCCGTCGCCGCCGTAGATCGTGCCGAACAGGGAAAACAGGGCATCGTTCTGGCTGATGGCAAGGAGTTGCCCATCGCAAAACGCCCAGCCGCGCGGCGCGAAATTGCCCGCAAACATGCGGATTTCGCCGACAAATGGTTCAGACATGAATGCCCCCTCAGTTTCGCGACGGAAACAGTCCCTGAATGGCGATACAGAATGCGAGCGTCTGATAGGGCTGCATGTTGTTGTGCGCCTGGCTGCCGCCGACATTCAGAACCGTACCGCTGCGCAGCGCGACGGAACCGGAAACGCGCTCGGCATAAACCATGGGAGACTTGGCGAACACGGTTTGATCCGGTGAGCGCTGATTGGCCTCCGTGACGGACCCCGTGACGAAATGCGAATGCTCGGGCATCTCGGAGACAGTCAGCGTGACCGTTTCCTCTCCGCCCTTCTCGCCAAGCGCGTAGCTTTCCCCCCTGTGGACGGGCGTGCGGCTGCGCAGATCCGGCAGGGCGAAGGTCGTCCGCCCGTCGCCGCCATACGTCGTTCCGAGAAGCGAATAGAGCGACTGGTTCTGATTGATCGGCAGGATCTGACCGTCACAAAAGGCCCACCCGCGCGGCGCGAAATTGAACCCGATGATCTTGATTTCGGCAAGGAACGGTTCGGCCATGAAGTAACGCCTCCTCCCAAAGACGAAAAACTGAAATCAACAAAAACGTCTGCAATACGTTTTTTCCATTATCCCTACGCATCAAATTACCGCAAGGGCACTTATCGGCTTTAACAAAATAAATATCGAAAAACCGTCCCGGTGTACGCTTCCTCAGGGAAGCGTACACGTCCCGCTGGAGGCGGTCGCACCGCTGTCGAGGAATACATCCGCGGAATTGACCGTCGCCGTGTTGTTGCCATCAAGGAAGCTGCGAATGTTCGCCTCGCTCGTGGAGCCGCCCGCGTAGCCCGGCAGGATCAGGGACGTCGACGGGTACGTGTCGAAATAGATCGAATTGCCCGAGGAGCCGCTGGTGAGCGTGTTGCCGGTCACGTCGGCGCAGATCGTCGGGGCGGTGGAGTTGCCGACGAAGAACAGGATGCCGTTGGAGACCACGTCCAGCGGCGAGTTCACCGTGTTGTTCGTGATCGTCGCATCCGCGCGGCCGTTGCCCTCCTGATCCACGAAGACGCCGTTGCGGGTATTGGAGATGATGTTGGTATCGATATCGACCGTGGTCTGGCTGGCAAAACCGGAATTCTGGTGGATGTAGATACCGTAATGACCGCCGCTGATCGTGTTGTTGGAGACCGTTCCGCTCATCACGCCCGAGGTGGAGGTCGCGGAGCTTTCGATCGTGACGCCGGCGTGATCGTTCAGGGTGGTTCCGGTCGTGATCGTGTTGTTGTCGATCGTGAAAGTGGTGGTGAACGTGGTGCCCGCCGTATGCGTGAGATAGACGCCGTGGCCGGAACCGGAATGGGTGAGCATTGAATTGTTGACCTGGAGCGAGCCGTTGATCTGGGCACCGCGCACCACGGCGGAGGTGGACGAGGATGAGGTGTTGGTCGCGCGGATGCCGTCCACCACGCTGCCGCCGGCGGCGTTGAGATTGACGGTGGCGGAACCCGACGAGGTGATCGTCGCGTCCACGGTGTCGATCGTACCGGTGTTCGGGGCCGCGATGGCGCTGGAATAGCTGCCGGAAAACTGGAAGGCCGCCGGCGCGCCCACGGCCAGCCCGTATGCCGTCGGATCGAAGCTCTCGCCGGCCACGAGCCCGACCAGAATCTGGTCCTGATCCAGATCGAAGGCGCCGGAGCCGAGATCGAGCGTCGTGGAGGAACCGTCGACCGTGGTGTCGATCACGACGATCACATCGACGTTCGCCGCCTCCGCACCCGCCACCGTACCCGGATCGGCAAACGTGCCGGTGCCACCGGAGTTGGCCGTATCGACCACGTAATAACTGGCGCCCGAAAGCGCGGAGGTGTCGCCCGTCAGCGTCGCATCGAGGAAGTTGTAGCTGCCGCCAGACGGCAGTCCCGAGCCGTCGTCGTCCACAGGCGTTACCGCCGTGATGGAGGAGCCGGTATCGGTTGCGCTCTCGCCGTCGCCGAAGACGAAGGTGACGTTCGTCGTGGAGGAGAAGAGAACGCCCGTCGTCGGGCCGCCGGTATTGCCGACAGTGCCAGCGATGGTCGCATCCCCGCCACCTACGGCCGTGTCACCGAGCTGGATGGTGCCGGTGCCCGTCGTCCCTCCGAGATCGATACCGGTGGTTCCCGTCGCGCTGCTGCTCGTCAGGTCGAAATCGCCGGCGGTGATGTCGGCATTGATCGTCGCGCCGGAGAGGTCGATGCCGATGGAATTGTCGCTTTGAAGAGCGATGTTGAGATCCGCGAAGGTGACGTCCGCGCCGAGCGTGCCGGAAACCAGCACCGCAGCCGCGCCGGGATCGGTGATCGACGTGGTGCCCGTGACCGAGATCGAGCCTGGGCCCGAGACATTGTTGAGGACAATCGCGTTCGAGGTGACCGTTCCGGTCGCCGTCAGCGTGTCGAAGGTGACGCCGCCGGCGGCGATGGTCGTGCCCGACAGCGAGAGGATCTGCCCCGAAGAGGTGGAAACGGAGGTGTTCGTGCCGGTGATGGACAGCGTGCCGCCGGTCATAGAGAAGCCCGAGCCGCTGGAGGTCGTGAGGTCGAGATCGCCGGTGAAGTTGAATGTGCCGGTGGAGGCGATCGTTATGGCGTCCGCAGTGTCGGTGTTCGCGGTGATATCCGCGGAAATGTTGTGAATGCCACCTGTCGCGCTGGAGATGTTGATCGCCGAGCTTGTGCCCGTCTGGGTGATCGAACCGCCGAAGGTCAGCGCAGAGACATTGGCGTTGAAGATGACAAGGCCGGCGTCGGTCGATGTCGTGATGTTGGTGTTTGAGAAGGTGAACGCCGCATCCGAACCGTTGAAAATATCGATGCCCGCACCGCCGCCGTTGAGCGTCACAGCCCCGTTGAAGGCATAGCTGGTGCCGTCGGCGTTGTTGAATTGCAGTCCCGTGCCGTTCGTGGCGTTGATCGAACCGGAATAGGTCAGGCTGCCGGTGTGCCCGCCCAAGACCTGCACCGCAGCCCCTGCTCCGGTCTGCGTGAGCGAGGATCCGGCCCCGAAACTCACGTCGGCGCTGCCGCCGTTGATTTCCAAGCCAATCGACGTGGCGCTGTTGATGGTGGCATTGCCCAGCGAGAAGCTGCCGGAGGAATCCTGGACCAGCACGCTTTGCAGCGTCGCACCCGAAATGTTCAGCGTCGTGATGGTCACCGCGTTGGAGCCGGTACCGATGCCGGTCACACCGTCGAAGGTGACCCCGGTATCGGAAGCGCCCGTGGAGGACACGGTGTTGAACGTCAGATCCGCCGACAGCGGATCGAGGAACATCGCCGTGCCGTTGGTGGTGTCGACGTTGCTGGTGGCGACCGAATTGGTCAGCGTGAAGGTCGTACCGTTGGTCTTGGTATCGACATAGAGGCCGGTGCCGGCATCGTTGTAGATGTCGAGATCGCCGAGGTCGAGCCTGCCTTCCGGCGCATCGAAGCGCAGCCCATCGCCCGCAACCCGGTTCGAGGCATCCTGGCCGATCTGGACCGCGCCCGAAGCGGTGACGGCCGTGCCCGAAAGCGCCGTGCCGCTGGCGTCGAAGGTCACCTGGTCGAACAGAACGCCGCCGCCGGTGCCGTTGCCGGTGACGGTCAATCCGCCAAGCGCGGAGAGGATCGTGGAATTGGCCGCGCCGCCAGTGATCGAGACCGTCGCCCCGCTGGAGCCTCGCTCGAATGTGTTGGCGGAGGAAGAGCCGAGATCGAGCACGAGCTGGCCGGCCGTGCCGCCGTCCGTCGTGACGAGGGCGGCGCCGGTGGATGCCAGATTGGCGCCCTGCACCGACAGCGTCAGCGTGCCCGCGCCGGTGGAGGATGCGGAAATGCCCGCTCCGGAAATCGCGGTCGTCGCGCCGCTCGAAAGAGAGGTCAGCGTGACGGTGCGCGCCGTCGCGTCCGTATTGGAAACAGCCACGGCGTTGCCGCCAATGGCGGTCGTTCCGCCAAAGGTGACGCCGGTGACCGAGGCCGCCGTGTCGGTGATGGTGATGCCGTTGCCGGTGGTGCCGTCGATCGTGCCTCCGGCGATCGAAACGGTCGCGGCGTTGCCCGAAAGGACCACCCCTGCCCCGCCCGAGCCGTCGATGTCGATGGTGCCGAGCGACAGCGCGCCGCCGGTCGCGTTCTGGACGGAGACGCCGTCGCCCGACGCCCCGCTCGACGCAAGCGAGGTGAAGGTGATGCCGCCGGCGTCGATCGTCGTGCCCGACAGAGAAAGCGCCGTGCCGCCGGTCGCCGAAATCGTCGACGTTCCGTTGATATCGAGCGTGATGCCGCCGGCGCTGAGGCCGCCGCCTGCCGCGGTGACGATATCGAGATCGGCGAACGTGACCGTGCCGCCCGAGCCGGCGAGGCTCACCGCCGTGTTGCCGGAATTGTTGAAGGCCGTCGTGGAGCCAATATTGACCGCGCCGAAGGTAAGCGTGCCGCCGCTCTGACCGCTGACCGCAATGACCGAGGCCCCGGTTGCGCCGGTGCCGTCATAGGAGATCGCGCCAAAGCTGATTGCGCCGCCGGACTGGCCGGTAAGGGCGATGGCCTCGCGAACAGCCCCCGTCAGCGTGATATCGACCGCATCCGCATCGATGTTGCGCGCACCGGCGCCGATCTCGAAGATCGTCGCGGTGTTGCCCGTGGAGAAGGCCGACGTCGCGTCGAAGGTGATCGCGCCGGTCGAACCGCCCGTGCCGGTATCGATATCGAAGATCGCGTTGGCGCCGGTGTGGTTGGTCGCCGAAAGCCCCGTGAAATCGATGGTCGCGTCGTTGTCGTCGGCAACGAGCGCGGAGCCTGTGCCTTGCGAACTCAGCCCCGTGGCGGTGACGCTGCCGCCCGTGGTGCCGGAGACATCGAGCAGCGTCGCCGAGCCGGTGACCGACAGGAAGCCCGCCGCACTCGTCGTGGCGATGGTGCCGGCATCGAAGGTGTAGGTGGCCGTGCCGCCGGAGATCTGGAACAGGGTTCCCTGGCTGATCGTGACCTGGCTGTCCTGAACGAAGACACCGCCGGTCAGGCCGGTGAAGGAGAACATGGCCGAGCTTGCGGCAAGGTTCGTCGCCTCGACTTCCTCGACCGTCACCGCCCCGCCGTGGCTGGACGCGGTGATCGCATCGCCCGTCAGCGAGGACGCATCGACCGTGACATAGCTCAGCCGGTTGTTGCCCTGCAGATCGAAGACGGTGGCGTTGCCGGTGTTGCTGAATTCCTGACTGCCGGAACCGGTGATCGTGCCGCCGAGGCCCGAGCCGAAATCGCCGATGATATTGGCCGGCTGGTTGACGCCGTAGGTGACCTCGTTCGCAAAGGCGAGGCCCTGCGCGGTCTGGTCGCCGGAAAGCGTGAAGGCGTTGCCGCCGTTCAGCGTCGCGAAATCGTAGACGCCGTCGAGGAACACAAAGCTCGCGGTGCTCGTGAGGATCGCATCCGCATCCGACACCGAATAGGGATTGGCATAGCTGCCGTCACCCGTTCCGTTCGTCGCCGTCGCGCTGACGAAGATATAGCTGGTCGCCGACGGGAAGTTCGGATCGCCGGTGAACGTGACGTCGGAGAAATCGAAGGTCGAGGCGCCCAGCGTGCCGGAGCCGGCATCGATCGTAAAGCCGCCCGTGACGACGGAAATGACGCTCGCCACATCGGACGTGCTCTCGCCGTCGCCGAAGGCGAACTGCACGGCGGCGGTGTTGTCGATGAGAACGCCGGTTTCCAGGTTGACGATGGAGGCCGAGGGGCCGGAGGCGGGCGTGGCGTGGCTGCCCAGATAGACGATCTGGTTACCGAGGACGCCGGTGAGATTGACGCCGATGGAATTCTCGACATCGGTTGCGGTGGAGGATACGCCCTGGATGGCGATGGAATTGACCAGCAGCGCGCCGGTCAGCGTCGCGCCCGACAGATCGAGGCCGGTGTCGTCGTCGCCAAGCCCGGTGATCGAGACATTGCCGAAGGCGATCGCGGCATTGGTGCCCTCGACATCGATGCCGACGCCGCTGCTTACGCCGTTCGGATTGGAAATCGAGACCGCATTGAAGGTGACCGTGCCTGAATTGTCGGTGAGCGCGATGCCGTCGCCATTGGGACTCGTGACCGTGGTCGTGCCCTGGATCTGGACGGTTGCGGACGAATTGGAAATATCGACGCCGTTGCCCGTCGCGCCATTCACGGTAACATCGCCGGTCACCGTGAAGCTGCCGCCGATCGCATCGAGCACCAGCCCCTGACCGCCGTTCGAGGTGATCGAGGTCAAGGTCACGTTAGCCGTGAACGGATCGAAATAAACGCCTGATCCGGTTGAGGAGCTGATCGCGCCGGAGGTGGTCGCCAACTGGAAGCCGGTGCCAGCACCCGCATTCAGCGCGCCGGTGCCGGTGACCGTGAAGGCATTGCCGACGGACGAAATGTCGACTGCGCCGAATGAGACGTCGCCCGAGACGTTGGCGAAGCTGACGCCCGCGCCGGCAACGCTGCCGCCCTGCCCGACCTGCAGCGTGCCGCCGTTGACGGTATCGCCGGTGAAATCCGCATCGCCGCCGCCGGCCGTGCCGCCATCGGCATCGAAGGTGACGGTGTCGAGCGAGACGCCCACGCCGCCCGCCGTGGCGACGGAGTTGTTGGCAAACGCATCAATTGTGATCGAGCCGCCGCCGGACCCGTCGATATCGATGCCCGCACCGGTCGCATCGACGACAGACACGCCCGTCAACCCGGCGACGATGCTCTGGCCGCCGTCGTCTACGGCGACGCCGGCGCCGCCAACGGCGGTGGTTCCGCCGATGGTAAGGCCGGACAGCGAGACGTTGGCGCCGGTGGACGAAACACCGCCAAGCCCGGTTCCGTCGATGGTGTTGGTGCCGGCAATCGTGACCAGGCCGATGCCGTCATCGTCGCTGACGTTCAAACCGTAGCCGCCGGCACCCGAGATCGCGACATTGGTCAGGGTGACGTTCGCATCGGAATTGAGATAGCCGATGCCGTCGGCGGCCGCGGAACCGGATGTGACATCGATCTGCGACGTGACGCCAGCGTTACCGACAGCGAAAGTGCCGGTGCTGTTCGCCGCAAAAACAAGAGCATCGCCGCCGATCGCCGTCGTTGCGCCCAGTTGCAGACCGCCCGCGCCGGTGCCCAGATTGACGGCGGCATGAGAGCCCTCGAACGAAAGACCGAGAAGTCCTCCATCCACGGAAAGGCCGCCGGCGGTCGATCCTAGATTGATTTCCGCGGTATGCCCGCCCACGCTCCTGACGCCGTAGGATCCCGCGTTGTCAATCGTGAGGGAACCGATCGTGAAGGCGCCGGTGGTCGTGATGTCCTGCAGGTAAACTCCTGCGGAATAGGCATCGCTCAGAGTGGCGCTTGCGATGGTGAGTGCCCCTGAGCCGGACAATCCGGAGACATAGATCCCTTCATTGTCGTTGATGCCGGAGCCGATGCCTCCGCTCGAAACCAAGGAAAGGGTTATACCGCCGGACGTGCTCACCGTATCGAGGATCAGGCCACCGGCCGACGATGACGCCAGCGTGTTCGAGGCTCCCGCGATGTTGAGTTCGATGCCGCTCGCATAGAGCGCGAATCCTTCGTCGGTCTGAACCGAAAGGCCGCCGTTGAAGGAGACCGCCCCTCCGGTGTTGCTGAGCAGAACACCTTCGTTTGCCCCGTCGCTGACGATATCGACGGTATTCTGGAACACGAAGGAAGAGTTGGTATTGGAATTGATGTCGATGCCGCGATCGACACCGTCGGTTTCATCAATCGTTCCGGTATAGGTGACCGTTCCGCCGGTACGGTTGCCGATCAGCAGGCCGGTATCGGCGGAAGAACTGAGATCGATGCCGAGCGTCATGTTCTGGCTGCCGCCGTCGATCAGAATGCCCGAGCCGCCGCTGCCGCTCACCGTGGAATTGCTGGCCGCGACCGTACCCGTAACGTTGGTGAGCTGGAGGCCGGTGCCGGCTGCGCCCGTCACGTTGACATCCGCCAGCGAGATCGCGCCGGAGGCGCCGGTAAGCACGATGCCGTCGCCGGTCGAATTCGCAATCGTGGTTCCGGAGATCGTGACGCCCGCGATGCCGTTGCCCGAAATCGCCGCCGCCCCCGCGCCGCCGCCGTTCGTCAGGTTTACGCCGGAGACGAGGTTGCCGTCGCCGAGCGTCAGCGTGTCGGCGCCCACCGTCACCGTGGTCAGTGTCGGCGCGAGGCCCGTGTAGGGATTGATGATGTCCGTCGACACGCCGTAGAGCAGCACGTTCACCGGCGCGCTGCCCGCAAGCGAGATCGTGTCGCCGGTGGCGAAGCTCATCAGGTCCTGACCGGCATCGAGTGTCAGCGTTCCGTCGCCGCCGAGCGTGATGGTGTCGGCGCTCGTACCGTTGGAATTCACAAGGATGATGACATCGGCGCCGGAGGCCTCCGCATCCGCGATCGATCCGGTATCGTTGATCGTGGCGCCGGTGCCGGTGCCGTTCGCGTCGGCATAGAAGACCGTCTGGCTGGAGATCAGCCCGGACGTGTCGCCGACGAGGTTCACGTCGTTGAAATTGTAGGTGCCGCTGGCACCGCTGAGACCGGCAACGACCAGCGGGGTCGTGGCATCGATGGTGGAGGCCGCGCCGTCGCCGTCGAGGTTGGAGCCGTCGCCGAACTGGAAGAGACCGGTGATCGCGGCGTTGGTCATGTCGACGCCGATGTCGAGCCCGGTGATCGTGCCGGTTCCGGTGGTTCCCACATTGCCGGAATTGGTGGAGCCGGTCATATCGATGCCGGTGCCACCGGTGCCCGAAATATTGAGCGAACCGATGATGACATTGGCCGTCGTGGTCGTTCCGCCGTCGGTGAGATCGATGCCGGTGGTGCCGCCCGTCAGCCCGTTGATCGTCAGGCTGCCGAACACGGTCTGCCCGGTATTGGCATCCTCGAAATCGACGCCGACGGAGCCGGGCGTGCCGATGGTGACGTTGCCGAAGACGATGTCGCCGGAATTGCCGGACTGGTACATGCCGCCGGTGCCCGGCGTGTCGATATCGACGTCACCGAAGGTGATGTCGCCGTCCGAGTTCTCGATCCGGATGCCCCAGCCGCCGGCGTTGGTGATCGTCGTCTGGCCGACCACGTTGAAGGCACCGGAGACGCGGTCGAGGATGATGGCGTCGCCGTCGGCATTGGTGGAGGTGATGGACGACAACGTGACGTTGGTCGTCACCGGGTCGATCTTGACCGCCGTGCCGCCGACGGAATCGATAGAGCCGCCGGTGGTGGAGAAGTTGAAGCCGGAACCCGCGTCCTGGATGAACAGGCCGTAATCGCCCGCCCCGCCGGAATTGGCGATGTTCAGGTTCCCGAACGCAATGCCGCCATCGACATTGTTGAGAACGAGGCCGGAGCCGCTGATCCGGTCGGTCGTGGTGCCGATGGTCGTATCGCCGCCCGCCGCATCGCCGCCGCCCGATGCCTGGAAGGTCGCGGTATCGACGACGATACCGCCGTCCTCGCCGTTGCCGCCAAGCACGGTGTTGCCGGAAAGCGAGGTGATGGTGAGCGTACCGGCGCCAGTGGATCCGTTCGCATCGACCACCGCGACACCGCCCGTGGTGGCGAGCGTGGAGGTATCGATCGCAAGCTCGGTGTTGTTCGCGCCGGTGTCCACGTCGATGGCCGAACCGGCCGCACCGCCGGTGATGGTGGAGCCGGAAATGGCGAGACTTTCGACATTCGAGGCGGAGATACCGTCGGTGCCGACCTCGTCGCCCGCCCCGGTCAGCCCGCCGATGGTGCTGTTGGCAATCGTGATATCACCGGTGGTGTCGGAGAAATCCATGCCATTGCCGGTCGAACTGCTGACCGTGACCCCGGAAATCGTCGCACCGTCGATGCCGGAGCCGGACACGCCGGTGCCGCCATCGGTGATGGAGAAATCCTGCAGCGTGTTGTTGTTGGCGAGCGTGAAGACGGCCCCGACGCCGGTGCCCTGGACGGTGGCGTTGGTGCCGCCGAAGCCGAAGGAAACGATGGAGCCGTTCGACAGGAGGACACCGATCGAGCTCCCGGCGCCCACGACCGTCTGATCGTCCTGCAGCGTCACGCCTGCCGTCGTGATCGTGCCCGCGCCACCGTCGAGAACGACGATGCCCCCCGTCGTCGTGCCGCCGACGGCGGTCGCATTCGTGATCGCGTCGTCGATCGAGGTCGGGTCGGCCGCCGTGCCCGCGCCGGCGGTGCCATTGCCGTCGGCGTAATAGATGTAGCCGTATTCCGTGCCGGTTCCGTCCTGCGCGAACCGCGTCACGGATCCGCCGCCGCCGACCCGCTCCTCGCCGAGCCGGATATCGAGATCGCGGCGCACGCGCGCTGTCATCCGCTCTTCCAGCGGCGAGAGCACGGGCCGTTCGCCTTCCCCGCCGAAAACCGTCTGCAACGGCACGCGCAGGCGGATTTCTCCCGTGAGCGCCGCATGGTCGACATTGTCGTAAGACAGCGTGCCGCCGAGCGACAGGGTCGAACCGTCGATGCCGAAGACGTCGTTCAGGCTGTATTCCAGCGTGCCGCGCCCACCGGTGACGTTGCGCACGTCATCCGCCCAGTAATGGTAGGCGCCGGCATAGAGCCGAAGATCATCGCCAGCGGTGAGCGACACGGGCAGCTTGACGCCGACCTCCGTGTCGAACCCCCACATCGGCTTGTCACGCAGCAGGGTATCAAGCGTTTCCTCCACGAGCCTGTGATCAATGATGGAAAGCGTCGTGGAATTGCTGCCGCTACTGGTCTTCGCCTTCGAAATCGGAACGTGGAAGTTGAAGCGCGCATCGAAGTTCGGCGTCATCGCCTCCACGCCCAGCGTGGTGGCGAAGAAGCTGTTGCCGTCCTTCAAGGTGGCGTCGGAATAGACGTAGCCGCCGAGAATCAGGTTGGGGCTGAAAATCTGCCGGACGCCGAGACCCCAGTTGCCGTAGATATCGACCAGATCGGATGCGCCCTGGCGGGCATCGAGGAAAAACAGCGAGTCTTCATCCTGGCCGAGGGGGATGAAAGCCTCCAGCGAGCCGCCGATCCGGTTCGTGCCCGGCCGGAAGACGCTTTCCGCGTGTCCCTGCCACTTGTCGCCGTCTGCAGCATGCGCAAAGCCCGGAACGACGCTCAGCGCCGCCGCGGCGACGCACGAGGAGGTCATCAGGCGACAGCGCAACGTGCCGGCACCTGCGGAATGAATCGACGACGACACATTGGCCTCACAAAAGCGGGATCGAAACAATCAGAAAGACTCAAGCCACAAACAGACGCAATCACGTTAAGCGCTTGCTTTTCTGCGCTTCAACCACATTCCCGCCTCCATTATTCCCATACGTCACTTTCCAGACGCCTGTTGCCGTTTTGCAATATGGCAACATCGGGAAAACAATCAGCTCCCTGCGCGCGCAGAGAACTGCATTTTCGGCTTGTTCTCTTTTTGTCCATGACTAGAATGGGCGGCAGGCGGCGTTGAAAATGCCGTAAAACCTCCCACTTGATGCGACGGAGCGGAGCGGGCATTGCTTCGCTCGTTTCAAATACGGCCGCCGGCGGGACGAAAGCCGGGCGCGCCGACCATCTGAAGCAGCGTTCGATCGAACGAACGAATGATGCTCCAACGCCTTGAAAACGAACAATTCCTCCGCACTTGCGCCGCTCGCGCCCAAATGCGGAGTGCTCCCGAGACACAGACTTGCGCGGCGGGATCGCCTGCGGCGCGGAAGGACGCCTTCATGCCGGATCACAAATCCGAGGCCACCCGGTCCATCTCCATTCGCGGCGCGCGCGAACACAATCTGAAGAATGTCGATGTCGACATACCGCGCGACGAACTGGTGGTGATGACCGGGCTTTCCGGCTCCGGCAAATCGTCGCTCGCCTTCGACACGATCTATGCGGAGGGCCAGCGGCGCTACGTGGAGAGCCTTTCGGCCTATGCGCGCCAGTTCCTGGAGATGATGCAGAAGCCGGACGTGGACCAGATCGACGGGCTGTCGCCGGCCATTTCCATCGAGCAGAAGACGACCTCGCGCAACCCGCGCTCAACGGTTGGCACCGTCACCGAGATCTACGACTACATGCGCCTTCTGTTCGCGCGCGTGGGCGTGCCTTATTCGCCGGCGACAGGACTGCCGATCGAGAGCCAGACAGTCAGCCAGATGGTGGACCGGGTGCTGGAGCTGGAGGAAGGAACCCGGCTCTACCTGCTCGCCCCGATCGTGCGCGGACGCAAGGGCGAGTACCGCAAGGAACTTGCGGAGCTGATGAAGAAGGGCTTCCAGCGGGTCAAGATCGACGGCGAATTCCACGAGATCGCCGAGGCGCCGGCGCTCGACAAGAAGCTCAAGCACGACATCGACGTGGTGGTGGACCGCATCGTCGTGCGCGCGGACATCGCCAACCGGCTGGCCGACAGTCTGGAGACCGCGCTGCAGCTTGCCGACGGCATCGCGATCGCGGAATTCGCCGACCGGCCGAAGGAGCCGGCGGAGGCGGGCGCAGTGCTGCAGAACCGCAACGAGACGCACGAGCGCATGGTCTTTTCGGAAAAGTTCGCCTGCCCCGTCTCCGGCTTCACAATTCCGGAGATCGAACCGCGGCTCTTCTCCTTCAACAACCCCTTCGGCGCCTGTCCCTCCTGCGACGGCCTCGGCACCACGCTCTCCTTCGAGGGCGCGCTGGTGGTGCCGGACGGATCGCTGACGCTGCGCGGCGGCGCGGTGGCGCCCTGGGCCAAGACGGGCTCCTCCTCGCCCTATTACGCCCAGACGCTCGAAGCCATCTGCCGACACTACAAGGTGTCGATGAACGATCCGTGGGATGATCTGCCGCAAAAGGTGCGCGACGTGATCCTCTACGGGTCGGGCGAAGAGGCGATCACCTTCGTCTATGACGACGGCGCGCGACGCTACGAGCGCCAGAAACCGTTCGAGGGCGTGGTGCGCAATATCGAGCGGCGCTGGCGGGAGACCGAATCCAACTGGGTGCGCGAGGAACTGTCGCGCTACCAGTCGGACCACCCTTGCGAGGCCTGTAATGGTTACCGGCTGAAGCCGGAGGCGCTGGCGGTCAAGATCGGCGGATGCCATATCGGCGAGGTGACGGCGCTGTCCATCCGAAAGGCGGCGGAGTGGTTCGAGGCCCTGCCGGCCAAGCTCAACGCCAAGCAGAGCGAGATCGCCCCGCGCATCCTCAAGGAGATTCGCGAGCGGCTGACCTTCCTAAACGACGTGGGGCTGGAATACCTGACGCTTTCGCGCAATTCCGGCACGCTTTCGGGCGGCGAGAGCCAGCGCATCCGCCTCGCCTCGCAGATCGGATCGGGGCTCACCGGCGTGCTCTACGTGCTGGACGAGCCCTCCATCGGCCTGCACCAGCGCGACAACGAGCGTCTTCTGGAAACGCTGAAGCGGCTGCGCGACCTCGGCAACACGGTAATCGTGGTGGAACACGACGAGGACGCGATCCTGACCGCAGACCACGTTATCGACGTGGGGCCCGGCGCGGGCGTCCATGGCGGACAGATCATCGCGGCCGGCACGCCCGGCGACATCATGGCGAACCCGAATTCGCTGACCGGACGCTATCTGACCGGCGAACTGGAAGTGCCGCTGCCGAGCGAACGGCGCAAGATCTCCAAAAAGCGGCAGCTCAAGGTCGTCGGCGCCACCGGCAACAACCTCAAGAATGTCTCCGCCGCAATCCCGCTCGGCACGTTTACCTGCGTCACCGGCGTTTCCGGCGGCGGCAAGTCGACGCTGCTTCTCGACACCATCTACAAGGCGGTGGCCCGCCGCCTGAACGGCGCGCGCGAGCACCCCGCCCCGCACGAGCGGCTGGAAGGGCTGGAATTTCTCGACAAGGTCATCGACATCGACCAGTCGCCGATCGGCCGCACGCCGCGCTCCAATCCGGCGACCTACACCGGCGCCTTTACGCCGATCCGCGACTGGTTCGCGGGGCTGCCGGAGGCGAAGGCGCGCGGCTATGCGCCGGGACGCTTCTCGTTCAACGTCAAGGGCGGGCGCTGCGAGGCCTGCCAGGGCGACGGCGTGATCAAGATCGAGATGCACTTTCTGCCGGACGTCTTCGTCACCTGCGACGTGTGCAAGGGCAAGCGCTACAATCGCGAGACGCTGGAAGTGCAGTTCAAGGGCAAGTCGATCGCCGACGTGCTGGACATGACGGTGGAGGAAGGCGCGGAGTTCTTCTCCGCCGTGCCCTCGATCCGCGACAAGCTGACGACGCTCTCGGAGGTCGGGCTCGACTACATCAAGATCGGTCAGCAGGCGACGACGCTGTCGGGCGGCGAGGCGCAGCGCGTGAAGCTTGCCAAGGAGCTTTCCAAGCGCGCTACCGGCCGCACGCTCTATATCCTCGACGAGCCGACCACGGGCCTGCATTTCCACGACGTGGCCAAGCTTCTGGAAGTGCTGCACTCGCTGGTCGACCAGGGCAACACCGTGGTGGTGATCGAGCACAATCTGGAGGTCATCAAGACCGCGGACTGGCTGATCGACCTTGGACCGGAAGGCGGCGACGGGGGCGGCACGATCGTTGCCGAGGGGCGGCCGGAGGATCTGGTGAAGGTCGAGGCGAGCTACACCGGGCGTTTCCTCAAGGAATTGCTCGAACGCCGGCCGAAGAAGAAGCGCGAGGCGGCGGAGTAGCGCCAGAGGAACGCTGTCGGCGGCCTGTCGCCGGCCGTGCGCCTTATGAAAGTCCCGGCGGCTCTCGCATCGCCGGGGTACGCTGGCACGTCCCGTGTACCGCCCGGCCGTGAGGCCGGGCGCAACAATGCGACGACGCCGCAGGCGAACGGGACACCCGCCGGTCAAGTCCGCGCAAGCGCCCAGCATCATTCACCGGCATCATTCACCGGCATCATTCACGGGCATCCTTCATGGGCGCTTGCAGTGCAGCCCCATTCAATCACCCCATGCCCCTCGCCGTCATTCGTCGCGCCCCGCTTACTGACCTTGCCCACGAGATCTCTGCCAGCCATGCGTTTTCGTCAACGTTACACGCGGGGCCGGGCCGCTGCCGGCCCCGCGATGCGCCCCGCCCAGGCTCCCCGACCGCGATTCAGGCAGATAACTTTTTTGCACCGCACCATCTCTCGAAGCACCAGACGCCACCGGGCATTTCCGGCCTCGCGAAGGCCGGCGCAGCATAGCCTGGGGGTGCGCGAATCCGCGCAGGGACCCAAGACCTTGCGAAAGACGTTACGTCATTTTGCTGCTTTGCACAAAATGCAGAGCTGCTATGCGGGCACCCCCCTCGCGGCTCAAACGTGATTGGCTTAGGTAGAGATCATCAACGACGCGCTGCACCGCAACAAACGGGCAGCCGGAGCGAGCTGGACCAGGAGGTGCATGATGCTCGACACGATTACGCACCGCTTCCGCAGCTGGCGGAAATATCGGGACACCTACGACGAACTGTCGAAGCTGTCCAATCGCGAACTTCACGATCTCGGGATCGGCCGCACGGACATCGAGTTCATCGCTCGTCGCGCCTCCCGCTAAGAAGTTCGCGCCATAGGGTTTTGCGTCCCTGAGGCTACCTCCTCCCAGGCTTCAGGAACGTTCCGAAGGGGCTACCTCCTCCCAGGCCCCACGGAGAAAAAGCGCCCGCCGGTACCTCCTCCCACCGGCGGGCGTTTTTCCCGACAAGCCGAAAGGCGCCCTTCCGGATCGGTGATCCGCGGCGACATCGGCCAGGAGGAAACAGAGTTTGCGTCCCTGAAGCTACCTCCTCCCAGGCTTCAAGGACGTTCCGAAGGGGCCACCCTCCTCCCAGGCCCCAAGGAAAAAAGGCGCTCGCCGGTACCTCCTCCCACCGGCGAGCGCTTTTCCCGGCACCGAAACGGCCGCCAATGCGGGAACTTCGGATCGGGTTTCAGAGTTTGCGTGCCTGAAGCTACCTCCTCCCAGGCTTCAGGGACGTTCCGAAGGGGCCATCCTCCTCCCAGGCCCCAAGGAAAAAAGGCGCTCGCCGGTACCTCCTCCCACCGGCGAGCGCTTTTCCCGGCACCGAAACGGCCGCCAATGCGGGAACTTCGGATCGGGTTTCAGAGTTTGCGTACCTGAAGCTACCTCCTCCCAGGCTTCAGGGACGTTCCGATGGGGCTACCTCCTCCCAGGCCCCGCGGATATAAAGCGCCCGCCGGTACCTCCTCCCACCGGCGGGCGTTTTCGTCAGGCGCCGGCGTACGAATGACCGGGGCGCGAAAGAAGGTCGCATGGACCTCGCGCGGAACGTCTGGCATAGAGAAGAAAAGTTTGCGTCCCTGAGGCTACCTCCTCCCAGGCTTCAAGGACGTTCCGAAGGGGCCACCCTCCTCCCAGGCCCCACGGTAAAGAAACGCTCGCCGGTACCTCCTCCCACCGGCGAGCGTTTTTTTGTGTCTTCTTTCCCAAAATGACCAAAAGTAAGCGGCTTTTGTTGCGTGCACATTTTTTTTGCATGCTGCACAGTAACCGCTCGTTAATTCCGGTCTTCATCTCTTGCAAGGCTGCTATGCAGTCACCTGACTGCCTGCATAGCGCGCAATCGCCTAGATAGTGGTCATAGAGTTTACCGCGGTGCCTAGCCAACCAGATGCGAAAGCAGGCAGCCCCGGTCTAGAGCCCCGATGGAGACCACAATGTTCAACACTTTCGCCCGCAAGTATCGCTCCTGGAAAAACTATCACCGGACTGTTTCCGAGCTGTCCCGCCTGTCGGACCACGAGCTGCACGATCTGGGCATCGGCCGCGGCGACATCGAGTACGTCGCCCGTCGTTCGGTCCACTAAGTTGCTGATTTTGCCTTGGGATTTCCTCCCAATTTCAAGGCACGGAGCGGGGCTTCTGTTCCCTCTCTCCCCGCTCAAGTAAAACGCCTGCCGGTCTCCTCCCCCGGCAGGCGTTTTTCTTTGTGCGTTCGGATGCGCCACGCGCGCGACTGACGGCGTTCAAGGCCGGAATCGCAAGCGCACCGGTTGCTGCCCAAGCTCCTGAAAGCTGGCATCGGACCGGTCCGGTCAGGCGGCGGCGACCTCTCCTAATCGTGCGAATATTGAGCGAACCAGCGCTCCAGCGGCATCACGTCGGGCAGTTCGCCGTTGTCATGGGTCCAGGAATCGATGGCGAACGTGCGTCCGCCCTTCTTCTCCGCCACGACGGCGGTTGCGTGCGGATAGCGGCCGTCGAGGAAAAAGCCGCGCGCGACCGGCGTTCTGACCCGGTGGTGCCGGAGATAGCCGTGACGCTCGGCGATCAGCAGAAGGCTCGTCGTATTCGTCGCCTCGTCGATGCAATCCATCTGCCCGGGAACGCCGGAATCGAAGGTAAAGCCGCCCTTGTCGTTGGCGGAGCCGACAGTAGGGGCGACGCGGCGCTCCTGCCATTGCACGGCGCGCGCGATGGCCTTGCGTTCCGCCCGCGGCGATTTGGCACCCCTGGCGAGAATCGCCTTCAGCGCCTTGAGATCTTCGGCCGAAAAGGCGACGGGCGTGCGCAAGGCGCAGCCGAATCCGTGACAGATGACAACCTTGTCCCCGCGCGGCGCGACGGATTTGTGCTGAGCGTACCAGCTCGCCGGGCTGTTCGCCGCCTGCCCGGCACAACCCGCCAGCCCCGCGGCCACTCCACCCAGGGCGAGGAGGAGGAGCGCACCGTGAACGCGCGGTCTTTGCTGCTTCATCGGGTCTCCATTCCGGCTTCGCGCCGAATCTCTGCTGGCGCGCCGCGCCATCGGTGCGTCAGACTTACGCACAAACGTTGCACGTGCCAAGCCGACGGGCTATCAGCACGGCCAAGACAAATGTGAGGGCCCGCGGGGCGCTTCCTGCTTCCGACAGGGCGCCCGCAAACGCGCGCGAAGCCGGCAGATCAGGAACGGACCTGCCGCTCATGCCCCGCCGCATGCAGGCGCAGCGCGTTTTGCCGCGACGGCCCAATGACCATGAACACAGCAGAACGGAACGACATCACATGAACCCGATCCACGTCATCGGCGGCGGCCTTGCCGGTTCCGAAGCCTCCTGGCAGATCGCCCAGGCCGGAGTTCCCGTCGTCCTGCACGAAATGCGACCGCATCGCGGCACCGAGGCGCACGTGAGCGAGGGGCTGGCGGAACTCGTCTGCTCCAACTCGTTCCGCTCCGATGACGCGGAACTGAACGCGGTGGGTCTGCTGCATGCCGAACTGAGGCGCGCCGGCTCGCTGATCATGGCGTGCGGCGACGCCAACCAGGTGCCCGCCGGCGGCGCGCTTGCCGTCGACCGGCACGGCTTTTCCGCCGCCGTGACGAAGGCGCTGGAAGAGCACCCGCTCGTCACAATCGCACGCGAGGAGATCGACGGTCTGCCGCCGGAAGACTGGGACCGCGTCGTCATCGCGACCGGTCCGCTGACCTCCCCGGCGCTCAGCCAGGCGATCCTCTCCATCACCGACGAGGACGCGCTCGCCTTCTTCGACGCAATTGCGCCGATCGTTCATTTCGACAGCATCGACATGAGCATCGCCTGGTTCCAGTCGCGCTACGACAAGGTCGGCCCCGGCGGCACGGGCGCGGACTACATCAACTGCCCGATGAACCGCGAGCAGTACGAGGCGTTCGTCGATGCGCTGATCGCCGGCGAGAAGACCGAATTCAAGGAATGGGAGACAACGCCGTATTTCGACGGCTGCCTGCCGATCGAGGTGATGGCGGAGCGCGGCCGCGAAACTCTTCGCCACGGCCCGATGAAGCCGATGGGACTGACCAACGCCCACAAGCCGACAGAGAAGGCCTATGCGGTCGTTCAGCTTCGCCAGGACAATGCGCTGGGCACGCTCTACAACATGGTCGGTTTTCAGACGAAGCTGAAATACGGCGTGCAGACCGAGATCTTCCGCATGATCCCGGGCCTTGAGAACGCCCAGTTCGCCCGGCTCGGCGGCCTGCACCGCAACACCTTCCTCAATTCGCCGAAGCTTCTGGACGGCTTCCTGCGCCTGAAGGCCCAGCCGCGGCTACGCTTCGCCGGTCAGATAACGGGCTGCGAGGGCTATGTGGAATCGGCGTCGGTCGGCTGCATGGCCGGCCGCTTCGCCGCTGCCGAAAAGCTCGGCCGCGAGATCGCGCCGCCTCCGGTCACCACCGCCATGGGCGCGCTGCTCAACCACATCACCGTCGGCCATCTGGAGGACGAGGAACCGGGCAAGCGGTCGTTCCAGCCAATGAATGTCAATTTCGGGCTGTTTCCGCCGGTGGAATTTTCCAAGAAGTCGGAAGACGGCAAGCGCATGAAGGGTCCGGACAAGGCGAAGGCCAAGAAGCGCGCGCTCACCGCCCGCGCCATGGCCGATTTCGATGCATGGCTCGCCGGTACGGAATTGGCGGCCGCGGAGTAGCGCGGCACGTCGCGAAAGCGAGGAGCCGTGGCGCATCCTTCGAGACGGTGCTCGTACGCCTCCTCAGGATGACGTTGTGTGTTTCTACTGCAATATAAGACCATCAACAAACACAACGTCATCCTGAGAGTCTGGCCTGAAATGCGCGCGGCTTGCTCCTGAGTGTCATCCCCGCGCAGGCGGGGATCCAGCACTCCGCGAGGGTAGCTGTTCAATTCAATAAGAAAATTTTGTGGTTACTGGATCCCCGCCTTCGCGGGGATGACAATCGTGCCTGTGGTTCTCGACAGAGATAAACCCCTATATTGCAGTACTTACATATTATAATACCGTTTCGGGCCAGGTTCTGAGGAGGCGCTCGAGCGCCGTCTTGAAGGATGGGCCACAGGCCCCATGCCATCCGCGCTGCTGTTCTCCTCAGCACGCCTGCGACTTCGTCGCCTGGCGGCTGGCACGCCACAGGATCCACTGGCGGCGCCATTGCGGGATCTCGATCACGTCGTTCAGCGGATCGTAATCGGGCCGCTCCATGCGCTCCAGATAGCTTTCCACCAGCGCCACGGGCAGCAGCGCCGGGCCGCAACCCTTGCCGAGGCCGTTGATGTGCAAGCGTGTTTCGGACAGATGCCCGCGCACGATGGCGCGCATGTCCGCCAGGCAGGCCTTCAGTTCCGGCGTCGTCTCGCCGGAGAAGATCGCCTCGCTGTCGACGCCGAAGCTGTCGAGCAGATCGCCCGGCAGATACATCTGCCGCCGCCGCGCATGCCACGGCAGCGCCCGCAAAAGGCCCGTCATCGCATAGGCGACGCCGCCGTGGCCCGAGGCGTCGCAGACGCTGCGGGCCGGATCTCCTGTCAGGATCATCGAGGCGAGCTGGATCGGCACCGACGCCGTTTCCCCCGCATAGCCTTCCAGATCGGCGAGCGTGGGCATCGGGTCCTCATAGAGATCGAAGACCCGGGCTTCCAGCAGGTTGAAGAACGGCTCGCGCGGCAGGCTGTAGGTCTCGATCGCTCGCAAAAGCTCCGCTGCGACCGGATGGGCGATCACGTCGCCATGGCCCTCCCCGCCAAGCACGTCCCGCCACCATTGCAGACGCACCTCGCCGGGAAGCGCGTCGGAAACCTTGTCGCGGATGCTGGCGACCTCGGCATTGAAGGCATAAAGCGCGAAAACGGCCGGACGCTTGTCCGCGGGCGCGAACAGCGTGGCGAGGTAGCGGTCCATGTCGAGATCGCGGACCAGTTGCTGGCAATAGGCGGTGGTATCGGTCATTGCTGACAAAGATAGGCGCGCACGGCGATCGTTCCACCGTTCAAGTGCCGCACGTCGAGAACTGCCGGGAGCCCGGCGCCGCTCGCCATGGCTATTCCACGGCAATCAGGGCGGCGGCGACCGCCCTGTTTTCGGCAAGAAGCACGTTGAGCGTGCGCACCGCCGCCCCGGTAGACATGACATCGGCCATGATGCCGGCATCCCGGAAACGCTGACGCAGGGCCTCGTCGAGGCGAACCAGCTCCGGGCCGCAGCCGATCAGCAGGATCTCGATGTCCTTCGCCTGCTCGAAGACGGGGGCGAAGACCTCGGGCCCGAACTGTTCGGGCGAAACGACGTCCCAGCCGTGGATACCGCTCGGCAAAACCATGAGCGAGCCTCGGTGCGACATTTCCGCGAACCGGAAGCCGCCGTCCCCATAGGCGTCGATCGGGGCCCGGCCGGGGAAATGGGCCTCGCGGATGACGAGGCCCGATCCCTGCCCCGGCCAGAAGCCTCTGGGACGTTGCGACATCATGCGGTCAGGCGGTTTCCGCCTGCCCCTTTTCCGCCTTGCCGTCCGACGCGTCGGACCCGCGGCGCAGGTTGAGGAAATTGAGGACCGGGGCCGCCACGAAGATCGACGAGTAGGTGCCGACCACGACGCCCCAGATCATCGCAAAGGTGAAGGAGCGGATGACCTCGCCGCCGAATGTGTAGAGCGACACCAGCGCCAGCAGCGTGGTGAAGGAGGTCATCGTGGTGCGCGACAGGGTCTGGTTGATGGCCCGGTCGAGGAGCTCCAGAAGCGGCATCTTCTTGTATTTGCGCATGTCCTCGCGGATGCGGTCGTAGACGACGACCGTGTCGTTGAGCGAATAGCCGACGATGGTCAGGATCGCGGCAATACTCGACAGCGTGAAGTCGAGGCGCAAAACGGCGAACATGCCGATGGTCAGGATCACGTCGTGCACCGTCGCGATGACGGCGCCAAGCGCGAACTGCCATTCGAACCGGAACCAGATGTAGACCAGAACCGCGAACAGCGAGACCAGCACCGCCAGCGTGCCGGCCTGCGCCAGTTCGCCGGAAACGCGCGGGCCGACGACCTCAACGCGGCGGAAGTCGACCGTGTCGCCGAAGGTGTCGCGGATCAGCCCGATCGCCTTCTGCTGGGCCTCCTCGCCGCCCTGCTGACGTTCGATGCGGATCAGCACGTCGTTGGGCGCGCCGAACTCCTGCACCTGCACGTCGCCGAGCCGGAGCTCGCTCAGCTCGGAGCGGATGTCGCCGATATTCGCCGGACCGTTCTTGGTGGCGATCTCGATGACGGTACCGCCCTTGAAGTCGATGCCGTAGTTCAGGCCCATCACCAGAAAGAGGATGATGGACAGAACGGAGAGCGTGCCGGACAGCGTGAAGCTGATGAACCGGTTCTTCATGAACCCGAAGTGCGTGTTCTCCGGGACAATCCTCAGTAAGCGCATGTCTTTTCCCTTCCGGCTCTCAGATCGGCAGTTTCGAAGGGCGGCGTCCGCGCAGCCACATCGAGACCAGGAACCGGGTGAAGGTGAAGGCCGAGAACACGGTGGTGACGATACCGATGGCAAGCGTCACGGCGAAGCCGCGGATCGGGCCGGAGCCGAGATAGAACAGGATCACGGCGGCGATCAGCGTGGTGATGTTGGCATCCAGAATGGTGCCGAGCGCCCTTGAGAAGCCCGCATCGAGCGCCGAGACGACCGACCTGCCGTTCCTCACTTCCTCGCGGATGCGCTCATAGATCAGCACGTTCGCATCCACCGCCATGCCGACGGTGAGCACGATGCCGGCGATGCCGGGAAGCGTGAGCGTGGCGCCGAGGAACGACAGCGCGCCGAAGATCAGGATCATGTTCACCAGCAGCGCCACGTCGGCGAGAATGCCGAAGAGGCCGTAGGCGAGGATCATGAAGATGGCGACCGCGGCGATGCCGACGAGCGAGGCGACCTTGCCGGCCTCGATGCTGTCGGCGCCGAGGCCGGGACCGACGGTACGCTCTTCCACGATGGTGAGCTGCGCCGGCAGAGCGCCGGCCCGCAGCAGGATCGCGAGATCGTTCGCGCTCTGCACCGTAAAGTTGCCCGAGATCTGGCCCGAGCCGCCCAGAATGGGCTCGCGGATGACCGGAGCCGAGATCACCTCGTTGTCGAGAACGATGGCGAAGGGGCGGCCGACATTCTGCTGGGTCACCCGGGCGAACTTGCGCGCGCCGGCGGTGTTGAAGCGGAAGGTGACCACCGGCTCGTTGGAGCGCTGATCGAAGGTGGCCTGGGAATCGTCCAGATCCTCGCCGGTCAGAAGCGGCGTTTCCTCCACCAGGTAGGGCACCGGGGGATCGTCGGTGGAATAGACAAGCATGTCACCGGCCGGCGGACGCGTCTGGATCGCCTGCTGGACGTTGGCGTTGACGTCGACCAGATGGAAGGTCATCTGGGCCGTCTGGCCGATCAGCGTCTTCAGGCGTTCCGGATCGTCGAGGCCGGGGGCCTCTACCAGGATGCGGTCTTCGCCCTGGCGCTGGATCGACGGCTCGGTGGTGCCGAGCTGGTCGACGCGGCGGCGGATGACCTCGATCGACTGGTTGACCACCGAGCGGATGCGCTGGGAAAGCCCCTCCTCGGTGAAGGTGAACCGGACGAGGCCGTCATCGGAGATGTCGAAGGCGAACTCGTTGACCTGGCTGCCCGCAAAGAGGCTCGCATCCAGCGGATTGACGAGATCCTTGAGGCGGTTGCGTGCCTCCTCGATACGGCCGGTATCGCGCAGTCGGAATTCGACGCTGTTGTCTTTCTTGACGCCGAGACCGGTGTAGCCGATGCGCGGCTCGCTCTGGCGCAACGCGGTGCGGATGTCGCCGACGAGCGTCTGGAGACGCTTCTGCTCGTAGGAGCTCTTGTCAACTTCGTAGAGCAGGTAGGCGCCGCCCTGCAGATCGAGACCGAGCACGAGCTGGCGACCGGGAACCCATGAGGGCCAGGAGGCGACCTGCTCGCGTGTGAAGAAGTTGGGAATCGAGCAGACGATGCCGGCGAGAACCACCAGCAGGATCAGAACGACTTTCCAGCGTGCGAAATAAAGCATCATACGGCGCCCGTGCTGTGCCGTCCGGCGGACCGGACGGTTTTGCGTGTCAAGAGATTACCCGTTTTCCTTGGCGGGCTCGCCCTTGGAACGGACGTCCTGGATCATGGAGCGGACCACCTTGACCTTGACGCCTTCGGCGATCTCGATCTGGGCTTCGGCATCGTCAAGAACCTTGACGACCTTGCCGACGATGCCGCCGGAGGTCACGATCGTGTCACCGCGACGCAGGCTGTTGACCATCTCCTGATGCTGCTTCATCCGCTGGCGCTGGGGCCGGATGATCAGGAAGTACATGATCGCGAAAATGAGAATGAACGGCAGGATATTGAGCAGCAACTCGCCGCCGCCGGCGGCCGCACCGGTCTGGGCATAGGCCGGGGTCACGAACATGGGCCTCTCCTTAGGTGTTTCTTTCCAAGCCCCTGCCGGCGCCTCGGGCGCATGCTGGTGGCGGCAATCCAGATGGTCAGCCGGCCGGGGGTACGCAAGTGGCGCGGACTATAAACGCCAGTGGCATCTTTGCAAGCGAAGCCGGCATGCCGATACGCCTTCGTTTCAAGGGGCCGCCGCGTACCGCTTTCGGCCCTGCCGGCCTTTTGCCCCTCACCGCGCCGTGATAGAGCGCAAGAGCTGCCGCACTCGCATATCCGACGCAGGAAAAGCCGCGCGACAGCCCGAGAAATCGGCGACATGGGACAGGAGGCTTGCGTTCAGGTCATGGCTGACAAATCCGACATCGCCCTCATCGGCGACAAGCTCGACCGGCTGATCGAGCTGATCGCCAGGGCCGTACCGGGCGAGACGCCGCCGCCGGATTTCGATGCGGCCGACGCCTTCATCTGGGTGGCGGGTGAGAGGCGGCTCGAATCGGTGCCCCACGTCAACCGCGTCGCCATGACCCTGCTGCAGGCGGTCGGGCGCATGCGCGACACGCTGGTCGCCAATACAGAGCGCTTCGCCCGGGGCCTTCCGGCCAACAACGTGCTTCTGTGGGGCGCGCGCGGCATGGGCAAGTCCTCGCTGGTGAAGGCCTCCCACGCCCATGTGAACGCCGAGCTTGCAAAGGCCGGCGGCCGGCCGCTCAAGCTCATCGAGATCCATCGCGAGGACATAGAGAGCCTGCCGGCGCTGATGAGCCTGCTGCGGCCGGCGGATCACCGTTTCATCATCTTCTGCGACGATCTCTCCTTCGACGGCAACGACGCGTCCTACAAGTCGCTCAAGGCGGTGCTGGAGGGCGGCATTGAGGGACGGCCGGCGAACGTGCTGTTCTACGCGACATCCAACCGCCGCCACCTGCTGCCGCGCGACATGATGGAAAACGAGCGCTCCACCGCGATCAATCCGGGCGAGGCGGTGGAGGAGAAGGTTTCGCTTTCTGACCGCTTCGGCCTGTGGATCGGCTTCCACAAGTGCAGCCAGGACGACTATCTGGAAATGGTTCAGGGCTATGTCGACCATTACGGCCTGACCATCGATGCCGACACGCTGCGTGCCGAGGCGGTCGAATGGGCGACGACGCGCGGCGCCCGCTCCGGCCGCGTCGCCTGGCAATACATCCAGGATCTCGCCGGCCGCCAGGGCGTGCCGCTCGACTGAAGCCTGCGCCATTGACCAGAAGTCGAGGAAACCACCGCCGCATATGAAAAGGCTCCCCTCACAGCCGCGAGGGGAGCCTTTTCAGCATCGCCGGAGCCGAATGCGCCTTACGAGGCCTTCGGCAGGAACTGCATCGGATCGACAGGCTTGTTGCCGCGCCGAAGCTCGAAGTGCAGCTGAGGCTGGTTCACCGTGCCGGTCGAGCCGGCCTTGGCGACCACCTCGCCGCGCCGGACCGTATCGCCACGGCGGACCTCAAGTTCGGAATTGTGAGCGTAAGCCGAGACCCAGCCGTCGTCGTGGCGGATGAGCACGAGATTGCCGTAGCCCTTCAGCTCGTTGCCCGCATAGATGACCGTGCCGCTTTCCACTGCCCGCACCGCCGTGCCTTCCGGCACCGCGAGATTGATGCCGTCGTTGCGGGTTCCGCCCGGCTTGGAGCCGAAGCTGGAGATGATGCGACCGCGCACCGGCCAGCGGAAGCGGTTGGTGCCGTCATCGGCCACATCCGCCGGGCTCTCGTCGCGCTGGATGGAGGCCGTTGTGATCGGCTTGTCCGGCGCCGTTTCCCGCTTCACTTCGGTATCCGGCTGAGACGCGGTTTCGCGCTGCGGCTCTGGCTCGCTGCGCGCAACCGCCAAACGCGGCCCGGCGCTTGCGCCGGAGGCAACGGCGGGTTTGCGCAGCGGGCGCGCATCGACCGCTACGGGCGCCGTGCGGGGCTCCGATACGGCAGGTGCCGCCGAGGCGACATGCGTTGCGCGCCGCGGCTTGGAATTCGGTACGACATCATCGCTGGAAGCGACGCGGACGGGTGTCGTCCGCGATGCGGCGGGCGCCGGATACGGCGAAGGCACCGGGGACGGAACCGGCTGGGCCGAGGCCACCCGACGCTCCGGACGGATCACCTTGTGGCCGTTGTAGACATAGGTCGGAATGACGATCTGCGAGCCGGCGCGAACCTCGTTCGGGTCGTTGAGCCCGTTCACCGCCACGATGGCTTCCGGCGGAACGCCGTAGCGGCGCGCGGCCGTGTTCACCGTCTCGCCCGGCTCAAGCGTCACGACCGTGCCGCCGGCGGACGTCCAGCCACCATAGGTGCGGCTCTGACGGGTCTGCGCATTGGCGGCGATCGGCGCGGGCATGGGCGGCTGCGCCGGCTGTGCGACGGGTTCGCTCCTGGGAATGGAGGCGGTGTAAAGCGGCTTTTCCTGACGGGTCTGGCCGACGGGCGGAAGTGGCGCGGAGGCCACGACCGGCTGGCGCCGCTGCGCGGGCGGGCTGACCGGACCGCTTCCGGCGATCTCGTCATAGGACGGCTGACGCTGCGAGCCGCCGAGAATGGCGCGCTGATTCGCGGTTCCGCCGGTATAGACCGGATCGCCGAACCGTTCCACGGACCCGCTGCAACCGGCCGCGAGCCCGGAAAGGAGCGCCACGGCGGCTACCCGGGTCAGCAAACGTGAGGTCGACGGCAATCGTTTTGCGGACATGGCTCAACTCGATCAGGAACTCGGCACGAACTCTCGCGAAACATCGCGTTGTGAAGAGTTAAGCCCGGTAACGTTGATAAAGACTTAAGCCCGCCCCAATTCGGCACATCACAAAGATAAACGCTCAAGCATAGCGTCGAATTCCCTCGCGCCGCGTGGAACCCGCCGAGCGTTGGCGCCTCCCGCCGTCAAGCGGTACGCCGCTACTGCGCGGACACGATCTATTGTTCGCAAGAGTTTCATGATGTTCGCCCCCTGCCCTTCGGGCATCGCGCAGCGGCGCGCGAAGGGGCTCACAGACGCGTGGCGAGACCTTCGGCAAGGGGCACGACGCGCAACGAGCCGAGATCGGCCTGCTTGCCATCGCGCGAGAAGCGCACGAGCCGCTGCTCCTCGCCGACCGGCCCGACCGGAGCAACCAACCGGCCACCGTCGGCGAGATTGTCCATCAGCGGGCGCGGCAATGTCGCGACGGAGCCGGACAGGAGGATCCGGTCGAACGGCTCATCCTCGTCCGACAGGCCCGCCAGACCGTCGGCGTGACGGATATCGACATTCGTGAGCTTCAGCGTGACGAGGCGCTGGCGGGCAAGTTCGACAAGCGTGCGATAGCGTTCCAGCGTGACGACCTGCGCCACCATCTGGCCGAGGATCGCCGCCTGATAGCCCGAACCGGTGCCGACGTGGAGAACACGGTGCTCGGGCTTCAGCTCCAGCGCCTCGATCATCCGCGCCATGACGGAGGGCGCGGGCGTCGTCTGCCCGCATTCGATGGGAAGCTGGGTATCGACATAGGCCAGCATGTGCTGACGGGCGGACAGGAACAGCCGGCGCGGCACCCGCTCGATCGCGCTCAACAGGCGGGTGTCGCGCACGCCGCGCGAGCGCAGGTCGAGGATCAGCCCGAGACAGGCCTCGCGCTCGTTTGCGCCGCGAACCGGAGCATCGTCGTCGGCATCGCCCATGGAGTGCGCCCGTTTTCGCCGGCGGCCCGCCAAGGCCACACGATCCGATATACACGAAAGACCGCGCCCGACAGAATCACCGCGCCGGGCCGCAGCGTCATGACGCCATTATGCAAGATATTCGCTGAGTTCGCTCATGCTTGCGTGATCGGTGAGATCGAGCCCCAGCGGGGTCACGGAAATCTTGCCTTCATAGATCGCATGAAGATCCGTGCCGGCCTCCGGCTCGGAGCGCATGCGACGGAAGGCGACCCAGAAGTAAGGGATGCCGCGCCCGTCGGCGCGCTCGTCGACATAGAGCTGCTCGGCATTGCGCCGGCCCTGCACGGTGACTTCGATGCCGGCGACATCCTCGGGCGCGCAGTCGGGGAAATTGATGTTGTAGAACTTGCCGACCGGGTGCGGCCGCTCCAGCAGGCGGCGCAGCAGCTCCGGCGCATGGTGCTCCGCGGTCTCGAAGGGCGTCCGATCCTTGTTCACGATGCCGTAGGTCTGCGACAGCGCGACGGAGCGGATGCCCAACAGCGTGCCTTCCATGGCGCCGGCGACGGTGCCCGAATAGGTCACGTCGTCGGCCAGGTTCTGGCCGCGGTTGACGCCGGAGATCACCAGATCCGGCGCGCCCGGCAGGATGTGCTTCACGCCCATGATCACGCAATCGGTCGGCGTGCCACGCACCGCGTAGCGCTTGGCGCCAAGTTCGCGCAGGCGCAGCGGATCGCTGAGGGAAAGAGAGTGCGCGACGCCGCTCTGGTCGGTCTCCGGCGCCACGACCCAGACATCGTCGCTGAGAGTGCGCGCGATGCTTTCGGCCACCTTCAGGCCCGGAGCGTGGATGCCGTCGTCGTTGGTGACCAGTATGCGCATTTTCTCTTTCCCGTAGCGTTCGCCCTGCGAAGACTTACTTCTTTCCGATCACCTCGACACCACCCATCAGCGGACGCAGCACCTCTGGGATCGTCACCGAGCCGTCGGCGTTCTGATAGTTCTCCACGACCGCGATCAGCGCGCGACCAACCGCGAGGCCGGAGCCGTTGAGCGTGTGGACGAACTGCACGCCCTTTTCGCCCGCGGGCCGGTAGCGGGCATTCATCCGCCGGGCCTGGAAATCGCCGCAGACCGAACAGGACGAGATTTCTCGGTACATGTTCTGCCCCGGCAGCCAGACCTCGATGTCATAGGTCTTGCGCGCTCCGAAGCCCATGTCGCCGGTGCACAGCGTGACGACGCGATAGTGCAGGCCGAGGCGCTTCAGAACCTCTTCGGCGCAGGCGAGCATGCGCTCGTGCTCGGCGATCGATTCGTCGGGCTTCGTGATGGAAACCAGTTCGCACTTCTGGAACTGGTGCTGGCGCAGGATACCGCGCACGTCACGCCCGGCCGCGCCTGCCTCGGAGCGGAAACAGTAGGTGAGTGCGGTGACGCGCATCGGCAGCGCGGCCTCGTCGAGGATTTCCTCGCGCACCAGATTGGTGAGCGGCACCTCGGCCGTCGGGATCAGCCAGCGCCCGTCCGTGGTCTTGAACAAGTCTTCCGCGAACTTCGGCAGCTGCGCCGTCCCGTAGAGCGGATCGTCGCGCACCAAGAGCGGCGGCGAAACTTCCTCGTAGCCGTTCTCACGGGTGTGCAGGTTGATCATGAACTGGCCGAGCGCGCGTTCCAGCGCGGCCAGTTCGCCTCGAAGAACGGCGAAGCGGGCGCCAGACAGCTTTGCGGCGCGCTCCAAATCGAACTCGTCGGCAAGCCCGGCGATGTCGAAGTGTTCCTTCGGCTCGAAATCGAAGGACGGCTTTTCTCCGTGGACGTGGTGGACGACGTTGTCGTTCTCGTCCGCGCCCACCGGCACATCTTCGAGCGGCACGTTCGGGATGACGGCGAGCGCGCTCTCAAGCGCCTCGTCGAGACGGCGCGCCTCGTCCTCGCCCGACTGCACGAAGCTCTTGAGCTCGGCGATCTCGTCGATGAGCGCCTTGGCCTTTTCCTCGTCGCCCGAGGCCTTGGCCTTGCCAATTTCCTTGGAGGCGGCGTTGCGGCGCTCCTGGGCTTCCTGCAGGCGGGTGACATGGGTGCGGCGGGCGTCGTCGAGGCCGATCAGGCGAGCGGCGGCGGGCTCGGCGCCTCGGGTCTGGAGCGCACGGTCGAGCGCTTCCGGATTGGCGCGGATCCACTTGATATCGAGCATAGGTCTTGTCCGGGGTCAGTTCCGGTTGAGGGAGGCCGGCAAGTCCGGTCGATGCACGCAAGGCGCGGGCCGCGAAGGAAAACGAGGCCTGCGGGGTGAACCCGTCAGGCCGCGTCGCGCTCCGCCCGAGCCTGCTCGCGCCGACGTTCGACGAACTTCACGGCGAGAATGGAGAACTCGTAGAGGAGCAGGGTCGGTATCGCAAGGCCGATCTGGCTGATCGGATCCGGAGGGGTCAGGACCGCGGCCATGATAAACGTGATCACGATCGCCCACTTGCGCTTTTCCTTCAGCGTCTGCGAGCTGATGAGATCGACGCGGGCCAGCAGCGTCAGGACGACCGGAAGCTGGAAGACCAGTCCGAATGCGAAGATCAGAACCATGATGAGGCCGAGATATTCGCTGACCTTCGGCAGGTGCTTGATCGCGGCCTGTGTCGCGGTGCCGGCCTGTTCCATCGACAGGAAGAAGGTCATGGCCATGGGCATGACAAGGAAATAGACGAGGCAGGCACCGATGGCGAAGAGGATCGGGGTGGCGAAGAGATACGGCAGGAAGGCGCCGCGTTCGTTCTTGTAGAGGCCGGGGGCGACGAACATGTAGATCTGCGTCGCGATGACCGGGAACGCCAGGAACATCGCGCCGAACAGCGCAAGCTTCAGCTGGGTGAAGAAATATTCCTGCGGCGCCGTGTAGATCAGTTCCAGCGGATGCTGCGGCCCGGCCGCCCACTCGTAGGGACGGATCAGGATGTTGAAGATGTCGGATGCGAAATAGATGCAGATGAAGAAGGCGATCAAGACAGCGATCACCGACTTGATCAGCCGCGAGCGCAGCTCGATCAGATGCTCGATCAGCGGGGCCTTGGAAGCCTCGACCTCGTCGATGTCTTCCTGGTTCATGAGGTGCTCCCGGCATCAGACGTATCGCCGCCGGCAGCGGGCGCGGCGGGCTTCGCCTTTGTCGTTTTCGTCCTGGCAGCCCCGGCCGCCGGTTTCTTCGCGCTGGTGGCCTTCGCGGACTTCGCAGCAGGCGCCTTGGAGGCGGAGGCCTTGGAGCCCGCCGCTTTCGGGGTCGCAGCCTTCGACGCCGAGGACTTCGTCGCGGATGATTTTGTCGCGGAAGACTTTGTGGCCGACGACTTCGCCGCGGCGGACTTTGCCGCGGCCTTCTTCGCAGCCGGTGCCGCCTTGGCTGGCTTTGCTTCGGCAGCGGCAGGCTTTTGCGATGTCTCGGGCGTTCCGGCATCCGCCTCGGTGGGCCGAGGCGTCGCCGCAGGCTGTTCGTTGGCGGGGGATGCTGCGGGCGGCTCGGTAACCGCCGTCGTGTCCGGCGCGGGCGTTGTCTCGTTCGCCGCCGCCTCGGCGGGCTTGGCGGGGCTGCCCGTATCGATGCGCTTGCCCACGTCCTTGGCCAGATCGTCGCCGGCCTTCTTCAGCGGCTCCACCGATTTCTTGATGTCGCCCAGCGGATCGAAGTTGCCGACGCTCTCCACCTGCTTGCGCATCTCGTCGATGTCGGCCTGCTTCTCGGCCTCGCGCAGCGCGTCGTTGAAGGTGGACTGGAATTCGTTCGCCATGCGACGGAGCTTGCCGACGGTCTGGCCGAAGGTGCGCAACATGCGCGGCAGGTCTTTCGGCCCCACCACGATGATCGCAATACAGGCGACAACCAGAAGTTCAGTCCAGCCGATATCGAACATAGACGGTTATTCCTGCCGGAATCCGGTCACAAGAGGCACGCAAACCCGCAAGGAACTCCGGTTCGGAGCCGTCGGCGGCGCGCGCCCGGTTACGAGCCCGCGCCTTGCGGGGCAATGCGGCAGCACGAGACGGCGGACAGCACCGCCCGCCGACGCTTCACAAGGCTCGCGTCAGCCCGCGGTCTTGGACTGGTCTTCGGTCTGCTTCGGCGAGACCGTATCCGAGGCCTGATGGTCAATGGTCTTGTTGACCGACTTCGTATCCTCGTCGTCGTCCTCGGCCATGCCCTTCTTGAAGCTCTTGATTCCCTTCGCCACGTCCCCCATCAGATCGGAGATCCTGCCCCGACCGAACAAGAGGATCGCCACCACGGCGATGATCAGAATCTGCCAGACACTCAAACCCATCTCACAACTCCCGCTGGTACGGCGGTCTCGCCTTCCCCCGAAAGAGGACCACCTGTGCTCCCACAGCACTTAAGGCGTCAAGCGTAAGACCGCAACCGATTTCAACCGCTCCCCGGGCGCGAATTCGGCCCCCCGCGAACCATTGCCGCACATTGCCTGACCCATTCGTCCAGGGCGCGCTCAATCGGCCCTGTCAGGAAACACGAGGGCAGCGCCGGGAGCCACGCTCACCATGACATCGAGGCCTGCGCGCAAACCCTGCCCGGCCATCGTCCGCGCCTTGAGCGGCCACGCAAGGCCATCAACGGCGATATCGAGCTGATCGACCTCGCCCAGAAAATGGCGATTGACGATCCGCCCGGCAATCCCTTCCGCCCCGCCAATTTCCGCCCGGTCCTTTTCCGCCGACACGCCAAGCGCCTGCGGCCGTAGGCAGACGATCGCGGCCTCCCCGTCCGGATGTCCGGGGGCTGCGAAGCGGCCGAGCGCCGTGTCGATACAGCCCGCCTTGACCGTTCCCCTCAGTTCGTTCAGTTCGGAAAAGAACCGCGCCGCGAAGATATCGACCGGGTGATTGTAGAGCGCGTCGGAGGTCCCTAGCTGGATCAGCCTCCCGCCCCGCATGAGGGCAATACGGTCGCCCATGCGCAGGGCCTCTTCCGGATCGTGGGTGACGATGATGCAGGTCGCGCGCGTCTCGCGCAGCACCGCCATGGTCTCGTCGCGCACGCTGTCGCGCATGCGCCGGTCGAGCCCTGAAAACGGCTCGTCCATCAACAGGACGGACGGCCGCGGCGCGATCGCGCGCGCCAGCGCCACGCGCTGTTGCTCGCCGCCCGACAGCGCATGCGGATAGTCGCGCGCATAATTCTTCAGGCCCACCCGCTCCAGCGCATGCAGCGCCTCGGCTTCCGCCTCGCCGGCTGGCAGCGCCGTCAGTCCGAAGCGGACATTGTCGAGGATGGAGAGATGGGGGAAGAGCGCGTAATCCTGGAACATCAGCCCGATGCCGCGCCGCTCCGGCGGCAGGAAGACCGACGGCCCGGCGATTTCCCGCCCATTGATGAGAACACGGCCGGATCGCTGGCGCTCCACGCCCGCCGCGATCCGCAGGAGGGTCGTCTTGCCGCAGCCGGAATGGCCGAGCAGGCACAACACCTCGCCCGGGTCGACCGTCAGCGAGACCTCGCGGACCGACGCCGCGCCGTCATAGGCATGCGACACGGCCTCGAAGGCCAGGCGCGCGGCGATCGCGGCGCCCGCCGTTCCCCGTTCGCCCCATTGATCGGAGCGGCATCCGGCTCGGGATTCGCTTGTTCGCGCGTCCTGGCGCGCGTGTTCGGGGTCTTCCGCGGTCAAACTCACATCCATGCCCGTATTGCTGCCCGTCCTGCTCTTGTTTCTGGCAGTTGCCCGCATTTCACCTTTCGGGATCGTCGTCTCCGTCCGCCCTATCGCCGGCATGCTCTTCCTCTTCGAGGGCTGCGAACATATCGCCGGTCTCCAGCGGATCCTCGTCCTCCTTCAGATCCTCGCTGTCGTCCGGCGAAGGCACGAGAAAATCGATCGGCACGGCGCTGTCGAGCAGGCCCGCTCCGCGAAGTTCCTCAAGCCCCGGCAGATCGCGCACCTCGTCGAGGCCGAAATGGTCGAGGAAGGCGTCAGTCGTGCCATAGGTGACCGGCCTGCCCGGCGTGCGCCGGCGTCCGCGCATGCGAATCCAGCCGGTTTCCAGAAGAACGTCGAGCGTGCCCTTGGAGGTCGTGACGCCCCTCACCTCCTCGATCTCCGCGCGCGTCACCGGCTGGTGATAGGCGATGATCGCCAGCGTTTCCAGCGCGGCTCGCGAAAGCTTCTTCTGTTCCGTCGCCTCCCGGCGCAGCAGGAAGGCGAGATCGTCGGCCGTGCGGAAGGCCCACTTGCCGGCCACGCGTACCAGGTTGACCCCCCGCCCCGCATAGGCCTGCTGAAGCTCCGACAACAAGGACGCGATATCGACACGTTCCGGCAGGCGGGCTTCGATCTCGTCCTCGCTCAAGGGATCGGCACTCGCAAACAGCAGCGCCTCCAGCATGCGCAGCTCGTAGCGGTGCGAGGCTGATGGCAGGCTCGTGACATTGCCGGGACGGCCCTGCGCGCCGGAGCCGCCATACTGATCTTCGGTTTCACTCATCGTCCTGTTCCGTATCGGGACGGGCCTCGTCCGTCGCGTCCACCTCGGCCACCTCTTCCGCCTCCACACACGCGCGCCACCGGATATAGAGCGGCGCGAAGGGATTGGACTGCCGCAATTCCACCTTGCCCTCGCGCACCAGTTCCAGACTGGCGGAGAACGCGCTGGCAAGCACGCTGACGCGCTCTTCCGGCTTTGCCATGTAGGCAACGAGATAGCTGTCGATCGGCGCCCAGTCGGCGGCGGCGCCCACCAGCCGGGTCAGGATCGTACGGGCATCGGCCAGCGACCAAACGGTGCGCTTTCCCACCTGCACCGAGGTGACGGAATTGCGCTGACGCTGCGAGGCATAGGCCATCAGCAGATCGTAGATCGTCGCATCCCATTCGCTGCGGCGCACGACGGCGACCGTCTCCGGTGCACCACGGGGAAAGACGTCGCGGCCAAGCCTGTTGCGGTTCATCAGCCGGGCGGAGACCTCGCGCATCGCCTCGAGCCGGCGCAGCCGGAAAGCGAGTGCGGCAGCCAGTTCCTCGCCCGTGGGCTCGTCGTCGTCCTTCTGTTCGGGCAGCAGCAGGCGCGACTTCAGATAGGCGAGCCAGGCCGCCATCACCAGATAGTCGGCCGCAAGTTCGAGCCGCAGCTTGCGCGCCTCGTGGACGAAAGCGAGATACTGCTCGGCCAGCGCGAGGATGGAAATGCGGGTGAGATCGACCTTCTGGTTGCGCGCAAGCGTCAACAGCAGGTCGAGCGGCCCCTCGTAGCCGTCGACATCGACGACGAGTGCCGGCCCCTGCGGTTCAGGGGTGTCGTGCAGCGGAAGCTCGAACGGCTCGTCGTCGGCCATCGTCTCTCCCTCGCCCCCTGTCTGCCGCCCCCGCGCGTCGCCCTAGACGGCCCCCACCGGGGCGAGCAACGCCTTGAATTCCTCGCGCGCCGCCTGCTCGTCCAGCGACCCCGGATCGCGCCTGGCGTCCAGCGCGGCTTCGGTGCGCCGCGCGGCCTCGCCGGCAAGCTCCGGCGTGTTCGCCGCGACATCCACCATCTCGGCCATATCGCCATTGCAATGCAAGGCAAGATCGCAGCCGGCGGCAAACGCCGCACGCGCCCGCTCGCCGAGCGCCCCGGCGAGCGCCTGCATGGAAAGATCGTCGCTCATCAGGCAGCCATCGTACCCGATCGCACCGCGAATGACCTCGGCGATCACCGTCTTCGAGGTCGTTGCCGGGTTCACCTCGTCGAAGGCGGTGTAGACGACATGGGCCGTCATCGCCAACGGCAGCGCGGAAAGCCGGCGGAAGGGTTCGAAATCGAGTTCCCGCAGATCGGCGGCGGAGGCCAGCACGCGGGGAAGTTCCAGATGACTGTCGGCGGCGGCCCGTCCGTGGCCGGGGACATGCTTGGCGACCGGCAGGACACCGCCGGACATCAGACCGTCGGCAGCGGCGGAGGCCAGCGTCACCACCGTGTCCACATCCTCGCCGTAGGCCCTGTCGCCGATCACCGCGTGACCGGCCGCACTCGGCACGTCGAGAACGGGCAGGCAATCGACATCGATGCCGAGACGGTGGAGATCGTGGGCGATCAGCCGCGCGCCGAGCCAGGCGGCGCGCTCGCCGGCCTCGCGGTCACCGGCGAAAAGACGACCGTAATGGCGTCCAGGAGGGTAATCCGGCCAGTGCGGCGGCTTGAGACGCTGAACGCGCCCGCCCTCCTGATCGATCAGCACCGGCGCATCCGCCCGCCCAACGGCCTCGCGGAAGGCGGCAACCAGATCGGCGACCTGCGCCGGCTCGGACACGTTGCGGCGAAAGAGGATCAGCCCCCATGGCCGCTCGGCCTCGAAGAAGGCGCGCTCATCCTCGTTCAGACGCAGATCCGCGCATCCGCAAATGAAAGCCTTGGTCATCACTCGTCTCTGAAAGTACCGACCTCCGACGCTTTCGCGCCGAAGGTCGGGAAATCAAGCCGTTCCGGCACCATCCACGCCGCCGAATGGGCGGCGCTCGCCGGATCTACTCGCTGCGGCGCACGAAACAGTCGCCGCCAGCGGCCTTGAGCTGCGAGCACAGGTCGTTTGCTTCCGCCTGTCCACCCGCCACGATCCGCACCCGGTAGAAGGTTCCCCTGTCGCCGAGATCGACACTCGGATAGACCGCCTGGACATTGCCCAGAACGGAAGGGAAGCGGCGCTGCATGGACGCGTAGGCCTGTTCGGCCTGCTCCAGGGTGCGCTGCGAAGAGACCTGGACCACGTAGGAACCGGACGGAATGTTCGCCGAAGACGTGGCGGCCGCCGCGCGCGGCGTGTTCGTCGGCTGGGCGATATTGCCGCCCGTCAGATCAAGCGGACCGGACCGCTGGATCGGCGCATTGCCGGCCGGCTCGGCCGACGCAACGCGGGTCTCGGGCGCCTCTGGCTTGGGACGCGGCATCAGGGTTTCCCCCGCAGCAGCGCCCGCCGCCGACGACAGCGGCGTGCTCGGCACACGGGCCTCGCCGTTGCTGTCCATCACGGAATTGCCCGCAGCCTCGGCCATGCTGTCGACCGGGCGCGCATTCACGGTGCGGATATTCGCATTCGCGCCCGGCGCCGCCTGCGGCGTCGTGTCGAGCGTCGGGGCTGCGTCGGCCTTCGGCGGCTCAACCGAGGCGGACGCGCCAGGAAGATCGGGCGCGGCGATGATGGTGCCGTCCGGACGCACGACGACGGTGCGCACCCGTTTCGGCCGGGCCGGCGTATCCGGCTCCTGAATATTGCCGCCAACCGTGCGCAGGTCATCGCCGCCCGTGGTGGGAACGGCCGAAATCGGCTCTTCCTCGCGGGGCACAAGCTGCTCGTCGCGGGGCTGCACGCCGGCGACGCGGTCATAGATCGCCTTGCTCGGAGACGGCTCGGCCGACGCCTTGGTCGCCTCCGGGAAGACCTTGAAGGGCCCCTTCTCGGCCGCGATGCGCACCGGCGGCCCGCTTGCACCGTCGCCGCCGAACAGACCGCTCAGCAGGAAGGCACCGCCGCCGAGCACCACGATCGCGCCGACGGCGGCCGCAGCCACCAGGCCGCGCCGCTTCGGCTCCGCCCGCGGCGCCGCGCGCTTTTCGGCCTTGGGATGTTCGGGCAGAACACCTTTCGAAAGACGCTGCGGGGCAGCTGTTTCCTCGGCCTCGAAGATATCGTCGAGCTCGAAATCGTCGTCCTGCCGCTGTCCACCAAGGCGCTGATCATCGTCGAAACGCGGCTCGCCGTAACCGGGCACGCCACCCTGGCCTTCAGCAACGGGCCACTGCATGTCGTCGACATCGAAGCGCGGCTCGACCGGGGCAGCTGCCTGCGGTTCTGCGAAAGCCGGCGTATCAACCGCAGGCGCGCGGCGTTCCGTCGCGCGCAGCTCGGCATCGGAATAACCGGCATCATGTGAAAAAGCGGGCGCGTCGGAGAACACCGGCTCCTGCGGAGCGAAGGCCGCCGGCTCGCCCGGATAGGCGTCCTGACCGTACGACTGCGCATAGTCCCGATCGAAGGAACCGCGCAGCTCGCCGGCCTGGGCAGAGGCATACAATGCCTCGGGCTCGACGGGTTCATAGGCCTGCGGCGCCGCAACCTCGGGCGCATACTCGGGCTCGGCCCGGATCGGCTCGGGCGCCTGCACAAAGGGTTCCTGCTGCACAGGCTCGGGAGCAACAGGCTGCGGCTCGTAGCGGAAGGGCTCGGCCTCGTAGCCGGCGGGGGCGTCGGCGACGTAGCCCGCAAGACGCAGCTCTTCCTGAACGGCCGCCTCCAGAGCCTCGATCGCCGCATCCGTGTAGCGCGACGAATCATCGACCGGCTGCGATTGGGGCTGAGCCTGGGACTGAGACTGGGGCGTCGTATAGGCGGACGGATCGAAGAACGGCTCCGTCTCATAACCGGGAATGCCCGCGTAGCCGAAGCCCTGCGCCGGCTCGGCGGCACGCTCCTCGATCCGGGACGCCTGCGCGGCGCGACGCGCCTCGGAGGCCGGAATGGAATGGGCGGCCTGTTCGCCGGCCGGCACGCGCGGTGTTGCGCGTGGCAACGGATGGATCACCCGCGGCGGCTCTGCGCGGCGCGCTTCCGGTTGGACGCCGGCCGCTGGTGGGGCCACCTGCGGGGTGGACTGGGGCGCAGGCTCACCGGCCGGCTGCGGCTCGGGCGTGTAGACCGGAGCGAGTTCCGCCATCAGTTCCGCTTCGAGATCGGAGCCGAAATCGTCCGGAAGACTGTATTCCTGCGCAGCGGCCGGAGCGGCGGGCGCGACAGGTGTCGCGGCCTCGCCGGAATACGGCTCGCCTTCGTATGCGACGTTCGCGGGAGAGGTGTGCGCGGACTCGCTGACGATCCGGGCAAGCTCGATGAGCGGATCCTCGGCATAAGCCGACTGGGCTGCGGAAGGAATACCAGCCTGCACGCCGGAAGACGCACCGGGGCGCACTCCGGGAGGCACTCCGGGCCGTTGGCCGGCCCGGGCCGGATCCGCATAATGTTCGTCCGCGTCATCGCGGTTGAACCTGGGCGTTTTTCTGTCGGACATGGACGAGCGCTAGACTTTCGTTACCCGCAAGGCACTCTACACTTGCCGGGAGTGACTCACCATCGCTGGATCCGGCGCCGGCCGATGCCGAACATCAGCGCATTTCGTCCGGTGCATCCACACCGAGAACTGACAGACCCGAAGCCAAAACCATCGCCACCGAACGCACGAGCGCCAAGCGCGACAGGGACAACTGTGAGTCTTCAGCGTTAATAAAGCGTAATTTAGGCAAATCCTTGCCTCTGTTCCAATGCGCGTGCAGGGCGCTTGCCAGTTCATAGAGATAGAAGGCGAGCCGATGAGGCTCGTGCGCTTCGGAAGCCGCCTCGACGATTCGCGGCCACTCGGCCATCTTGACGATCAGGTCGAGCTCTCCGCGGTCGTCGAGCTTCGAGAAATCGGCCTGCATCAGCGCCGCTTCCGACAGATCGACACCCGGCAACTCCTCCGCCGCCTGACGGAAGACCGACGCACAGCGCGCGTGCGCGTACTGGACGTAGAAGACCGGGTTGTCCTTCGACTGCTCGGTGACCTTGGCGAAATCGAAGTCGAGCGGCGCGTCGTTCTTGCGGTAGAGCATCATGAAGCGAACCGGATCGCGGCCGACCTCGTCGACCACATCGCGCAACGTGATGAAGTCGCCGGAGCGCTTGGACATGCGCACGGGCTCGCCGCCGCGGAAGAGCTTCACCAGTTGGCAAAGCCTGACGATCACTTCCGCATCGCCCTCCGAAACGGCCCGGCCGACGGCCTCCAGCCGCTTGACGTAGCCGCCATGATCCGCGCCGAGCACATAGATCATCTGCTTGAAGCCGCGCAGGTACTTGGAGCGGAAATAGGCAACGTCCGCCGCGAAATAGGTGTAGGCGCCGTCAGACTTCTTCAAGGGACGGTCGATGTCGTCACCATAGGCGGTGGCGCGGAACAACGTCTGCTCGCGATCCTCCCAGTCCTCCGGCAATTGGCCCTTGGGCGGCGGCAGGCTGCCCTGGTAGACGAGGTCGCGGTTGCGCAGTTCCTCCAGCATCTCGTCGATCTCCGACGCGGCGCCGTCCTTGCGGGCATGCAGGGTGCGCTCGGAGAAAAAGACGTCATGACGGACGTTCAGGGTTTCCAGATCGTCGCGGATCAGCGCCATCATCATCTCGATGGCCGTATCACGCACGATCGGCAGCCACTCCGCCTCGTCCATCTTCAGCAGCGCATCGCCATGGGCGTCCGCCAGCGCCTTGCCGACGGGGACGAGATAGTCGCCCGGATAGAGGCCCGCCGGGACTTCGCCGATCTCCTCGCCCAGCGCCTCGCGGTAGCGCAGGAAGGCGGAGCGGGCGAGCACGTCGATCTGAACGCCGGCGTCGTTGATGTAGTATTCGCGGGTGACGTCATAGCCGGAGAAGGCCAGCAAACTCGCCAGCGCATCGCCGACGACGGCGCCGCGACAATGCCCCACATGCATCGGGCCGGTCGGATTGGCCGAGACGTATTCGACGTTGACCTTGACCCCGCCGCCAAGCGTACTGCGTCCGAAATCCGTTCCGTTTTTCAGAATCTGACCGAGAATCCCCGTCCAGTATTCTGATTTCAAACGAATATTTACGAAACCCGGACCGGCAATCTCGACGCTTTCCACGTCGCCATCGGCCTTCAACCCCTCGACGATCTTCTCCGCCAGGTCGCGCGGCTTCATGCGGGCGGGCTTGGCGAGCACGAGCGCGGCGTTGGTCGCGAGATCGCCGTGATCGGGATCGCGTGGCGGCTCCACCACGACGCGTGCGAGATCGGCGTCTGCAAGATCGGAGGAGATATCGAGGCCGCGCACGATGGCGCGCACGCGTTCGGCGAATTCGGCAAAGACGTTCATCGGACCAACTGCTGTTGTGTTGCCACGCGCCAGACGGCGTGGGCGCCGGATCTCGCGCGTTCCGAAAAACGGAAGTCCGAGTGTTCCGGCCGGGCTCGCCTAACGCAATTCCGGGGTATCGTCAAACAGGCGACGGTGCTCGTCGATGGCATAACGGTCAGTCATGCCGGCTATATAGTCGCAAACGCGGCGATGAACCGTCGTCGTGGACGCCTCGTCGAGATCGCAGGCCCACTCCTGCGGCATCTCGTGCGGGTGGGCGATGAAACCGTCGAAAAGATCGCGCACCACCTTGGCCACAAGCCTGCGCACGCACAGCACATCCTCGTGGCGATACATGTGCTCGAACAGGAATGTCTTGATGCCCGCCTCCGCCGCCGCCATGGCGGGCGAGAAGCCGATCATCGCCCTGCCCGCCTTGCGGATATCGTCTGCCGAAAGCGGCCCCTGCGCCTGCAGGCGGCCTTGCGCTTCCGCGATCACGTCCTCGACCATGCGGGTGATGACCCGGCGGACGAGTTCGTGAATGCGCCGGGGCGTCTCGAGCCCGGGATACCGACGATCGACCTCGGCGAGCAGATCGCCGACGAGCGGCACGCCCTTCAGATGTTCAAGCCGGAAGAGGCCGGCACGCAGCCCGTCATCGAGATCGTGGGCGTCGTAGGCGATGTCGTCGGCGATCGCAGCAGCCTGGGCCTCGGCCGACGGCCATGACCACAGCATCAGGTCGTCATGGGCGGGATAGTCGAGAATGGCATGCGGCAAGGCATGGCCAGCGAGCTTGCCGATGCAGGCGCCGTCGCGGTCGGTGAGCGGGCCGTTGTGCTTGACGAGCCCCTCCAGCGTCTCCCAGGCGAGGTTCAGGCCATCAAACTCGGCGTAGCGACGCTCCAGCGCGGTGACGATCCTCAGGCTCTGGGCATTGTGGTCGAAGCCGCCGTATTCCTTCATGCAGGCGTCCAGCACGTCCTCGCCCTCGTGGCCGAAGGGCGTGTGCCCGAGATCGTGGGCAAGCGCGAGCGCTTCCGCGAGATCCTCATCGAGCCTGAGCGCGCGGGAAATCGAGCGCGCGATCTGGGAGACCTCGATGGAGTGGGTCAGCCGGGTGCGATAGTGGTCGCCTTCGTGATAGACGAAGACCTGGGTCTTGTGCTTCAGGCGGCGGAAGGCGGTGGAATGGATGATCCGGTCGCGGTCGCGCTGGTAGGGAGTGCGGGTCGGACTGTCCGGCTCCGGGATCAATCGCCCCCGGCTTCGAGCCGGATCGACGGCATAGGGTGCGCGCTCCTGGGAGCCGAACCCGAGTTCCGCATGCGCTAGACGCGCCGTCATCGCACTTCTCCATCGTCAGGGCTGGCCCCTTGCGGCTCCATGGCGCCGGACTTTGCTGAAATCCGGGCCTGCCCTATATTGTCCTGCAACTGGACCCTGTCCGCCCTTCGCACCGGCGCAAGAATGACCGGAGGGCCGGGTGTCGGACCGCACGACCGCGATCCGGCAGGTTTCCCGGCACGCTTCCTAGCACGCCGGCCGCATGCTGCGTAAGGCCAAGCCGCATGTGCCCGGACCGCGAAAGGCCCGCTCATGTGCTGCCCGGCAAAGGCCGACAGGATCAAGGCGCGAAACATTTGCACGGATTGATGACATGACTGTTGCCGCCGATATCGCCCGCCCCGACACCGCCCCTGTGAGCCTCAGCGACAGCGCCGCACGGCGCATCGCCAAGATCCTTTCCAAGGAGAGCGACGGCACGATGCTGCGCGTCTCCGTGGAAGGCGGCGGCTGCTCGGGCTTCCAATATACCTACGAACTCGTCACCTCGCGCGCCGACGACGATCTCGTCCTTGAAAAGGACGGGGCGACGGTGCTGATCGATTCGGTCTCCCTGCCCTACATGGAAGGCTCGGTCATCGATTTCGTCGACGACCTGATGGGCCAGGCCTTCAAGATCGAAAACCCCAACGCCACCGCGTCCTGCGGCTGCGGAACCAGCTTCTCGATGTAGTCGGCGTCTCGATATAGAGTGGCGGGGGTGCACGATGCTCCCGCCCTGCCTCCCCGAATCCGTTCGCGCGTGCTAAGTCCGTCGGGAACAGCGGATGGATACCCATGAAGATCGCCACCTGGAACATCAACGGCGTCAAGGCGCGCATCGACACGGCTCTGGCCTGGCTCAAGGAAGCCGAGCCCGATGTCGCCTGCCTGCAGGAGATCAAGTCGGTCGACGATAACTTCCCGAGGGAGCCCTTCGAGGAGCTCGGCTACAATGTCGAGACCCACGGCCAGAAGGGCTTCAACGGCGTGGCGCTCCTGTCCAAGCATCCTTTCGATGAGGTCACCTCCCGCCTTCCCGGCGACGACGAGGACGAACAGGCCCGCTATCTCGAAGGCGTCATCTCCGTTCCCTGCGGCGTCGTGCGCATCGCAAGCCTCTACCTGCCGAACGGCAATCCGGTCGACGGGCCGAAATTCGACTACAAGCTCGCCTGGATGGAGCGGCTGGAACGGCGTGCCCGCAAGCTTATGGCGGAGGAAGAGCCCTTCGTGCTCGCCGGCGACTACAACGTCATCCCGGAACCCGAAGATGCCCGTCACCCGGAGGCCTGGGTGGAGGACGCGCTGTTCCGCCCGGAGAGCCGCCGGGCCTTCCGCGCGCTGAAGAACCTCGGCCTGACCGATGCCCTGCGCGCCTGCCACCCGGAAGGCGACCGCTACACCTTCTGGGACTATCAGGCCGGCGCCTGGCAGAAGAACAACGGCATCCGCATCGACCATCTGCTGCTGTCGCCGCAGGCCGCCGACAGACTGCGCGCCTGCGAAATCGATTCCCATGTGCGCGGCTGGGAAAAACCCTCCGACCACGTGCCCGTCTGGATCGATCTCGACGTGGAGGCCTGAGGCGAGGCACGCCGACCGTTCAGTCTTTCGACAAGCCGCCGATCATCTGTTATGATTAATAATCATGGGATGATCAGGCACCTTTCATGCGGCGGCCTCGTGCTAGCCGCATTCGCCGGGTCGCTGGCCCAGAGCTGGGCGGCCAGGGATTGTTCGTGCCTGCTCAACGGTGCGCGCTTCGAACTTGGCGCTGTCGCCTGCATCCATGGCCCCGACGGCGACCAGCTGGCGCAGTGCCAGATGAACCTCAACAACACCAGTTGGAAGGTACTGTCGAAGGGGTGCCCGACGGCGATGCTCGTTGAGCCGGCTCCTCTGCTCGCGTCCCCTGGCTCTGCTTCGTCCAGTCCCATGACGCCTCCCGCTCAGCGGCGCTGACAGACGCGCCCGACAAAGAGCGACCATTCGTCCCTCCGGAATGACCTGTTCCGTTTCCCTCCCATCGCGTTAAGCTTCCCTCCTGACCCAATATTCCGAGGGGGGAATTCATGACGGTTCGTATCGACAAGACCGGCGCGGTCACCACCATCACCATCGACAGGCCGGAGGCGCGCAACGCGGTCGATCCGGCGACAGCCGACGCGCTTTACGACGCTTTCATTGCCTTCGAGGACGACGCGGAGGCACGCGTTGCGGTGCTCACGGGAGCCAACGGCACGTTCTGCTCCGGCTTCGACCTGAAGACGGCGAGCGGGCTTGCGGCGGAGCGCCGGCCGCTCGGGGAATTCGACATTCCGCCGGGCTGGAACGGAAAACGCGAGACGGCGCCGCGCGGCCCGATGGGACCGAGCCGGCTCTTTCTGGAAAAGCCGCTGATTGCGGCGATCGCCGGACCGGCCGTCGCCGGGGGCATGGAGCTGGCCCTACTGGCGGACATGCGGGTGATGGAAGAGACCGCCTACATGGGCGTCTATTGCCGGCGCTGGGGCGTTCCGCTGATCGACGGCGGCACGGTCCGTCTGCCGCGTCTCGTCGGCATGGGCCGGGCGATGGACCTGATGCTGACCGGCCGCAAGGTGGAGGCCGCCGAATGCGCGAGCATCGGCCTTGCCGAGCGGGTGGTGGCGGAGGGCACCGCGCTTGAGACCGCACAGGCGCTGGCTGCGGACATCGCCCGCTTCCCGCCCGAATGCGTGCGCGCCGACCGCCGCGCGGCCTATCTGGGCTGGGGACAGCCGATCCACACCGCGTTGCAATACGAATGGAGGAGCCGGCAGGTGCTGGAGCGCGAAGGGATCGCCGGCGCAACTCAGTTTGCCGAAGGCGCCGGGCGCAGCGGGGCGTTCGCGGAGAATTAGCCGACGACCGCCGGAAGCCCGGTTCGAGACGGGATTGGGGGTGGGATTGGGATGGCCACCCCCGCCCCACTTGCCCGCCACCGCCGCTCGCCTATCCGTCCTGCTCCAGCACGGCGGCGGCCATCGGCCGGGTGATGCGGCGGCGCGCGGCAAGCGCTTCGCGGTCGAGCGTCGCGACGATGCGGTTGGCCGCCTCCAGCGAACGCTCCATGCGCACGACGAGATACTCGATTACCGGAAGATCGACGGAAAGCTGGCGGTCGGCGAAAAGCTTCACCAGCACGCGGCGCAGCAGATCGTCGTCGGGCTCGGCCACCTCGACAGGGGTCGCGAGCCTGAGCCGCGATGCAAGATCGGGCAGCGTCAGATTCCAGGCGGCCGGCCAGCTGCGCGAGGTGATCAGAACCTGGCGGGAGGCGTCGCGGGCGGCGTTCAGCAGATGGAACAGGGCCTCCTCGTCGATGCCGCCGTGGGCATCCTCGACCGCGACCGGCCCCTTGCGGGTGAGCGCCAGTACATCCTGCCGGCCAAGGCTCGCCGCGGGGACGACTTCGGCGCCCGAAGCCTGCTGCCAGATGGAGACGAGATGCGTCTTGCCGGCCCCCACCGGCCCCGCGAGAAGAACGAAATCGGACGGCCAGTCTGGCCAGGCGGTGATCAGGTCGAACGCCGCACGGTTGCAGTCGCCGACCAGATAATCGTCACGTCCGAGCGCAGCCTCGTGCGGCAGCTCCAGCGGCAACTGGCGCGGCGTTTCCTCGCTCATTGCACATCCTCTAAATTTTCCCTGCCCAAGCCCTTCGCGACGGGTATGCATCCCATGCGATCGCGCGGCCTCAGCCATCCCCGTCCCGGCTTTCCGGCCCTTCGTGCGGACCGGCACCGTAGTAGAGCGGGCTCGTGAGATACTGCTCCAGCGCGAAACGGGCAAGCACGCCGATTGCCGCCGAGACCGGTACCGCCACCAGCATGCCGACGAAACCGAACAGATAGCCGAAGGCGAACAGCGCGAACATCAGCCAGACCGGATGAAGTCCGACGCGTTCGCCAACGAGCTTTGGCTGAAGAATATTGCCTTCAAGGAACTGACCGATGGCGAAAACCGCCAGCACGGCGACGATCATGTGCCACTCGGGCCAGAACTGCACAAGAGCAACGCCCAGCGACAGGATGAAGCCGGTGGTGGCGCCGATATAGGGGATGAAGCTGATGAGCCCGGCGCCGATGCCGATCAGCAGACCGAACTTGAGCCCGAGAACGGCGAGACCGACCGCATAGAACGTTCCCAGTATCAGGCAGACGCTGACCTGACCGCGCACGAAGCCGGCCACGGCCAGATCGATTTCGTGCGCCAGCTTGTGGACGAGATCGCGGTGTTCGCGCGGCAACCAGCTGTCGACCTTGGCGGTCATCCGGTCCCAGTCGAGCAGCAGGTAGAAGGCGACGACAGGCGTGACGACGAAAAGGGCGATGATGGACATCAGCGCCTGTCCGCCGCTCCAGATCGACTTCAGCAGATTACCGAGCCAACTGGCCCCCTGGGACATGAGATTGCCGAGCGAGTTCTTCACCTCATTGCCGCCGAACCCGGAGATGCGGCGGAGTTTCTCGCCGAAATTGTCCATGATCACGGCCTGGAGCTGCGAGACATAGTCGGGCAACGCCGCGATCAGGCTGGCAAGCTGATTGCCGAGCACCGGTAAAAGCAAAACCAGGAACAGGACAAAGATGAGCAGAAACAGAATCAGGATGGTGATCGTCGCCCAGAGACGGCTCATGCCGATGGCTTCGAGCCTGTCGGCGACCGGATCGAGCAGGTAGGCGAGCGCCATGCCTGCGACGAAGGGCAGCAGGATCGGCGAGAACACCCAGAGAAACAGGATCGTCACCGCAAGGGCGATCATCCAGAACGTGATCCGTCGCTGCAGGGTCATTCGTCGTTTCCTTTTGGCGTTTCGCTTTCGGCGCGCCGCATCGCGTCCGGATCAGGCTCGCCCGCCGCCTCTTCTCCCGCCATGAATCGCAGCCATTCCACGAGATAGGCGGCGGTGGAAATCGCGGTGAAGCCGGCGACCACGTATACCAATAAGGGACGCACACCCCCGATGGAGAGTTCCAACCCGGCTTCCGCGAGCACCATGGCCGCCAGCGTGATCTGCGCGGTGGTGTTGATCTTGGATACCATCAGCGGGTGCATTTCCAGCGTCTTGCCCATCACCCAGGACAGGATGACCGCGCCGACGATGAGGATATCCCGGCTGATCACAAGAATCACGAGCCACGCCGGCAAGGCCCCGGTGAGACCGAGGCTCAGGTAAATGGTGACCAGCAGCGCCTTGTCGGCGATCGGATCGAGATAGGCGCCGAGTTCGGAAAAGAGCCCGAAACGGCGCGCGATGATGCCGTCGGCCGCATCGCTCAGGCCGGCCAGGACGAACACCCAGAAGGCGGCCAGATCGTCGCCGGAAATGATCAGCGTGACGATGACCGGCACCAGCAGCAGGCGCAGCACCGAGATCAGGTTCGGCAGGGTCATGTCGTCTTGCTCCAAACGGCACGCGGACTTCGCAGTTAGGATCACCGGGAGAGACTGGCAAGCATTTTCCACCATGCGCCTTCTATAAAGGCCTTGCGAGGAACCGGCCCGGCGAACGCGGGGATTCGACGTTTCCCCCGCAGCAGCCTCCCTCGCCCCCTCTTCCCGTTTGACTTCGCGGCTGCCAACTGGTTTGAAGACGGCCGAAAGTTCCAAATCCGGAAGCTGTATCCATGAGCGACACATCGTCCGCCGGCGGCGGGCTGACCTATGCGGGCGCGGGCGTCGATATCGATGCGGGCAACGCGCTGGTGAAACGCATCAAGCCGATGGTCAAGGCAACGGCGCGAACGGGCGCCGACAGCGACATCGGCGGTTTCGGCGGCCTGTTCGACCTGAAGGCGGCCGGCTTCACCGATCCGGTGCTGGTCGCTGCCAATGACGGCGTCGGCACCAAGCTGAAGATCGCCATCGACACCGGCATTCACGACACGGTCGGCATCGATCTCGTCGCCATGTGCGTCAACGATCTGGTCGTGCAGGGCGCCGAACCGCTGTTTTTCCTCGACTATTTCGCAACCGGCGCGCTCGACGTGGAGGCGGCGGCAACCGTTATCGGTGGCATCGCGGAGGGCTGCCGGATCGCCGGCGCCGCGCTGATCGGCGGCGAGACGGCGGAAATGCCGGGCATGTACGCCAAGGGTGACTACGATCTCGCGGGCTTCGCGGTCGGCGCGGTGGAGCGGGACGCGATCCTGCCCAAGCCCGACGTGAAACCCGGCGACGTGGTGCTGGGGCTCACCTCCGCCGGTGTCCATTCCAACGGCTTCTCGCTGGTGCGCCGTATCGTGGAGCGGTCCGGCCTCGACTGGGATGCGCCGGCCCCGTTCGATACCAGCCTCACGCTCGGCCGTGCGCTGCTGGCGCCGACGCGGATCTACGTCAAGCCGCTGCTCGCCGCCCTGAAGGAAACGAAGGGCATCAAGGCGCTCGCGCACATCACCGGCGGCGGACTGCCGGAAAACCTGCCGCGCGTGCTGCCCGACACCTGCGCGGCGCATATCGATCTGTCCGCCGTGCCCGCCCTGCCCGTCTTCGACTGGCTGGCGAAGACCGGCGGCGTGGAACAGGCGGAAATGCTGCGCACCTTCAACTGCGGCATCGGCATGGTCGTCGTGGTGGCGCAGGAGGATGCCGACAGCGTCACCGAGGTCCTCACCCGCCAGGGCGAGACCGTCGCACGGCTCGGGTTCATCGAGCAAAGGCTTGCCGACTATGTCGTTTTCGACGGCACGCTTTCGGCATGAGCACGCCGCGCAAACGGGTCGGCGTGCTGATCTCCGGGCGCGGCTCCAACATGGCCGCGCTCATTAAGGCTGCGAAGGACGACGACTATCCCGCTGAAATCGCGCTGGTTCTTTCAAACCGGCCGGATGCGGCCGGGCTCGACCATGCTGGCGAGGCCGGGATTGCGACGGCTGTCGTCGACCACAAGCCTTTCGGCAAGGATCGAGAAGCTTTTGAGCGCGCGCTCGATGCCACCTTGCGGGCGCACGATATCGAGATCGTGTGCCTTGCCGGCTTCATGCGGCTGCTGACGCCGTGGTTCGTCGAGACCTGGGCAGGCCGGATGATCAACATCCACCCGGCCCTGCTGCCCTCGTTCAAGGGGCTCGATACCCATGCCCGGGCGATCGAGTCCGGCGTGAAGCTGCACGGGGCCACCGTTCATTACGTTACGAGCGACATGGATGCCGGGCCGATCATCATGCAGGGTGCAGTGCCGGTTCTCTCCACCGACGACGAGAACGCACTTGCGGCGCGCGTTCTTGGCGTGGAGCATCAACTCTACCCGCAGGCGCTGGCCCTGATCGCCTCCGGCCGCACCCGGATCGAGGACGGGCGCGTGGTTGTGAGCGAGACGACGGAAACGCCGGCTGCGCTGATCTGGCCGGTTTGAGAAAGAGAGCCTGCTGCGCGTGCCAGGCCTGTCGCGCCTCGCTTCCGCTCCGCTACCCCTTTATGACCCCTTCCAGCACGTCGGCGGCGCGTTCGGCACCGGCTTCCGCGCGGATCAGGCGGCCAAGTTCCTCCGCACGCGCACAAACGGCATCCGACAGGGCGACCTCCAGCCTCTGCGCCAAGCGTTCGGCTGTGAACCGTTTCATCGGCAGGGGCGCGGAGCCTCCACCCGCCTCCGCCACCCGGCGCGCCCAGAACGGCTGATCACCGAAAATCGGACAAACGACGGACGCGCGCCCCCAGCGCAAGGCCTGGTGGGTGGTGCCCGTTCCGCCATGATGGACAATCGCCGCACATCGCGGGAAAAGCCAGGCATGCGGCGCACCGGAGATCACGTGAATGTCGTCGCCGGCGACTTCGGCGTCCAGACCGCCCCAGCCCGTAGCCAGCACCCCGCGCCGGCCGGCGCGCCGCAGCCCTTCGACAGCATCACGCGCCGTCTTGCGCGCATCGATCGATGGCATCGACCCGAAACCGACATAGACCGGTGGCGGCCCCGACTGGAGGAAGCGCGCAAGATCGGCCGGCGGCGTCCAGTCCGGCTCGCCATTGTCGCGGAACCAGTAGCCGGTGATCGTCTCGCCCTCAGGCCAGTCGTCAGGCCGGGGCACCAGATGGCGGCTGTAGGCGTGAAGGCGCGGCACGGCCCGCCCGCCGGGCGCGTAGCCGATCAGTTCATCAAGGCCGGCCGACAGCTTCACATCCGTCCGACTTGCCGCCAGCGCCTTGAAATTGCGCCCGTTCAGCAGATGGGCCAGACCGGTTGCCAGGCGATGCGACAGCCTGTTCCCAACCCGGCTCAGGCTCCGTGATGACATCATCATGAACGGAAATTCGCCGGTGGGCGCCAGCACCGGCTGCAGTACCGCCGGCACCGCCACGGCCCGCAACTCGTGCGCAACGTGCGGCGCCATCGGCGCCTTCGGATTGTAGACGATGAGATCCGGCCGGATCGCCTTGGCCAGATCCCATTGCTCCTCCAGCTCCTTGCGCAGCCAGTCGCGGGATTGACGCAGCACGCGGAGCTTTCCCGACAGCGAGTGCATGGCTGCCTGCATATCGGGCTGCTGCAGCAGGCTCTGGTAGTCGATGAAAAAGGGCGCGGCGGTCAGTCCGGCACTCTCGATCATCGCCTCGAAGCCGGCACCGGTGGAAACGGTCACCTGCGCGCCACGGCGCTTCAGGGCCGCGCCCAGCGCCACGAATGGCTGCACGTCGCCGCGCGTTCCAAGACTCATGAGAAGAATGCGCAAAAGCGGATGGCCTCTTGTGCTGATCCGTTGTCACCAGCCCGCAGCATACCGAAACACGTTCGGTCGGCCAGTGCCAGCCCCCGACGCCGACCGATCGTCAGCCCCGCCGCAGCCATACCCGATTGTCGTGGAACGCGGCACCGCCGTAGGGGGCGACCGGATCGGCGCCGGTGAGCGTGTTGATGCCCCTGCCGTCAACGAAGGCACCGTTCGGCCAGATGCCTTCCGAGATTACCGTGCCGCGCGTCACGCCGTCGAACAGGCGCACATGCAGGCGGATCTCTCCGCGCGCATTGCCCATGGCGACAAGCGCCCCCGCCTCGATGCCGAGTTTCGACGCGTCTTCCGGATGGAGCATCACCTCCGGCCGGCCTTCCTTCTTTCGCGATCCCGGCGTCTCGTTGAAGCTGGAATTGAGGAAGGACCGTGCCGGTGCGGTCACGAGGCGGAACGGATGTTCGTCATTCGGCGTCTCGACCACGGCCCAGTAATCGGGAAGTTCCGGCATGGCCGACCAGGGCCCCATGGCACCGTCATTGTCGGCCGGCGTCGCCGTCCAGTCGGGCCTGAAGTGATATTTGCCGTCGGCGTGGGCGAAGCCGGAGAGAAAATGCGCGGTCTCGAAAGCCGGCTGGATATCGATCCAGCGGTCGCGTTCCAGCGTCTCCAGATCGCCGAAGCCGGAGGACTTCAGCATCCAGTCGATGTGCTCGCGCGCGCTCATGTGGTTGCCGGGATGATCGACGCCGAGCCTCTTCATCAGTTCGTTGAGAACGAAAAGGTTCTCGCGCGCCTCGCCCGGCGCATCGATCAACTTGGGACCGAGCACGATGTACTGGTGCCCGCCGCCCTTGTAGACGTCGTCATGCTCCAGAAATGTCGTCGCCGGCAGCACGATGTCCGCCATCGCCGCCGTTTCGGTCATGAATTGCTCATGGACGCAGGTGAAGAGATCCTCGCGCGCGAACCCGGCGCGCACCTTGTCCTGTTCCGGGCAGACCGACATCGGGTTGGTGTTCTGGATGATCATGGCCGTGACCTCCGGCCCGCCGAGAAGCGCATCCTTCTCGCCCGTCAGCACCGCACCGATGCGGGACTGGTCGAGCCGGCGCGTTGCCGGATCCACCACGTCGCGGCCCTCGATCATGGTCTTGTCGAACGTGTAGATGCCGCTGTTGGACAGCAGCGCACCGCCGCCCTCATATTGCCACGCGCCCGTCACGGCCGGAATGGAGGTGACGGCGTGCATGGACACGGTGCCGTTGCGGCTGCGCGCAAAACCGTAACCGATGCGGAAATAGGTGCGCTTCGTCTCGCCAACCAGCCGGGCGAAGGCTTCGATTTCCTCCACGCCGAGGCCGGTGATTTCGGCGGCCCATTGCGGTGTCCGCGACGCCAGATGCGCCTCAAGGTCGGCCGGGCAATCGGTGTATTTTTCCATGTAGGCGCGATCCGCATGACCGTCGCGGAAGGCGACGTGCATGACCGCGCAGGCGAGCGCGGCATCCGTGCCGGGGCGCAGCACGAGACCGAGATCGGCCTGACGAACCGTTTCATTGCGATAAACGTCGACAGCGACGATCTTCGCCCCGCGTTCCTTGCGCGCCTTCACCGCGTGGGTCATCACGTTGACCTGCGTCGCCACCGCGTTGGTGCCCCAGATGACAATGCAATCCGACTTTTCGATATCACGCGGATCGGAGCCGCGCAGGTGCCCGGTACCGGCGATGTAACCGGTCCAGGCGGCGTTGGTGCAAATGGTGTCGAACTGGCGCGAATAACCCTTCACATGGCGCAGGCGGTGGATGCTGTCGCGCTGCACCTGCCCCATCGTGCCGGCATAGTGATAGGGCCAGACCGTCTGGGCGCCGAGCCGCTGCTCCGCCTTCACGAAGGCCTCGGCCACCTCGTCGAGCGCGTCGTCCCAGGAGATTTCCGCGAACTCGCCCTGGCCCTTTGCGCCGGTGCGCCGCAATGGTTTCAAGAGGCGATCGGGATGGTGCACGCGCTCTGCATAGCGTGCGACCTTGGCGCAGATCACGCCGTCCGTGTAGTCGTTGTCTGACGCCCCGCGAATGCGCCCGATGCGATCCGGCCCCAACACCTCGACCTCCAGCGCGCAGGTCGACGGACAGTCGTGCGGGCATGCGGATGCACGGGTGAGGATCTCGACAGGCTTGTTCATGGCTGGGGCTCTCCTTGGGGAGCCCATGTTCGCGGGCGTGAGGCGCAAGTCAAGGCGGAGTTCGGGGCAACGTCGCCGCCAAGGCGAAATAATCTTGCGCGACCGGCCGCTCTGGGCTTTGCTTGGGTAATTCTGCCAAGCCCTCTCCCCTCACCCCTAACCGACCGGTTCCAGAGGAAACTGCATTCATGCCCGCACGCCTTGCGCTCTTCACGTTCGGCCAGTTCCGGATGCCGGCTGAAGATCCGGCCAACGACGGCTTTCACGAGCGCAACGACCCGATCCTTGCGGCGGCAGACACGGCCGAGGGCTTCATCGCACGGTCGGGTTATGCCGACGAACCGGGCCCGGAATGCTGGGGCGAGCAAGTCTATCCGCGCTTCCATCGCGACAATGGCGACGACTGGGCGCCCGCGACCCTGTCGTTGTGGCGCGATGCGGAGAGCGTGATGGCCTTCACCTATTCCGACATCCACAACGAGGCGATGCGCCATGCGCGCGACTGGTTCGACAAGCCGGGCTGGCCGCCGCTGGTGCTTTGGTGGGTGGCGGACGATCACACGCCCGATTGGGCAGAGGCGGTGGTGCGGCACGAACATCTGGCCGATCACGGGCCGACACCGCACGCCTTCACGTTCAAGGCATTCTTCGACGCGGTAGGAGCCCCGCAAAGTGTGGATCAGGACCGGGTCCGGGACCTGATCCGGCAAAGGGCTGTCCGAAAAACAGAAAAGCCGGCCTGATGGCCGGCTTTCCCGAAGTTCCAGATCGCAGGATCCGCCAGCCTCAGCCGACGATCTCGGTCTCGGAGAACCAGTAGGCGATCTCGCGCTTTGCGGTCTCCAGAGCATCGGAGCCGTGGACCGAATTCTCGCCGATGGAGAGCGCGAAGTCCTTGCGGATGGTGCCTTCGGCGGCGTCGGCCGGGTTGGTGGCGCCCATGATCTCGCGGTTCTTGGCAACCGCGTTCTCACCTTCCAGCACCTGCACGATGGTCGGGCCCGACGACATGAACTCGGTCAGTTCGCCGAAGAACGGACGGGCCTTGTGCTCGGCGTAGAAGCCTTCCGCCTCGCGCAGCGACATCCACACGCGCTTCTGCGCGACGACGCGCAGACCGGCGCTTTCCAGACGGTCGATGATCTTGCCGGTGACGTTGCGCTTGGTGGCGTCCGGCTTGATCATCGAGAAGGTACGTTCGATGGCCATATTCGTTTCCCCGTGATTTTCGGTGTTTGGATGCGAAAGCGGCGCCCGGTTCTAAGGGGCGCCGAAACTGTCGCGGTCCGTATACAGGGGGCCAGACGGAGCCGCAAGTGAAAGCCTTGCGACAGCCGTGCGGACGGGACGCGATAGGCCCTTCAAATCCTCAGGCGGCGGCCGGCTGGCTGCGGCCAAGGTGGTTATGCAGATCGAGACAGCGTTCGAACCAGTCGGTGACCGCGTCGCCGGCCTCCAGAAGCTGGAAATTGCTCGCCACGCGCGGCCATTGCAGCGTGCCGAAGAGAATGTAGTCGGCATAAAGCGGACCGGCACCGCCGATGAAGGGCTGCGACTTCAGCATCTGGCGCATCGGCTGGAGCGACAGGCGGAACGCCTCCAGCCGCTCGTGCCGGGTCTCGTGAAGCTCCTCCAGCGTGTGGCCGAGCCGTTTTTCGCGGGTCTCGCGGAAATAGGCCTGATCCGGCGGAGACAAAATGTCGTGGATGTCCTTGACCACCAGATGCACCAGCTTGGTGTTGACGCTGGTGTTCACCCAGCTTTCCACGAACCGCGACAGCGCGCGCCCCGCCTCCCCGCCGAAAAGCGTCGGCCGGTCGGGATATGTTTCCTCCAGATAGCTGACGATGTCCCAGCTGTCGGAAATGGTGCGCTCCTCGTCCTCGATCACGGGGACAGTTGCGGAGATGCCACCGGCGACCTCGCGGACCTTCGTGAACGGGGTGGGGCGTTCCTCCCAGCTGAGCCCCTTGTGGGCAAGCGCCATCTTCACCCGCCAGCAATAGGGGGAAAACCGCTGGAACTCTTCGGCGCCGCAGAGATCATAGAGAATGACCGGCATGAGGTTTTCCTTGCAAAAATCCGGGACCCGGTAACACCCTCGACGGGAAAATCCAGGAACATAACCAAAAGGCAGCGAACCCGATGAAAGCGATGTTTGCAATGATGGCCGGTTACAATCAATGGGCCAATGCGCGCCTCTACCGGGCGGCGGCGGTGCTGACGGACGAGCAGCACCGTGAGAACCGCGGCGCTTTCTTCGGTTCGCTCAACGGAACGCTGAACCACCTGCTTGTGGCAGACAGGGTGTGGATGCGACGTTTTACCGGTGAAGGACCGCTGCCGCGGTCGCTCGACGAGATCCTCTTTAACACCCTTGGCGATCTTGCCCGCGCCAGACAGGCGGAGGATCAGCGGATCATCGCCTATGTCGATGGCCTGACCAAGGAAGCTCTCGCGGCGCCGATCAGCTACCGCAAGATGTCAGGCCCGGGAGAGGCGGTCACCCAGCCGCTGGCACCGGCGCTGATGCATTTCTTCAACCACCAGACGCACCACCGCGGACAGGCCCACTGCCTGCTGACCCAAATCACCGGCGACGCCCCGAGCTTCGACCTGCTTCTCTTTCAGCGCGACAGCGGCATGGGCATGAACTGAACCGCTGCCCTACCCCCGCATGGGGCGGTGCCGCGTCTTCTGCATGGAAACGCCCATGTCGTAGACTTCGAACCAGCCGGCGAGGCGCGGCCGGCGTGTCCGCCAGTCGCGTTGGGGCCAGCGGAAATCGAGATAGCCGCAAAAAACGGCTACGCAGATGTCGCCGATCGTCGGCTCGGCAAAGGCAAGGTCGCGCGTTTCCAGATCATCGAGCGCGGCATCGATTGCCGCCGTGAAGCGCGCGATCATCGCAACGCTGCGCTCCTCATTGCGTTTCTGCTCCTCGGCGAAGAGCCGGCCGGCCGCCGTCAGCGCGCCATCGCACAATCCCTGAAGCACAAGCGCACGCCAGCGGGCATGCCCGCTTTCGGGAAAAAGCCGACGTTCGCTCCCCAGCGCGTCGAGATAGTCGCAGATCACGCCCGACTCGTAGAGCACAAGCCTGTCGTCAACCCCGTCGTCAGCGACGAGTGTCGGCACCTTGCACAAGGGATTGACCGCACGCAGACCGCCATCGTCCCGCCACGGGTTTGTTTCGTGCAGACGAATGCGGCTGGAAAGGCCCAGTTCCTCCGCCGCGACCCGCACCTTGCGGGCGAAGGGCGAGGTCGTCGAATACCAGAGCTCCATCGCGCTCATTTCTCGCGTGTGAGCCCTTTCGCCTCAAGTTCGGAGAGATAGTCAGCCCACAGGTTCTCTCGCTCGCGTCCGAGCTTCATCAGGTAGTCCCAGGAATAGATGCCGGTGTCGTGCATGTCGTCGAACACGATCTTCACCGCGTAGTTTCCCATCGGCACAATCTGCATGATCTCCACGCGACGCTTGCCGTGCATGGTCTTTTTCTGGTCGGGCGAGTGGCCCTGCACTTCGGCCGACGGCGAGAGAACGCGCAGGTATTCCGCGGCAAGCTCGAACCGCTCGCCGGAGGTGAAACTCACCGTCAGTGTCTTCCGGTCCTTGGAGACCCGCAATTCGCTGGGCCAGGCTTTGGCGTTCAAGATCGTGTCTCCTGCTGCTTGCCTTACACCCGGGACCATAGGCCAGCGCGGGCTGCTGGCAAGAGCCCGGATATGTCGCCGGCCTCCGCATCCCCTCGCATTGACGTTTAGTCTCCATCGTCTACCTTTGAGGAGATGACAGGTGCGCGCACGTTCCCGATGCGGAACGCGCCGGCAAGAGGGGGCCGGGGGCGCGACCGCAAATAACAATTCCCCCAAGGATCAGGACCCATGGACGATGCGACGGCCCAGGATGCACGGCGCCCCGTGCTGACGGATCCCTTCGGCCGAGACGTCACATACCTGCGCGTTTCGGTGACCGACCGCTGCGATTTCCGCTGTGTCTACTGCATGGCGGAGGACATGACGTTCTTGCCGAAGAAAGACGTCCTGAGCCTGGAAGAACTCGACCGCCTGTGCTCCGCCTTCGTTGCCAAGGGCGTGCGCAAGCTTCGGCTGACCGGCGGCGAACCGCTGGTGCGCAAGAACATCATGAGCCTGTTCCGCTCGCTGTCGCGCCACTTGCAGTCCGGTGCACTCGACGAGATCACCGTGACGACGAACGGTTCGCAGCTCCACCGCTTCGCCGACGAGCTTTTTGACGTGGGCGTGCGTCGCATCAACGTCTCCATCGACACGCTCGATCCCGACAAGTTCAAGACGATCACGCGCTGGGGCGATCTATCGAAGGTCATGGCCGGTCTTGAGGCGGCAAAGCGCGCCGGGCTAGAGGTCAAGATCAATGCCGTGGCGCTCAAGGGCGTCAACGAGGACGAAATCCCGACGATGATCGAATGGGCGCATGGCGAAGGGCATGACCTGACGCTCATCGAGACGATGCCGCTTGGCGACATCGAGGGCGACCGGACCGACCAGTACCTGCCGCTCTCGCAGGTCCGTGCCGCGCTGATGGATCACTACACGCTGACCGACATCCCCTACAAGACCGGCGGACCGGCGCGCTACGTGATGGTGGAGGAAACCGGCGGCCGGCTCGGCTTCATCACGCCGATGACCCACAATTTCTGCGAAAGCTGCAACCGGGTGCGGATCACCTGCACGGGTCAGCTCTACATGTGCCTAGGACAGGACGACAACGCCGACCTGCGTGCAGCGCTCAGGGCATCTGAGGGCGATGAGATCCTCAACCGGGCGATCGACGAGGCAATCGGGCGCAAGCCCAAGGGCCACGACTTCATCATCGACCGGGACCGCAAGGCGCCCGCCGTCTCGCGCCACATGAGCGTAACCGGCGGGTAGGCTCGCATCGGGGAGGTTCAAGCGATGGCATCGGCGGCAGAGCGCTCCTTTCTCGACCGACCGGCGGCGCGGCTTCTGGCACTGATAGTGGCAGCCCTGGCGGCTACCGCCCTCGCCTGGATCAACCGGGATGCGTTTGTGTCGGCCCCCGTCGGCACGACGGCTACGGCCGGCAACCCGGACCTGGCCGCCTGTCTTGCCGAACGGGGCGGCGCCGTCGATCGGATGAAGCAGGACGGCGTGATCGACGCGCGCCAATACAACCAGTTTCGCGCTCGGGCGGAGGCCTTCTGCGCCGCGCAATATCCGGCGCAGTGAAAATCCGGCTCGCGCAGGCGCCCTGCCCTCACACCAGCGCGAAAAGCCGGCTCGGGCCGCCGGATGCGCCGACGATCTTCGGCGCACCGACAACGAGCGTCGCACCGGCGGCGGGAACGTCATCGAGATTGGCGACCGCTTCCATGCCCCACCGGCCCGACGGCAGCCAGGCGTAATGCGTGGCGAAATCCGTCGACAGACCGTAATCGAGTGACAGCGTGTCTACGGCGAGCCCGACGAGACCGCGCTCCATCGCCATCTTCGTCGCCTCGATACCAAAACCGGGAAAGTGCATCTTTCCGTCAGCGTCGGCATTGCGGAACTTGTCGGAGGTCGCGTACTGGCCCCAGCCGGAATTCATCGCGATGCATCCGCCCTGTGGCAGCTTCCCGTTGGCCGCTTCCCACGCCTCCAGATCGGCCGGGGTGACCTGATAATCCGGGTTTTCCGCCGCCTGCGTCTTCACGTCGATGACAGCGAGCGGAACCACGAGTTGATCGGTCGGAACATCCGCCGCGGAATTGCCGTCCCTGGAGAAATGCAGCGGCGCATCCATATGCGTGCCGGTGTGCTCCACGAGGTGCCATCTGTTGACGTTGAAGCCGTCCTTCTCGAAACCGTACATCTTTTCGATCTCGAGCTGATTGGTTCCGAAGAATGTTGGAAAATCCTCCACGATCGGATGTGTCAGGTCCACCACCCCGGAGAAACGCATCGGCTCCGCCTGCGCAGGTCTCGGCGGAGCGAAAGCCTGGAAGCTCGCAAGTCCGACGGCTGCCGCCCCTGCCCCCTTGAAAAAGCCACGCCGGGACAAACGTCGGGCGACCGTCTCCATACATCCTGGAACGCACATGGAAATACCCCCTTTTGATGCGGCGTGCCTTTGCCGGCCCGCCTGTCATCGCATCAGAATATGGGATATTTCCGTAACGGAATAGACTTGAGGGACCTCCGGACCCACGCCACGCATTTCGCCCGGCTCGGACCATCCTTTCCCGACGCGCAGGCGAATTCGATCCGCTCCGGTCAACCTTCCCCCTTGCATCCGGCGCCGTCCTTCGCCAAACGTTCCCCCACCATGCTGCATGTCAACGATCTCACCTATCGCATCGCCGGGCGCACGCTGCTCGATCACGCCACCGCCGTCATCCCCGACGGGGCGAAGGTCGGGCTCGTGGGGCGCAACGGCTCGGGCAAGACCACGCTGTTCAAGCTGATCACCGGCGATCTCGCGCCCGAATCCGGCTCGATCACCATTCGCCGGCAGGCCCGCATCGGGCAGGTCGCACAGGAGGCACCGGGCTCGGAGACGAGCCTGATGGATGTGGTACTCGCCGGCGACACCGAACGGGCGGCCCTGCTGGCCGAAGCCGAGACCGCCACCGATCCGCACCGCATCGCGGAGATCCACACCCGACTTGCCGATATCGATGCCCATTCGGCCGAAGCGCGCGCCGGTGCGATCCTCTATGGCCTCGGCTTCAGCGCGGAGGCTCAGCAACGGCCCTGCTCGGCCTTTTCCGGCGGCTGGCGGATGCGCGTGGCGCTGGCAGCGGTGCTGTTTTCGGAGCCCGATCTGCTGCTCCTCGACGAGCCGACGAACTATCTCGATCTAGAAGGCACGCTTTGGCTGGAAAACTATGTCTCGCGCTATCCGCACACCGTTCTGCTGATCTCGCATGACCGAGATCTGCTGAACAAGGCTGTCGATACAATCGTGCATCTGGAGGCAAAAAAACTCACCAGCTATCGCGGCGGCTACGACAGTTTCGAGCGGCAAAGGCGCGAACAGATCCTGCTGCAGGAAAAGCAGCGCGAGAAGCAGGAAGCCCAGCGCAAGCACATGCAGGCCTTCGTCGACCGCTTCCGTGCCAAGGCGACCAAGGCGCGCCAGGCGCAGTCGCGTCTGAAGATGCTGGAACGCATGCAGCCGATCACGGCCATCGTGGAGGACACGAGCCTTCCGCTCTCCTTCCCCGATCCGAGGAGCCAGGCCGCACCGCCGCTGCTCTCCATTGAAGGCGGCTCAGTCGGCTATGACGGCAAGGCGGTGCTGCGCAATCTGAACCTGCGGCTCGATCCGGACGACCGCATCGCGCTTCTGGGCGCCAACGGCAACGGCAAGTCGACCTTCGCCAAGCTCATCGCCGACCGGCTGAAGCCGCTTTCGGGCCACGTGGTGCGCGCCAACAGGATCGACGTCGCCTATTTCGCCCAGCACCAGCTTGATGAACTGGTGCCGGCAAATTCGGCGGTCGCGCATGTGCGGGCGCTGATGGTGGGCGAGCCGGAAGCGAAGGTTCGCGCCCGCGTCGCGCGCTTCGGCCTGCCGACCGACCGCATGGACACGCCGGCCAAGGATCTCTCCGGCGGTGAGAAGGCGCGGCTTTTGCTAGGACTTGCGACCTTCCACGGGCCGAACCTGCTGATCCTTGACGAACCGACCAACCACCTCGACATCGACAGCCGCGAGGCGCTGGTTCTGGCGCTTAACGAGTTCGCCGGCGCGGTGGTGCTGATCTCGCACGACCGGCATCTGGTGGAGGCTTGCGCCGACCGGCTGTGGCTCGTCGCAGACGGTACGGTGTCGCCCTATGACGGCGACATGGAGGACTACCGCCGGCTCATTCTGCAGACCGGCAAGGAGGACCGCGCCGCCGCCAAGGAGGCTGAAAAGCAGGTTTCGGCGCAGGACCGGCGCCGGGAATCGGCCGAAAAGCGCGCCCAGCTCGCCCCCTTGCGCAAGAGGATCCGCGAAGCCGAACGCCAGATGGAGAAGCTTCAGGGCGATCTGAAACGCGTCGACGGCCTGTTGGCGGATCCCGATCTCTATGTGAAGGATCCTTCCAAGGCGACCCAGCTTGCCAAGAAGCGGTCGGACACGGAAAAGGCTTTGGAGAAGGCCGAGGAAGCGTGGCTGGCGCTGTCGGGCGAATACGAGGCGGCTTCGGCGTGAAAAGGGCAATAACCCGATCTCTCCACCGTCATCACCCGGCGAAGTCCGGGTGATCCAGCGCTCGCCCATACGCCGCTGCCGGCAATGGATTGCCCGGACTTCGCCGGGCAATGACGAATGAGAGGCCCCGACGGAAGCCAGGCGCACGCCGATGCCGGGAGCGAGACGCTACGGGCCGTCCCCACGGTTCTCTCCCCGCTCAGGCGGCCGCCTGCCCCGCTTCGGCCAGTCGCACCAGCTTCGTCAGCACGACCGCGACACCCTTCAAACGCTCCTGCGCATCGGCCCAGTCGCGCACCAGAACGATCTTCTGGTCGGGACGGATCTTGGCCAGCACGCCCTGCTCCGTGATGTAACCGACGAGCCCGGCCGGGTTCGCGAACTCGTTGTTGCGGAAGCCGATGACGACGCCCTTCGGGCCCGCATCGATCTTTTCCACGTTGGCCTGACGGCAAAGCCCCTTGATGAAAACGATCTTCAGCAAGTGCTCCACTTCGTCCGGCAGCGGGCCGAAGCGATCGATCATTTCCGCGCCGAAGGAATCGATTTCCTGCGGATCGGAAAGATCGGCAAGCCGGCGGTAGAGATCCAGGCGGAGCTGAAGGTCGCCGACGTAGCTTTCCGGGATCAGCACCGGCGTACCGACATTGATCTGCGGCGACCAGTGATCATCGCCGGGAACGCCGTCGCCGTCCTGAAGCTGGGCGACCGCCTCCTCCAGCATCTGCTGGTAAAGCTCGAAGCCTACTTCCTTGATGTGGCCTGACTGCTCCTCGCCCAGAAGATTTCCGGCGCCGCGAATATCGAGATCGTGGCTGGCAAGCTGGAAACCGGCACCAAGCGATTCAAGCGATTGCAGAACCTTCAGCCGTCGTTCGGCCTGGGCCGTCAGCGTCTTATTGGCAGGCACAGTGAAGAGCGCGTAGGCGCGCGTCTTCGACCGGCCGACGCGGCCGCGGATCTGGTAGAGTTGGGCGAGGCCGAACATGTCGGCACGGTGCACGATCAGCGTGTTCGCGGTCGGAATGTCGAGACCGGATTCCACGATCGTGGTCGACAGCAGGACGTCGTACTTGCCGTCGTAGAAGGCGTTCATGATGTCGTCGAGCTCGCCCGGCGGCATCTGGCCGTGGGCGACGGCGACCTTCACTTCCGGCACCGTGTCGGCAAGGAATTCACGCCGTTCGGCGAGATCCGAGACACGCGGCACGACATAGAACGACTGGCCGCCGCGATAGTGCTCGCGCAGCAGCGTCTCGCGCACGATCAGCGGATCGAAGGGCGAGACGAACGTTCTGACGGCAAGCCGGTCCACCGGCGGCGTGGCGATCAGCGACAGGCCGCGCACCCCCGTCAACGCCATCTGCATGGTGCGCGGAATGGGGGTCGCCGACAGCGTCAGCACATGGACGTCGGATTTCAGCTCCTTCAGTCGCTCCTTGTGCTTGACGCCGAAATGCTGTTCCTCGTCGATGATCAGCAGGCCCAGATCCTTGAACGAGATGCCCTTGCCGAGAAGCGCGTGGGTGCCGACGACGATGTCGACCGTGCCGTCGGCAACTTCCTTCTTGGTCTGCGCAAGCGCCTTGGGGCCGACCATGCGGGAGGCCTGGGCGACGCGCACCGGCAGGCCATGGAAGCGCTCGGCAAAGGTCTTGTAGTGCTGGCGGGCGAGAAGCGTCGTGGGCACGACAACCGCCACCTGACGGCCCGACATGGCGACGAGGAAGGCGGCCCTCAACGCGACTTCCGTCTTGCCGAAGCCGACATCACCGCACACCAGCCGGTCCATCGGCCTGCCGGAGCCCAGATCCTCGAACACCGCCTCGATGGAGTTGAGCTGATCCTCGGTCTCCTCATAGGGAAAACGGGCGGCGAATTCGTCGTAGAGGCCTTCGGGGATCTCGATCGCAGGGGCTGTGCGCAACGCGCGGGCGGCGGCGGTCTTGATCAGGCCATCGGCGATCTCCCGGATGCGCTGCTTCATGCGCGCCTTGCGCGCCTGCCAGGCACCGCCGCCCAGCCGGTCGAGCTGGGCATCCATGTCTTCCGAGCCGTAGCGGGTCAGAAGTTCGAGATTTTCGACCGGCAGGTAGAGCTTGTCGCCGCCGTGATACTGAAGTTCCAGACAATCGTGCGGAGCACCGGCCGCATCAATGGTCTTGAGGCCGACGAACCGGCCGATGCCGTGATCGACGTGGACGACCAGATCGCCCTCCGACAGGCTGGAGAGCTCGGTCAGGAAGTCCGACGCCTTTTTCGTGCGCTTGCGCTGGCGCACGAGGCGGTCGCCGAGGATGTCCTGCTCGCCTATGAAGGCGAACTTGTCGATCTCGAAGCCGGTTTCCAGTCCCAGCACGGCGAGGCCGACCATGCCCTGCGGCAGCACGGTGACGCCGCCAAGCGACTCGATCGTCGTGGCACGCTCCAGCCCGTGATCGGCGAGCACCTGGGCGAGACGATCGCGCGAGCCTTCGCTCCAGCAGGCGATGACCACCCGCTTGCTGTCCTTGCGCAGCGCGGAAACATGCTGGATCAGCGCATCGAAGACGTTGACGTCGCCGGCCGCGCGTTCCGCTGCAAAGGTCCGGCCCTGCCGGCCGCCGAGATCGACCGTCTCGCCCTGTCCCTCAGGCACGGCGAAGGGGTTGAAACGCGCCGTGGTGTGAGCTGAGACGGCTTCCTTCCAGCCGTTCTGGGTGAGGTACAGCGTGCGCGGGGCGACAGGCTTGTAGGGCACGGCGCCGGACCCCGCATCCCGCTCCATCGCGCTGCGGCGGGCCTCGTAATGATCGCGAATCTGGTCGAGGCGTTCGGAGACAGCGTCCTCCACAAGCGGATCGAAGACGACCGGTGCCGTGCCGACATAATCGAACAGCGTCTCGGTCGTCTCGTGGAAGAGCGGCAGCCAGTGCTCCATACCGGCGTAGCGGCGGCCTTCGGAGACGGACTGATAGAGCGCGTCGTCGCGCGGCGCGGCGCCGAATTCGGCGACGTAATTGCGCCGGAAGCGCGAGATCGTTTCCTCCGAAAGCACGATCTCGCTCATCGGCACCATTTCCAGCCGCTTCATCTGGGCGACGGTGCGTTGGGTCTCGGGATCGAAGGTGCGGATGGATTCCAGCGTGTCGCCGAAGAAATCGAGGCGGACGGGAAGGTCCGTGCCCGGCGCAAACAGATCGAGAATGCCACCGCGCACGGCATATTCGCCCGTATCGCGCACGGTGGGCGTGCGCATGTAGCCGTTGAGTTCCAGCGATTGGACAAGCTGGCTCATGTCGAGCCGGTTGCCGGGCGCGGCGGCCCAGGCGTGCGCCGCCATCCACTCGCGCGAGGGCACGCGCTGAATGGCAGCGTTGACGGTCGTCATCAGGATGACCGGCTTGTCGTGCTTGCCCGCGCTGGCGAGCTTTGCCAGCACATTGAGCCTGCGGGCGACGACACCCGCATTGGGCGAGACGCGGTCGTAGGGCAGACAGTCCCATGCGGGGAGCTGCAGGACCTCCACGTCGGGCGCAAAGAAGGCGAGCCCGTCGGCCGCCATCTGCATGCGCTGACCGTCACGTGCGACATAGACGAGTGCGGGAATACCATCGCCGCCGGGCCCAGACCGGCGCTCGCGCGCCAGATCGGCCAGCACCATGGCTTCCGCGCCATCCGGCGTCGATGACAGCGTCACCGCATCGTGGGTGGCGAAAAGCCGCTTCAGCGCCTTCAACATCGCGATCTCAATTCCCTGGTCGTCAAATCGGTTCGTGCGGTCGGGTCAGTTGGGAGCCTTGTCGGGGCTGTGAAAATCAGAGACGGCGCGAAAGATGTCCGTGTCGTATTCGGCGGGCACCGGCTTGCGGCCCGTCAGCCAGTCCAGAAGATCGGCATCCTCAGCGTTCATCAGATGCTCCAGCCGGTCCAGTTCGGCGTCGGCCAGATCGGCGATCCACGCCTCGACAAATCCGCCGAGCAGCAGGTCCATCTCCTTCGTGCCGCGATGCCAGCTGCGAAACAGGATGCGTTTGCGGCGCGGATCCAATCCGTCGCTCGACCGGTTCAATCCGGACATGGGACTACCTCTTCCTCTCAACGGGCCGAAGGCCTGCGCCATGCGCGAGTGGCGGCATGACAGGCCGCCTGTATAGCGAGCCGGACGGGCGCTGTCAGCGTCCGCAGCGTACGCGATGACAATGCGTCTCCACGGCATTGCCCTTCGACTATCCGCCATGCCAAATGAACACATTGATCCGTATGACCCGACCGGAAAGCCATGCGCCCGCCCCTGCTCGATCCCCTTTTCGCCGCCGCAACCGATCTGCCCGGGGTCGGACCGAAGGTGGAGAAGCTTCTGAAAGGGCTTCTGGGCGTCTCCGAGCGCGACACGCGGATCGGCGACTTGCTGTTTCATCTGCCGCATTCGGTCATCGACCGGCGCCGCCAGCCGGGAATCGCCAACTCCCCCGAAGGCGCCATCGTCACGCTGAAGGTTCGGATCGACCGTCATCAGGCCGCGCCCGCCTCCTCGCGAGCGCCCTACAAGGTGTTCGGCCACGACGATACCGGCGAGATCCAGCTCGTGTTCTTCCATGCGCGGCGCGACTGGCTGGAAAAGACCCTTCCCGTCGGCGAGACGCGCTATGTAAGCGGCAAGGTCGAATGGTTCAACGGCCGGCCGCAGATGGTCCACCCCGACCACATGGTGGACGAGGAATCATTCGCCGACATGCCGCTGATCGAGCCCGTCTATCCCATGACGGCGGGGCTTTCGCCCAAGACGCTGCAAAAGGCGATCGCGGCGGCGCTCGAGATGCTGCCGCGAATGCCGGAATGGCTGGACGAGGCGCATATCGCGCGCGAGCACTGGCCGGATTTCGACACCGCGCTCAAGACCGTGCATCGGCCGGAAGAACCGGCGGACATCGACCCGGCCGGCCCGACCGTGATGCGGCTTGCCTATGACGAGTATCTCGCAAGCCAGCTCGCGCTCGCCATGGTGCGTTCGCACATGCGCAAGACCGCAGGCGTCGGACGCAGTTCGGCCGGAAAGCTCAAGGCGAAGATCCTCGCCGCCCTGCCCTTCGAGCTCACCCCCGGCCAGACGCAGGCGATCGCGGACATTGAGGGCGATCTGGCCGCGCCGACCCGCATGCTCCGGCTCGTTCAGGGCGACGTGGGCGCGGGCAAGACGGTCGTCGCGCTGATCGCGATGGCGGATGTGGTGGAGGCCGGCGGCCAGGCGACCATGATGGCTCCGACCGAACTCCTCGCCCGCCAGCACCTGCGCGCCATCGAACCCTTGTGCGAGGCGGCGGGTATCAAGGCGGCACTTCTCACCGGCAAGGCCAAACCGGCGGAACGGCGTGCAATCCTTTCGGGCCTCGCGTCCGGAGAAATCGACATTCTCGTCGGCACGCACGCGCTCTTTCAGGCCGGCATCGAGTTCAAGGATCTCGGGCTCGCCGTTGTTGACGAGCAGCACCGCTTCGGCGTTCACCAGCGCCTCGCGCTGCAAGGCAAGGGGCGCGGCGTCGATGTGCTGGTGATGACCGCGACGCCGATCCCGCGCACGCTTGTCCTGACCTATTTCGGCGATATGGAGGTCTCCCAGCTTCCGGACAAGCCCGCGGGTCGCAAGCCGATCGAGACGCGCTCGGTCTCGCTCGACCGGCTGTCGGACGTGGTGGAAGGGCTGAAACGGGCGCTGGCGGACGGGCAGAAGGTTTACTGGGTCTGTCCGCTCGTTGAGGAATCGGAGGTTCTCGACGTCACCGCCGCCGAAGAGCGCTACGCGACACTGCGCCAGGTGTTCGGCGAGGAAGTGAGCCTCGTGCACGGGCGTATGAGTGCGGCGGAGAAGGACGCGGTGATGGCCGACTTCAAGGACGGACGGGCGCGCATTCTGGTAGCGACCACCGTGATCGAGGTCGGCGTCGACGTCTCGGATGCAACGATCATCGTGATCGAGCATGCGGAGCGGTTCGGCCTTGCCCAGCTCCACCAGCTGCGCGGCCGTGTGGGGCGCGGCGACAGGCAGTCGACCTGCCTGCTTCTCTACAAGGGGCCGCTCGGCGAGACGGCGAAGGCCCGGCTCAACATCATGCGCGAGACAAATGACGGGTTTCTGATCGCGGAGGAAGACCTGCGCCTGCGCGGCGAAGGCGAGATCCTCGGCACCCGCCAGAGCGGCCTGCCGGGCTTTCGGATCGCGCAGATCGAGGCGCATGGCGGCCTGATGGAGACGGCGCGCGCTGACGCGCGGCTGATCCTTGCGAACGATCCGGACCTGACCGGCCCGCGCGGCCAGGCGCTGCGGCTGCTGCTCTACATTTTCGGGCGCGACGAGGCGATCCGGCTGCTGCGGGCGGGATGAGCTTAAGCGCCGCGAGCTGCCGGCGTGCTAGTGAGGATCGGGGGAACGGATATGCGGCCCATCCTTCCGGACGGCTGCCCCGAGCCTACCCTTCGATGTCGGCCGGTTCCTTGGGCGCGGCCGCCTTTTTCGAGGCCTTCGGCAGGGCCTTGTCCTTTTCCGGCGGATAGGGCGGCGTGACGAGGCCGGCGGAGATGACGAGCTTGGCGGCTTCTTCCACCGTCATGTCCAGCAGGATGACTTCGCGCCGCGGCACGAAGAGCAGGAAGCCGGAGGTCGGATTGGGTGTCGTGGGCAGGAAGACCGAGATCATCTCGTCATGGTGATCGAGCCTCACCGCCACCTCGCCCTTCGTGTCGGTCGCGAGGAACACGATCGCCCAAAGGCCCTTGCGCGGATACTCGATGATTCCGGCGCGCTTGAAGCTCGACCCGCTTTCCGACAGCACCGTCTCGAAGATCTGCTTCAGGCCGCTGTAGAGATTGCGCACCAGCGGCATGCGGCCAAGAATCCGCTCGCCAAACGAAATAAGCGAGCGGCCGGCGATGTTGGCGGTCAGAAAGCCCACCATGATCAGCACGCAGACGGAGACGATCAGCCCGACGCCCGGCACCGGGAACGGCAGATAGGTATCCGGGTTGTAGTGCACCGGCAGAAGCGGCTTCACCCAGCCGTCGATCCACTGGATGAGCGACCAGCTCAGATAGAGCGTGATGCCGATCGGACCCGCAATGACGAGACCGGTAAGGAAGTAAGTGCGCAGCCTGGTCATAGGGCGCGTCGCCTTCGGTTGGATCGCACCCGCTGGGTCCGGATCCGGATTGCCTGAGATGAATGTCCGTCGTCCCGCGCTTGCCTCCGCCGAGCCCGTGGGGAGGAAACGGGATGGCGGCAAGCGACGTTCGATTTCACGTGATCATAGCGGTTTCGACGAACCGATACAGGAGAATAACTTCTGAGCGTCCGGCCCGTTTCATCGACAAGCTGCAAAAGAAGGAGGCCGCAACCGCACGCGCGCCCCGTCACCTATCCGCCGGGTGGCTATTCCACCGTCACCGACTTCGCCAGATTGCGCGGCTGATCCACATCGGTGCCCATGAAAACGGCGGTGTGATAGGCAAGAAGCTGGATGGGGATCGAATAGACCATCGGCGCGATCGTGGCCGGCACATCCGGCATCACCAGCGTCTCCATGGTCTCCACGCCGGCCGCGGCCGCGCCCTTCTGGTCCGTGATCAGGATGATGCGGCCCCCGCGCGCCGCCACCTCCTGCATGTTGGAGACGGTCTTCTCGAAGACCTTGTCGTGTGGCGCGATGACGATGACGGGCATGGTCTCGTCGATCAGCGCGATCGGACCGTGCTTCAGCTCGCCCGCCGCATAGCCCTCGGCGTGGATATAGGAGATCTCCTTGAGCTTCAGCGCGCCCTCCATCGCCAGCGGATAGGACGAGCCGCGGCCGAGATAGAGGATGTCGCTCGCCTTGGCGAGCGTGCGCGCGAGCCGTTCGATCTGCGGCTCCAGCTTCAGCGCTTCCACCATGAAGCGCGGCGTTTCGGTGAGCGCGCGCACGAGCCGGGTTTCGTCTTCCGCGGACAGGATGCCGCGCTGGCGGCCGGCCGCGACCGCCATGCTGGAGAGAACCGAGAGCTGGCAGGTGAAGGCCTTGGTCGAGGCCACACCGATTTCGGGGCCGGCAATCGTCGGGAATATCACGTCGGATTCGCGCGCGATCGTGGATTCCTTCACATTGACCACAGCGCCGATGTGCTGCTTTTCCGCCTTGCAGTAGCGCAGCGAAGCGAGCGTATCGGCCGTCTCGCCGGACTGCGAGATGAAGAGCGCCAGTCCACCCGCATCGAGCGGCGTCTCGCGATAACGGAATTCGGAGGCCACATCGATATCGACCGGCAGGCGGGCGAGCCGCTCGAACCAGTACTTGGCGACGAGCCCGGCATAGAACGCCGTGCCGCAGGCCGTGATCACAACGCGCTGGAGCTTGGCGAAATCGAACGGCAGGCCCTCCGGCACTTTCGTCGTCATGGCGTTGAGATCGAGGTAATGGGCGAATGTGCGGGCCACGACGTCCGGCTGTTCGTGGATTTCCTTCGCCATGAAGTGGCGATAGTTGCCTTTGTCGACCATTGCTGCGGAGGCGGAGGACGTCTGGATCGCGCGTTCGGCCACCATTCCGGCCTCATCGCGGATCGTGGCACCTGACCGCGTCAGCACGACCCAGTCGCCATCGTCGAGATAGGCGATGCGGCTTGTGAAGGGCGCAAGCGCGATGGCGTCGGAGCCGAGATACATCTCGCCCTCGCCGTAGCCGATCGCCAGCGGGCTGCCGCGACGCGCGCCGATCATCAGGTCGTCCTCGCCCTCGAACAGGATGGCGAGCGCGAATGCCCCCTCAAGCCGACCGAGCGTCTGGGCCACCGCATCGACGGGCGCAACGCCCTTTTCGAGATAGGCGCCGATCATCTGACAAACGACTTCGGTGTCCGTGTCGGTCGTGAATGCGGCGCCCTCGCCCGTCAGCTCGGCGCGCAGTTCGCGGAAATTCTCGATGATGCCATTGTGGACGACGGCGACACCGGGACCGACATGGGGATGGGCGTTGGCCTCCGTCGGCGCACCGTGGGTCGCCCAGCGGGTGTGGCCAATGCCGGAATGGCCGGAAAGCGGCTCGGCTTCCAGCCGTCCTTCCAGATTGCGCAGCTTGCCTTCGGCGCGACGACGGGTCAGCACGCCGTCTTCCAGCGTGGCGACGCCGGCAGAATCATAACCGCGGTATTCGAGCCGCTTCAGTCCATCGACCAGCAGCGGAGCCACCGGCTCCCGGCCCAGAATTCCGATAATGCCGCACATAGACCATCCTCACGCGTCAGCGCCCACCCGGCCATCCGTGTAGCGGATGACCGCATTGCAATAGAAATCAAATGCTATTTCAGACAATCCTGAAAGTTGAATTGACAGTGCAGCGCCAAAGCCAGCGCGAAAATGACACGCGGCGTTGAATTCACACCCGATTTGCCTTGAAGTTCGACAGGCGTGCTGAGGCGCGGCGGTAATGATGCCCAGATCACCCCTCCCGGCTCGTCTTCGCCTTTTCCTTGATGGCCCTAATTGTAGCGGCACGGCCTTCCTTCACCACCTGCTGGCCGCGGGCAACAGCGAGCGCATCCGCCGGGACATCCCGCACGATGACGCTTCCCGCGGCCACGAGCGCGCCGTCGCCGACCGCAACGGGCGCAACCAGCGCCGTGTTGGAGCCGATAAAGGCGCCTGCGCCGATGTCGGTGAAGAACTTGTTGTAACCGTCATAGTTGCAGGTGATGGTGCCAGCGCCGATGTTGGCTTTCGCCCCCACGCGCGCATCGCCGATGTAGCTCAGGTGGTTGACCTTGGCTCCGGCCTCCACCGTCGCCTTCTTGATCTCAACGAAATTGCCGACCTTCGATCCCTTTCCAAGCTCCGCCCCCGGCCGCAACCGGGCATAGGGACCAACATTTGCGCCCTCGTCAACGAAAGCACCTTCAAGGTGCGAAAAGGCATGCACGACGGTGCCTGCAGACACCGTGACGCCCGGACCGAACACGACATTGGGCTCAACGACCACATCGGCCTCCAGCTTCGTGTCGTGGGAGAAGAAAACGGTCTCCGGCGCTATCAGCGTAACGCCCGACAGCATTGCCGAACGCCGCATGCGATCTTGAAAAATCGCTTCGCATTCAGAGAGTTGAACGCGATTGTTGACGCCGAGCACATCTTCGGCGGGCCCGGTTTGCGCAACGACCGTCAGCCCGCGCCGTGAGGCGATCTCGACAGCATCGGTCAGATAGAACTCGCCCTTGGCATTGTTCGAACCGATCGCATCGAGGAGCTCGGGCAGCAGCGCGCCCCGAAAACCGATGATACCGGAATTGCAGAACGTAACCGAACGTTCCGCCTCGCTTGCATCCTTGTCCTCGCGGATGGCAACGAGACGTCCGCCTTCGACCAGCAGCCGCCCGTACCCGGTCGGATCCGTCGCCTCGAAGCCGAGCACGGCGACGTCGGCGCCATCGCCAAGAGCGCGGCGCACCAATCCAATCGCCTCGGGCGTGATCAACGGCGTATCGCCGTAAAGGACGATCACGTCATCGACGGGGCGCTTGAGCGCCGGCCGAGCCGCCAGCACGGCGTGCGCCGTTCCCTTGCGCTCGCACTGGATGAAGCATTCGGCAGAGGATGTCGCACCGGCGACGAGTGTTTCTACCGCCGTCATGTCCGGGCCGATCACCGCGGCGATCCGGTCGCAGCCGGCACGCGCTGCCGTCTCCAGAACATGCGCCAGCATCGGCCGGCCGCCTATCGGGTGCATGACCTTCGGCAATGCGGATTTCATGCGGGTGCCAAGGCCTGCGGCAAGAATGACAGCCAGGCAGGATCGGTCGGTCATCGGGTTCCTCGAAGGTCTAGCGGTTTGCGGCACGCGCCCGTCGCGCGAGGACGTAGCAGATTGCCCCGGCAAGGGAAATAGTCGAACCATTGCCGTAGACTGTTACATCTACAGTGTCTTCCCGGCTTGTTAGGGTTAATGAAACCTTCTTAGATGGAAACTGGTGCGCGCCGGAGATTCGGCTGACGCGAACGGAACAGATTTGTGCTGAAGAATTCGCCCATCATTCAGAAGCTCGTGAAGGGTGATGCCCGCGTGCGCTCGGGCATCCTTCTTCTGGGATGGGGTTTTTCGGCCACCATGTCGCTTCTGATTGCGGTCAGCGCCTATCAGAACCGGACCCCCGATCCGTTCGCACAGCATTATGCCGCTCTTGCGCTGCCGGATGCCGTGGATGTGGATACGACCGCCTCTATCGGCAATGGCGGCAGGCGTCCGACCGAATTCAGCGTCTTCTCCGATCCTGCGCCCGTCGCATCCATAAGGCCCGGTCGGTTCGAGGCCGAAATCGAGACGCTTCGCCACGAGATCATCGCCCTGCGCCGCTCCGCAGAGTCCCTCAGGCGCCAGAACGACATCATGTCGGACAGGCTCGCCATGATCGAAGGTGGCGGGAACGCGGCTCCCCGGCAGGCCCCCTCCTACCCGGCGCCAACCCGTTATGCGGCGAACACGCGGCAGCAGGCCAGCGATCCGCTGATTACCGGCAGCATCCGCAAGCAGTCGAAAACCGCGACCGCTGCGCCAAGCGTGCCGCGCTCCAAATTCGGGATCGACCTTGGCGCCTATGCCTCGCTGGAGGAAGTCGCCCGCGCCTGGCGCGCGATGCAGGCGACGGAAGAACGGGTCGTCGGCAACCTCCTGCCGATCGCTTCGATCGTCCAGGACGGGCAGCAAAAGATGGTCGCCCATCTGGTTGCCGGACCGTTCGACAATGCGGCCGATGCGGCCGCGACCTGCGCCAGGCTGGAAAAGCGGTTGATCGACTGCAAGCCGACGCTGTTTGCCGGCCAGCCGCTGCCTGCGCGCTGATTAAGGCGAAGTCCCCTTCCCGCAGGCTGCTTTTCCGGTCATGGGCAAAGCCATGTGACGGCGATCTGCCGACCTCAGCCGACGCTTTGCAAGGCCGGAAAGGTTTCCAGAAGCCAGAATGAGAACGTTGCCATCTGCCCCGTCAGAAAGGCGACGCCGGTAATCACGAGGAAAAGGCCCATGACTTTTTCCACCATCCCCAGATGACGGCGGAAACCCGCCATGAAGCGCATGAAGGGACCGGCAAAAGCCGCAGCGATCATGAAAGGCACACCGATACCAAGCGCGTAGGCCGACAACAGCAGCGCACCGCGTGCGACCGTATCCTCCGCGCCGGCAACGAACAGGATCGCCGCCAGAATCGGCCCCACGCACGGCGTCCAGCCGAATGCGAATGCCAGACCGATGACATATGCCCCAAGCGGGCCGGCGGGCTTGCGCTCCACATGGACACGCGCTTCGCGATAGAGCAACGCGATGCGGAAGACGCCAAGGAAATGCAGCCCCATGATGATGATCAGGACGCCGCCGACATAACCGAGGATGCGAATGTTGGCAGCCACGAACTGGCCGAGAAAGGACGCACTCGCACCCAGCAGCACGAACACGGTGGAGAAGCCGAGGACGAAGGCAAACGCCGTCATCATGACCCGTCGGCCGTCGGCGGCACGCGCCTCGCCCGTCTGCCCCTCGCCGGTCAGCTGATCGAGCGACACGCCCGCGAGAAACGCCAGATAGGGCGGGACCAGAGGCAGCACGCACGGAGAGACGAAGGACAGCAGCCCCGCAAGAAAGGCTCCCAGAATAGTTACATCGTGCATCGGATCCCCTTCGGATAAATGCTCGCGCCCCGGCTCGTCGGTCCGTCTGGCGACGATCCCACGCACACGCTTGTAGCCGACATGGGAAACGATGACACCCCGCTCATGCGAACGCATCCCTCACGCACCTTCATATTTTGCTGAGATCCCCTTTGTCTTGGGCCGCCACGATGACAGGTCAGCCGCTCTTGCACGGCCCCGCGTTGCAACTGCGGTTCGCGCGCAGAAGGTTCTCTTTGGGAGGTTTTTCCTGCAAGACCGCGGAAAAGCGGACCAAATCGGCCTTCCGGGGTCGATTTTTTAAGCCCTTCGGACTAGATGCTTGCATGAGGGCGCAACCCGCGCTTGCGGTCTTTGCGGAAAGAGGGAAAGAAGCGTGCCGGCAACAGTCATTGAGGAACCGGTCGGTTCCGTCGACATGAACCAGATGCAGGAGAAGGCCAAGCAGGCCAGCGACTATCTCAAGGCGCTGGCCCACGAGAACCGCTTGCTGATCCTGTGCATCCTGAGCGAGGGCGAGAAGTCGGTCACGGAACTGGAGGGAATGCTGTCGCTTCGCCAACCCACCGTTTCCCAGCAGCTTGCGCGGTTGCGGGCGGAACACCTCGTCACCACGCGCCGCGACGGCAAGACGATCTATTACAGCCTCGGCGACGAGAACGTCCGGCGGATCCTTGCAACGGTCTACGACATGTTCTGCGGCGCAGGATCCCGTCCCGCATAGGCGCTGCGGCTTTTCAGGCAGATCCAAGCACAGCCAGCGTCGCCGCACCCAGCGTCGGCAGGCGGCCCATTTCGGCAGCAAGGCGACGGGCACGCGCCACCGTCTCGATGTTGTCCGCGGCGACGGTGCCGTCGGGCCGCCACAAAGAATTTTCGAACCCCACCCTGACATGGCCGCCAAGGGCCATGGCAGCCGCCGCACAGGCCGTTTCGCCGGCCCCGAAGGCACAGAGCATCCACGTCATGTCCGGAGCGCCCTTCGCCCCGTCGAGGACCTGCAGATAGGGGCGAAGCATGTGCGCATCGCTTTGCTGATCTGCGCTGTAGCGGCCGAGCACGAAGAGGACCGAGAGCCGGTCGCCCGGAATGACACCGCGCCTCGCGAGCGAGATCATGCGTTCCAGTTCGCCGGCGTCGTAAACAATATGCTGGACGCCGATGCTTTCACGCATGCACCATTCGTAGAAGGAGGCGGCCCGGGGAACCGCCCCCTCGTCCGGGACCAGTTCCTTGACCGCAATCGAAACGGCGCGTGGACGCACAGCCCTTACCACTGCCATCTGCTCGTCAGGCATATAGCGTCCGACCGCTTCGGTGGTGATCTGACAGACGAAATCCGCTGGCGCCTCGCGCGCGATCGCCCCGATCAACGTCGAATAGGCATCCGCGTCGAGCAGGTGCTGTCCCTCGCTGTTCCGCACGTGGACATGCGCCGCACTCGCGCCCGCTTCCGCACAGGCGGCCACGACCTTGGAGGTCTGCGAAATCGTGACGGGGATTGCGGGATGATCGGCCTTGGTGCGACGTGCACCGTTCGGCGCGACCATGATCGTCAAAGGCTCGGACACGGCAACCTCAACCGACAGGAAATATGTGGGCGGAACCTGAGCACGCCCACGCCGGCTCCCGCGAGCCGGCCGGTCTACTTAGTCGGATTCGGATACCGTATGGCAAGCTGGCGACGGTGCGGCCCTTATTCCGCAGCGCCGCGGCCTCCTTCGATCACTTCGAAGAGATGGGCATTCAGGCGGTTCGCCTCCGGCTTTGCTGTATAGAGCCCCTGACGCCACTGATCGATGATGAGGCGCAACGCAAGAGTATCGCGATTATGAGGCAATTGACTGAGAAAGCTCGCAAAATAACCGTTGAGAGCATCACGGTCGATGGCATTCTGGAGCACCAGGCCATTCACCAGTGCCATTGTTGCCGCTATATGCCCCTTGACGAACTCGTATTGGACGACCTCGCCTTGGTTCTGGTCATTTGTATCCATTATCCAAATGCGCCCTTCTAATCGCCTTCCGCTACGTCCATCCGACCCACCCTGCCGGTAAAGAACGCCGCTTCCAGCGCTGTCATTTATCTCAATTGCCCTTCTTGACTACAAATTGCGACATATAAGATTTGAAATTGCAACTCGTAGACTTGCCAAGGCCGCATCCGTTTCTGGCTGCCGATAAAAAACCAGTCGATATTCCGCGTGTCCGTAAAATGGGTTAGGCAATATTTCCCTCTTGCGTATGTCACGTTCGCCTAGCGAACTTTTCGATTTTTTCTCGTCCGAGCGATATAGGCTCGTCTATTCGCGTTAAGTCTTCACTATCGAATTAGGTATTTCTTCCAGTCTGAAAACATATCCGGAATTCTTCTAATCCTACCGCAGTTCGGATTGCCCGTACATCACACGATCATGTTCCGAAGCACTTTCGGCTGCACACCCGAGCACGCGTCCGAGCAACATCGAGCCATCTGCGTCACCTCGTCGCAGATACTTGGGCGGAGATGATGACGTTACGGTCGCAAACTCCCGGTCACGCGAACTGTGCGGACGCCTCTCTCGTGGGCCAACTCGGTCCATTAAAAGGCGGATTGCGGGGATTTTGCGCGCAGAAACGCATCATTCTGTCGCGAACGGGCCGTATGTGCCGCCATTTTCAGCGGGACAGGAGATAGGTGTGCGTGGTGTCAGACTTTCCTGGATACGGAGCAAAGCCACACCCTCGACAAAGCCGCTGTCCGGCTGGCCCCAATCAGAGAAACGGTCCCACCGACCGTATCCAACTCGCCGCAAAGCGCCATCAAGGCGAGGTGCGCTCGGAATGCCCGATGCGACGATCCAGCATTCTGCGATCCCGCATGCCAAGCATGCGGTTCAGGTATCGGCGCGGGAACTTTCGGAAAATCCTCAGGGGCAGTCGGAACGAGCCGGCGCTCGTTTGGAAACCCACCTAAGCCATTGAAGAGACTTGGTGAGCCCGCAGGGGCTCGAACCCTGGACCTACTGATTAAAAGTCAGTTGCTCTACCAGCTGAGCTACGGGCTCCCAGTGGCGAGGTGTGTAATCTAATCGTGGGGTTAGCGCAACCGGTCACGTCCCCGGAATTGAGCAGTTTACAGACAATTTACAGAAACTGTTCGCGATGGGTTCCAATCATTGATGCGTCACGCCTCCTCGCTGTAGATCTCTTTCCCATGCTCATCCGGTCGATGGCCGCACAAACTCGCCAGCAAGCCGAAAACGCCATCGCCGGATAAACCGACTGGTTAGTAACCCCATCTCAGGCGCCACTCTTCGCTCAGCGTCCTGAGCTCCATCGCCTTCGAGCCCAAAGCCCACCAAGTGCGCTAAGCGCTCTCCACCTAACCGGAGCAAGTCTTTCCTGAAGGCACTGGGTATTGCGCCGACGGCACTAGAATAGCCGATCGACACCTCGACCGCCTCAGGCAAGGCGTTTCTCATTATGCTCGGCACGTTTGCCAAACTCGACGCCAAACTGGGACAAGAACCGAAAACGGACAGCATCGCAAAGGCAAAGAGCACTCGGTGCCGTGAGGCCATTGACTGCGAACGCCATATCGACCCCGCCAATGTCTGTCGTCCGCTTTGCGCAAATTGATCGGGTGCCTTGCATAGGCATGAACGTCCCGCGCCTTCCTTAGGGGTAGGCACTCTTTTTTTTCACCGTACTGATATATCGACATTATCTATAGAGGTCCACCTCGCTCCACATGCCTCCTTTCGACTAAAAAATGCATTTAATATTGAAATATTTATGGACTTAGCCGGATAATACTGATCCTAATAATAACATTCAGCTTTCTCGATCCTAGAGGAACGGTTTGGAGCGCTCGCAAGGCAAAGTTATCTGGATCACAGGGCTCTCTGGGGCTGGCAAGTCGACGCTCGCCGGTCTCGTCGCCAAGCAGCTTGGGTCCTCGGGCGAGCCCACCGTCCTGCTCGACGGTGACCAGTTGCGGGATGTCTTTGGGGCAACTGCGGTCAATCACGGCAAGGAAGGCCGGATGGCGCTGGCTTTCTGCTATGCGCGTCTTTGCAAGGTTCTGGCGTCTCAGGGGCTAACCGTCATCATCGCGACAATATCGATGTTTTCCGACATCCACCGGTGGAACCGGGAAAACCTGCCGGGTTACGTCGAAGCTTACCTCAAGGTGCCCTTGGCAGAGCTGAAGCGGCGCGATCCCAAAGGCATATACCGCGACTTCGAGGCAGGGAGACTTGTCAACGTCGCAGGGCTCGATCTCGCGGTGGACGAGCCGGAAAACCCCGACTGGACCTTCGCGTTCGACGCGCCGAAGTCACCGCCTGCACTTGCCGACGAACTTCTCGCGATTGTGGAATCAAGGAACCGCCGATGAACAGGATGCTCCAAAAGGGCGACTTCACCGGTCTGGCCAGGGACTATTCGCAAAACCGGCCGGACTACTGTCCCTCTGTCCTAAATGGCCTGCTCGGCCTCCTGAACCGGCCGGCGGAGACTGTCGACTTCGTCGATGTCGGTGCGGGTACCGGCATCTGGACGCGGATGGTGAAGGCCTCGGGCGTGCGCTCGACGACCGCGATAGAGCCTAATGATGACATGCGCAAGAACGGCATCGCCGACAGCGCGGAAACCGGCATCCAATGGCTTGCCGGCAGTGCGGAGGAAACGGGTCTGCCGGACGCCAGCTGCGACTGGCTTTCCATGGCCTCAAGCTTCCATTGGGCGGATTTCGACACCGCCACCAGAGAATTTCACCGCGTTCTGCGCCCCGGCGGCCGCTTCACGGCCTTGTGGAACCCGCGCCTGATCGAAGTCAGTCCGATGCTGGTGGAAATCGAGGCGCATCTCGACACCCTGCGTCCGGACATCGAGCGCGTTTCCTCCGGGCGATCCGGGATCACCGCGACGCTCACCGAGCAGCTCTGGGCGTGTCCTTATTTCGAGGACGTGGTCTACATGGAAGGTCGGCATGTCATTCGCATGAGCCCGGAGCGCTACATTGGGGCCTGGCGCTCGGTCAACGATCTGCAGGTACAGCTCGGAGCGGAGAAGTTCGCAGCGTTCCTGACCTTCGTCGAAAACCGGATCGCCGGACTGGAGGAAATCGAGGCGACCTATCTCACCCGCGCCTGGTCGGCGAGACGAACGGGCTGATCCTCATGGGCCGTCCATTCTCCACAAAGGCCGGCACTCTGGCATCGCTGTCGAGCGTTTTGCGCTCGGCTCGCATTGCGCCTTTGCTGACGTTCACCGTCGGGGAATGGCAAGAGGCCGCGACCAGGATCCTTGCCGAAATTCCGGCAAGGCTTGGGTCGGGGCCCTGGATCGTGAGGTCGAGCTGCCGGCGCGAGGATGGGGCCGAAGCCTCCAATGCGGGCGCCTTCCTGTCCGTCGCCAACGTCAGGACCGATGGCCTTACTGACGCGATCGAGGCGGTCGTTGCCTCCTATGGCGCGGCAATTTCGATCGACGAGGTCCTCGTTCAGCCGATGCTGCAGGAGATATTGCGATCCGGCGTCGCCTTCACCCACGATCCCACCACCTGTGCGCCCTACCGGCTGGTGAGCTGGTCCGACGGCGCGGACACGGCGTCGGTGACCGGTGGCGCGGGCGGCAAGACCTGGCAGCAGGCAGCCCTCTCCCCCTTGCCGCCACCACCGCACCTGGCCGGCGTCTTCCGGCTGCTGGAAGAGCTCTTGCAGATCTTCGGCGGCGTGCCGGTCGATTGCGAGTTCGCGGTGACGCGTGACGGCGATCAGGAAGCGCTGTGGCTTCTTCAGGCGCGCCCGCTCCTGATGGCCGGAACCCCGGAAAGCGAAAAGCGTCAGGCCGAGCGCCTTCAACGCATCCATGCCAAGGTCGCCCGCGGGATGGAATCTCACCCGTTTCTGATGGGCAAGCGCACGGTCTACGGCGTGATGCCGGACTGGAACCCGGCGGAGATCATCGGCGTCAGGCCGAAACCGCTTGCCCTGGCGCTCTATCGCGAACTAGTGACGGATGCGATCTGGGCCTATCAGCGCCACAACTACGGCTACCGCAACCTGCGCAGCCATCCGCTGATGCCGCACTTCTTCGGCCTGCCCTATATCGACGTCAGGCTGTCGTTCAATTCGTTCATCCCGGCCGATCTCGAAGACCCGCTCGCAGGTCGCCTGGTCGACTATTACATCGACTGCCTGCTGAACGAGCCAACGCTGCACGACAAGGTCGAGTTCGAGATCGTCTTTTCCTGCTACACGCTCGACCTTCAACAGAGGATGTCACGGCTTGCCGATGCCGGCTTCTCGAAACGCGAGCAGGGCGAGATCGCCGACAGCCTGCGCCGCCTGACCAACCGGATCGTGGATCCGAAGAAGGGCCTGTGGCGGTCGGATGCGGGAAAGCTCGACGTCCTGAATGCCCGTCGCGAGGCCCTGTTCTCGTCCTCAACGGATCCGGTCGAGCGCGTCTACTGGCTGCTGGAAGACGCCAAGCGTTATGGCACGCTGCCCTTTGCGGGGCTCGCCCGTGCCGGCTTCATCGCCGTCCAGATGCTGCGCTCGCTCGTCGCTGTCGGCGTGTTTTCGCAGGCCGATCATGATGCCTTCCTTGCCAGCGTTTCGACAGTTGGCGGGCAACTCGCGCACGACCGTGCAGCGCTCGGAAGGGAGGCGTTCCTCTCCCGCTATGGTCACCTGCGTCCCGGGACCTACGATATCCTTTCCCCCCGCTACGACGAGGCGCCGGATCTCTATTTCGACTGGAACGAACGCCCGCCGGAGCCAAGGCACCAGCAACCCTTTTCGCTCACCCTGCCGCAGATGAGATCCATCGTTTCGCTTCTGGAAGATCACGCATTGCAGGCCGATCCCGTCGGCCTGTTCGATTTCATGCAGACCGGCATCGAGCAGCGCGAACTGGCGAAGTTCCATTTCACGCGCAATCTTTCCGATGCCCTCTCGCTGATTGCCGAGATCGGCGAGCAGCATGGCATTTCGCGCCAGGACATGGCCTACTGCGATATCGCCGCCATCAAGGAACTGCATGTGGCCGCCACGGATGCACGCGACGTCCTGAACCGCAGCATCGAGCTCGGCAAGACCCGATATGCCGAGACGCTTGCCGCATCCCTGCCGCCGGTGATCAGCCATCCCGATGACATCTGGGCCTTCGAGTGGCCGGAAACGACCCCCAATTACATCACCCAGAAGGAAGTGACGGCACCGGTCGTTCAGTGCGGCGACAGGCAGGTGCTCGCCGGAGCGGTCGTCTGCATCCCGAACGCGGATCCGGGCTTCGACTGGCTGTTTTCCTATCCGATCGCCGGGCTCATCACCGCCTGGGGCGGCGCAAATTCGCACATGGCGATCCGTGCCGGTGAAATCGGGCTTCCGGCCGTCATCGGGGCGGGCGAGGAACTTTTCCGGCGCTGGTCGAGCGCCCGTCGTCTCCACATCGATTGCGCCGGCCGCCGGGTCGAGGTTCTGCAGTGAGCATCATCGCCGTCAGTCAGCGCGTTGACGACTTTCCCGATCGCCGCGAACGCCGTGACGCCACAGACCAGCGCCTCATGGCATTTCTTGCCACCTCCGGTTTGCAACCGGTTGCAATTCCGAACGGCCTTGTTCCCGACATGGTCAGTGACGATGAAAGGCGCCGCGCGCTCGATCTCTGGATTGCAGCGATCCGGCCGAGCGCACTCGTCCTTTCCGGCGGAAACGACATCGGCAGCTGCCCGGACCGGGATCTGACGGAAAGCCATCTGCTGGATCTGGCGGCCAGGAACCCGCTCCCCGTGCTCGGCATCTGCCGCGGCATGCAGATGATGGCCGTGCATGCCGGAACTGCCCTCAAGACCGTCGACGGGCATGTGCGAACCCGGCACAGATTGAGAGAGGGCGCGGATGGCGAGGTCAACAGCTATCACACGCTTTCGCTTTCCGGCTGCCCGGACGGGTTCATGGTCACGGCGCGTGCCGGGGACGGGGAAATCGAGGCGATCCGACATCGAAACCAGCCGTGGGAGGGCTGGATGTGGCACCCGGAGCGGGAAGCGCCCTTCGCCGAAACAGACATTGCCAACCTGCGCACGCTTTTCGCCGGCTGCCATGCCTGAGCCTGTTTTGCCCTCTCTCCCTTGCCGAAAGGAGCTCTTGCGATGAAGGCCGTCATTCTCGCCGCCGGCCGCGGCAGCCGCATGGGCGGATTGACCGCAGAAAGCCCCAAGTGCCTCGTCGCGTATCGCGGCAAGTCCCTGCTCGACTGGCAGCTTGAGGCCCTTCGCGAAGCCGGCGTCGAGGAAATCGGCATCGCCACCGGCTACAGGCGCGAGATGCTGGCCGATCGCGGCCTTGCAGAATTCCACAATCCGCGCTGGGCTGAGACCAACATGGTGAGTTCGCTGGAAGCGGCGACAGACTGGTTGTCGTCGGGTCCCTGCATTGTCTCCTACTCCGACATCTTCTATGACGCCGAAGCCGTGCGCGCGTTGATCGAAACCGATGCGCCCTTGGCCATCACCTACGACACGAACTGGCTGGAGCTGTGGAAGAAGCGGTTCGGCGACCCGCTGCTCGATGCGGAAACCTTCCGGCTCAACGGAGACGGCACGCTGGCCGAAATCGGCAACAAGCCGAGCCGTGTCGAAGATATCGAGGGCCAGTACATGGGGCTCCTGCGCTTCACGCCGGAGAGCTGGACGGAAGTTCAGCGTCTTCGCCGCACGATGCCGGTCGGCGATCGCGACCGCATGCACATGACTGGAACGCTGCAGAAGATCATTCAGGCCGGCAGGATCGCAATTCACACCGTGCCCTATGACCGGGAATGGGGCGAGATCGATACCGCTGAAGATCTCGCCAGCTATTCGGACGCTCGCTAGGAGGAGACATGGAGACCGTATTGGACGCAGCATCGATCGAAGCTTGCGCCCGTCCCCTGTATCTGCAGGGAGCCTTGGACGAGGCCGTCGCCGAAGTCGACAAGATACTCTCCGACGGAAAGCTTCTTACCGCGGCAAGTCTCCTCAGTGCCGAAATCCTGCTCACGGCAGATCGCCCCGAGGAGGCGCTGTCCGCGCTGACATTCGCGTTGGCCAATACACCGGAAACACTCATTGACTATCGTCGAGCGGGGCGGGTCTATCTCGGGGCGCTTCGGCATGTGACCCCTGACGGGGCTGCCGAAATCATCCGAAGAGACCTGCTCAGGGCCAATTTCGGAGCGTCTGCCAAGCGGCACCGGCCGCTCCGCACTCCAGAAAATGGCCTAGTGAGCAAGCCCGGGCTCGCGCTGACTCTCTGGAGCCACTTTGTCAATTTCCGAACAGCCGCCAAGGCGAACGAACCTCTGCGCCCGGCAGCCGATTGTCTAGAAAGCAATCACCTCGGGCTCGCCGCGTCTCTGCTGAGACACTTCAACAATCCACGTATCCGCTACGATACGTATGGCCTCATGGCGGCGTGTTTTCCACGGCCCGGGGCCGGTAGCGCGTTCAAAAAGCGTAGTTCCATTCCCAGCCTTGAGATCGTTGCCGATTACATCGACGACACCTTGTGCCGCGAGACGATCGACGAAGATCGGTTGTCCGCCTTTGTCCGCGACAATGCAGATATGCCGGTCCTGATCCTGTTCCTGATGATGAGCGGCATCAACAGCGCGCGCCACCGGCAGCCTTCTGGTGGCGAGAAGAAAACACTGTGGCTGGAAAACACATGGCAATCGCGCTGGCTAATCGACATCGTGGCGGAACGGTTCGCGACCGCCGCAGATATCACCGTCTTCTCACGCTATCCCCTCGTTGCGGCGGCCAGTGAAGGCAAAGTCGCCTACCTCTCTGTCTGGTTCGGCGCAACGGTGCCCGGAAACGTCGATGTCGTCCTGTCCACCGACGATTTCCTCGAAGACCTCATTGAAAACACGTGCACGCAAAGAATTCTGGTACCCCACGGGCAGCTCTGGCACATCTATTCCTACGACTGGACACGTGCCGAGCAGAGTGAGGCGACAAGGGCCCACATCGCCGCCACCGGCGCGCTGCGGTTCCGCGGTCGGTGCGACTACGTCCTGATCCCGCAACCGGAGAGCTATCTCGAAGATTGCGCGCACGACCCGCGGACGACCAACAACCGGTTTATCGAAAGCGCTGAAATTCAAAGCGAAGCGGCCTGCAGAAGAAACACTCCCACCCTGCTGGCCCCCCTGGATGACAGACCTCAGGCTCCCGATGTTCGGGTTGTCAGCACAGGACACCCTCGGCTCGATAGAGTCATCACCCGATGCAGAGAACGAGAAACGTCCGAACGCATTGCACTGATCGCACCGCGCGGACTATTCACACTGCCGCCGGATCGGCGCGACTGGTACGTGTCCGCGCTCGAAACCACTATCGCACGACTTCTGCAAAGCCATCCCGAATACCGGGTCGTCTTCAGGGAGATTCCGGGAAGCCTCGGTTACGAGATGATCCGCAAGCGCTTCGCGGCCGACGTGAACTTCGAATATTCGAGCGTCCCCGACTACGTCGAGCAGTACGCCCAATCGGCCTTACTGATCACGGACGGCTCTTCGGTCTTGTATTCCTTCTCGATGTCGCGGCTCAGACCGGTGATCGTCCTCGATCCGAAAGTGGACGGGCTCAACCGCACCATCTATGGTGCGACGATCGGCGAGGCGGACCTGATCGATGATGCCGTTGCCGATTGCCTTACACGTCAGGACGCCATTCGCGAGGCACTGAGCGCCTTCCGCGAGCAGAACCTCGCCAATCCCGAAAAGAGCCTCGAAAGGATAATCGACGTCACGTCGGCAATTCTGGCCGGGCAGCCAGTAGAGGCGCTTTCTGTCCGGTTCAGGCCGGATGACAGGTCGGCATAGAGGTTCATTCGAAAAGACGCGCCCGGCGCAATGTTTAATTGTTGCCTCCGTGACCAGGTCTGATCGGGGCGGGCAGTCAAGAGGTCAGATGTCAAACGGAGTGGCAGGGCGCCCCTACTCCAAGTCCCTCAACCAGCGGCGAACTAGGCCAAAGTTGCAACTCCGAAAAACGCAGCGGCCACCGCCGCGAGTAGCGCGAGGCGGATCACAGGCCCAACTTCGCCCGGATCACATCCCAAGCCCAGATCAGGAAGGCCACCACGGACGCCCCGGCCACGCCGGCGATCGCGAGCCACGTCATTCCCGCGAATTTCCAGCGCCGCACCTCATCGATCACCGGCATTACCTCGCGCTCGATTTTCCCGTCTGCAGCGTCGGCAGCCTTCCGCGCACCGTCGGCCGCGGCAGCGGCGCGAACGGCGACGGCCCGTGTTTCCTCGATGCTGCGATACATTTCCTTTCGGCTGGCCGCGGTCTTGTCTGCCTCGCTCGCCATGTTCTGCTTGATGTCGGCGATGTCGCCATGCACGCCTTCCATCAGTCCGGTGAGACGGCCGATTTTTTCAAGGATCTCGTGCGTCGGATCGCTCATTTTCCAGATCCCCTCACGTCGCCGAACTCGGCGCGCACGTCATCGTAAAACGCCGCCCACCCTGCCCGCTTGCCCTCGCACTCCGCCAACGCCACGCGGTGGCGGAGCGCGTCCCGGCCCTTGTCGCCGCTCACGCCGGGGTCTCGGCACGGCACTGTGAGGTCAGTTTCCGGCGCCGGCAGATGCGGGCGCACGGATCCGGATGTCTCGCATCCGCCGGCGATAATCGGGATCGTCAGGACAAGCGGCAACATCGCCCGTCGCCAGCGCACGCTCGTAATCATCTATCTGGCCTCTCAGGGTTTCCGCCTCATTGGCGCGGGTGCGTGCGGCTTCCTGCGCCCGTGCCGCGATTTCTTCCGCCGCCTCGCGCTGACGCGCCTGCTCGGCGATCGTCTCCCGCAGCCGCCGCAGGTCGTCCGCCCGGTCATGATGAAGCGCGGAGAAATTCCAGATCGCGACGCACAGCAACGCCGTCGCCGCGATCGAGGATGCCCACCCGGGCACGCGCGGATCCGCACGCGCCACAAACGCGGCAGCCGCCAGCACCAGCCCGCCCCAGGCGAGCAGCGTCGTCAGGCCGATGCCGACGAGATGAAGGAATGCGGACAGCATCACCGCCCCTCCCGCACGCCCTCAAGGCAAAGCTCATGCTCGGCCGCGCGGCGGTTCTCAAGCCCCGGCACGCGTCGCCCGCCAGCCTTGTTGAACCAGGTCGCGGACTCGCAGGCCCCACGCACATCGCCAGCATTGAGCCTGCGGGCCGTTGTCGATTTGCAGAACGCCCCGACGCCGATGTTGTAGGTAAGCGAAACGAATGCGACGTAGGATTTGATCGGGATCGCGTCTGGCGCCTTAAGGCACCGGCGCATACCTGCCTCGTGCCGCTGGATAGAGGCGAGCAGCATCGCGTCGCATTGAGGCTTGGTGTGCCTGTCGCCCAGCGTGACGCCACGCGTCTCGCCGTAACAGACGGTAGGTACGCCGACGATGTCGCGATAGGCCGAGAGCCGCAGCCCCTCCCATCCACCTATCAGCGCCACAGCGACGGCCGCCGCCGCCGCGCCCTTCTTGAGGCGAGACGCCATGTCAGTCCCTCTTCTGCTTGATGAAAGTCGCGACGAGCGAGGCCGCTAGGAACAGGGCGCCGAGCACCGTCAGCGCGACGGGCGGGATCGGCAGCAGATAGCCATAGGCCTGCAGAAAGATGTTGCTGCCCTCGATCGCCAGACCGGCAACCCGGAGCCGCACGCTCCACGCGCGCCGCAGAATCCACCCGGCGTCATCGACGAGATCGAGTTCCATGTGTCTATCCTTCCGCCCAATAAAAAACCCGCCTCGAAGGGCGGGTCTCGTTCGTGGTTCCAGTCGGATCCGGGAAGCCTATTGCTTCGACTTTCCGGAAATCTCGGTTACGTAGCCTTTCGATTTGTCCAGCCGGTGCGTCGCCGTGTCGATGATCAGATCCTCGTCATCGAGGCCGGCGCGAACGCGGTCGAATTTCAGCGGGGCGCCCGCGCGGATCGAGGTATCCCCCGGCACGCTGACAGATGCGGTCAATCCGCCCCGCATCAGATCCCTTGCCTTCGCATGGGCTGCCTTGTCCGCTTCCGCAGGGCTCGCGAACGGTTCCGGGATGCGATAGGTCGCCTCCCCGTCCGGATCCGCATCCACACCGATTTCCTTGCGCTTCGCCTCGTCGCGGTCCTGATAGTAGGCGACCACCTTTCTGTACTTCGCGCGGTCCGCGAACTGGTATCGGCACGTACCGGTAATCACCCGCTCCGGCGTGATGATCACGGGCGCAAGCGCCTGGCCGGATGCCGCCGCGCCAGCCCCCTTCTCGACAAACACCAGCCGCCCTTCCTTCACCGTGAAGAGCGCGTTGTGCCGCTCGGCAAGACGCTGGAGAAAGTGCATGTCGGATTCGTCCTGCTGGCCGAGCCAGTCATAGACATGCGAGCCGATCTTTCCGCTCACGACAGGCGTCAGCCCATTCTCGCCGGCAATCTCCTCGATGATGTCGCCAAGGGTCTTGTGGTCCCAATGTCGCTCTTTCCGTTCCTTCATCTTGCCCGCGCGCAAATCGGCGGACCGGCCCGTGATCGTCATCGAATACGGCAGGCACCCGCCGGAAACCTGGTCGACGGTAAAGCCGCCCATGTCGCGAAAGTCTGCGCCCACATATCCCAGCTGCACCCGGACAAGCGCACCGCGGCGCGGCAGTGCGAGGAACGCCGGCGGGCCGTCCGCCAGCTCCATCGACACGGTGTCGGCCCGCGTGCCATCGCGATCCGTCACGGCCAGCGAGATCAGCCGTTCATAGAACGCCCCGGCGACCGGCTGGCCGTCGACCGTCACGATTGCTCTTGGTTGCATGGTATAGGCCTATTCGCACCAGCTCTGCCGGTGGCCGCCGGCACAGGGCCGAGCAAGGTGTTCCCCGATCAGGGTGGACGCGATCGCCATCCCTTTCAGTCCCACAAGGTCACGAGAGAAGCCGTCGGCTCGGAGAAGGTGATATCCGGGACAGTGAGGACCGTTCCCACCGGCAAGAACACGCCACGCGCCGCAATACCCGGGTTTGCATCGAGAAGCGTTTCTGTAGCTCCCGCCGTCCGCCCATAGGCGCGCAGTGCCACGAGGTCGACCGTGTCGCCTTCGATCGAGCGGATCGTCGTCGCCATGCCCGTCTCCTCAGGCAAAAAGGGTCACGAAGGAATTCAGCGGAGACACCGCGGGCGTCTCGGTGTAGCGCAGCAGCTTTATCCGATAGACATTCTTGCGCGGTTGCCCGAAGGCGTCGTGATAACTGCGGTCCTCGGAAATCGACTGGATCGTATGGTAACCGAATATGGTGCCGCCGAGAGAGACCATCATCAGGGCCACGCCCGTCTGGGCGGCCTGCCGCAGGCCTTCCAGGCTCACGGTCCCGCCGAACTCCTGCGGAAAGATCGCGCCCTTGATCTCGATCTCGTCTTCGCCGGGTCCGGTCCACTGCTGGGCGTCGAAGCGCTGTGCGACAGCCTGCTTCGCCCAGGGCGTGGAAAGGTTCCGTCCCACGTCTTCATAGGAAAACCCCAGCGCCTCGAACGCGAAACCTCCGAGCGCCATTCCTGTCGGTCCTGCCATTTTCTGCGGTCTCCGATTGCTGTCCGGCTTCTGCAAACTCTAGTCGGTGTAAGCTTCCCGCAATGCGTTCCCCACCGCCTCGCCGACGGCCTTACCCGCCTCCTCGCCTATTGCAGCCGGATCGACGTTCGTCGTCGCGTGTACGGTCACCGAGACGGGCACGGAGAGCGCTGGAGGCGGGTTCATCACGCGCACGTCCTGTGTTCCCTTCGGGCGCAGAAGAGCCTCGATCGATTGACCCGAAAGGCTGATATCGGCGGGCGCGGGTCGGCCGCCCGAAAGGCCGGACTGATGTGCGGACGGGAGGCCAGAGACGGCCGCCTCGCTGCGCCTGAAGGCAAGCGGGGCGTTTACGAAACCGTCCTTCGTATCCGCACCCTTGCCGGCCGCACGAAAGCCTCCGAAACTCCCGAGCGTGTAGTCTCCGCCCGGAGCGAGATGCAACCGGGATGATGCCCGGCGATTGCGCCGATGGACCTCGCCGATCAGGTCCTTGTTTTTCGATTTGTCCGTCTGGTTCGACAACGCCCAGGCCGCGGCAACTGCGCCCAGAGCGAGCGGGTGTTTTGCGATACGACCCAGACGCGCCAGCATTCCGCCCTTCGCGACTTTTCCGGCAACTCCCCCGGCAACTCCCGCAGCGCCCGCAGCCGCTTCGCCGCGCAGTATCCACTTCACCGCCCTGTATGCCTTGCCGCCTGCCTTCGCCAGGCCGATCAGTTCGCCCGTCATCATGGCGATCCCGCCGGCGGCCACGGCCCAATCCACGGCGCTCATTTCGGAACCGGCCTTGCCGAGCTGCGACAGTCCCGCCGCGATCACGGTCCAGCGTACCAGGCGGCTGCCAAGCCCGAAGGTGACCAGCGCGCCAGCCAGCTTCAGCAGTTTCCCGGCGGTCAGCCCCAGCACGATCGCCCCGCCGATCGACATGGCACTCCCCATGCCGGATATCCCCTCGCCAAGCCCAGACAAGACCTCGACCGCACCCTTGCCACCGGAAAGCGCATCGAAGGCGGCGCGGAAGTTCTCGCCGATCTCCTTCAACTTCAGAGAAATCTGCCCGAGCCGATCCGTATCGGCCTCGAAGGTGGCGACGTTCCCGAAAATACCGCGTTCCAGCCAGTCGCCCAGGCTGGACAGCATTCCCGCTCCATCCTTGAAACCGAGCCCGGCGCCCAGCCCGTCCAGCCCGGCCTTGATCTTGTCGAAGACCGTCACGCGCTGATCCAGCGTGTCGAAGATGCCGGAGAGCCGCTCGGCGCCGGCGCCCAGCGGACCGGCCATGATCGAGCCCATCTGGATGCCGATCGCCCTCAGATGGTTCCCCAGGCGCCGGATGCGCCCGATGTCGGTCGCAACCTTGTTGGCATATTCCGCCTGAACGGATCCCGCGATCTTCGCCTCGTCGCCCGCCAGCCTGAAGGCCTGGGAAAGCAGCTTCGGGTTCTTCATCAACTTGCCGAAATCGTCGGAGAAATCCTGCCCGACGAGATCCTGAATTGCCTTCGCGCCGTCCGGATCCTTGTTGAGGGCTTCAAACAGCGCCATCAACGCCGCCGGACCGTTCTCCTTCTTCAGTTTCGACCACTGTTTGAACGAGAGCCCGACCATCTTGAAGGCGCGCTCCACCTTCGGACCGCCCTTAACCATCTTGTTGGCGAACGCGTTCATGCCGCGTGCGGCCGTCTCCGGCACGATGCCGGCGGCCGTCATGGCTGCACCAACCGCCGCCATCTGGTCGGGAAGAAGGTTCAGCGTGTCAGCCGCACCGGCCGCCCGGTTGGTGAAATTCAGGATCTCGCTCGCCTTCGCCGCCATCGAGTTCGACAGATAGTTCGTCGTGTTGGCGAGGTGCTCGAGCTTTTCCTGGTTGAGCGAATAAACGTTGCCGAGTTTGGCGAAAATGTTGCCGGCATCGCTCGCGGCCATGTCGAAGGCGACCGTCGCCTTGGCCGTGAATTCCGTGAACCGGGCGAGCCGTTCGACCGCGATGCCGGCCTGCCCGGCCTCAGCCATGATTTCCGTCAGTCCGCCAGCGGAGACCCCCGAAAGCGTCGTCGACATCTTGAGGATCTGCTTGCGCAGATGATCGAGCCCGGCTGGCGTCGTGTCGATCACCTTGCGGACTTCGGCGAACTTGTCCTCGAAATCGAATGCCGCACCGAGCGTATTGCGGAACCCGATATAGGCACCGCCGAGCGCCACAAGGCGACGGGCATACCCGCCGATCGCACTCGCCGCAGCCGGCCCCGCCATACGATTGTTGAACCGGCTGCCCGCGGCCGACAGCCGGTTCAACGTGCCAAGAAGTCCCTTGCCCTTGCCGCTGAGCCGATCGTCGAGACCGATGCGCAGCGTCGATTTCAGGAGGCCCATATCATGGTTTCCATGTCAGGTTTCCTTGATGACTTGCCCGATGCGCACCGCGATCACGTGATAGGCGAGCGCGTCGTCGGCCCGCATAGCGAGGACCATCGGCAAGGGCGTGTGCAGCACATGCGCAATCAGCGCCGCCGTTTCCCGCCAGGGACGGCGGGCGATCCTGCCGCCGAAAGCGGCGGCTAGGCGTTCTGCGTAAAAAAACTTCCCACCAGCGGCTCGATCTTTTTCAGGATCACGTCGAGGTCGCTCGCCTTGATCTTGCGCGTGACCGCCTCGGTCGTGTCCGAAAGAGCAGCGATCAGAAGGATGGTCTTGCCGATACCGCCCTGGGCGGCATCGGTCGCGGCCAGGTCGCCGAGTTCCGCCTCGCGGAAGGTCAGCTTGTCGATGGTCTTGCCGTCGTGGGTCACCGGCTTCTTGAGGGTAACCTCGACGGTTTCCGTTTCACTCATGGTCGTTCCTCGATTTCAGAAAATAAAAGGATGCGGGCGGCGGCCGGCGCTCAGCCGTTCAGCAGCAGGGCGTTGCGGATATCACCGGTCTGGGAGACGCCACCGACCGAAACGTTGAAGGGGTCCACCTCCAGCAGTTCCTCGCCGTCGACCTCGAGCTTGTAGTAGCGCAGCGAGATGTTGTGGTCGTTCTCGCCCATCTCGCCCGTCTTCCAGGTTCCGGGATCGTGGCTCTTCAGGAAGCCGCGCATGTAAGCAACCGCGGGATGGACCGTGCCGTCCTCGTCGACCAGGGCGCCGGTCGCCATGAACGCCTTCTCGACACCCGGCTTCAGGCCGACAAGCTTGATCACCTGCGGGTCGAACGCCGTCATCTTGAAGCCGGGCTCCATCTTCTCGAACCCGAGCTTCACCTCGATCGGCATGACCATGCCGGCATTGCGCACCTCCTCGACCTTTTCGGAAGGAACGGGCAGCGTGATTTCCGACGCCTGCCCGATCTTCGAATACGTGTCGACGAAGATCGTGCAGTCGCGCAGGATGTAGCGGGGGAGTTCCGACATGGGAAAACCTCAACGAAAGGGCCGGTTCGATCGCCGGCGCAAGTTGCGGGAATGATCAGGCGACGGTGAGCGCGCCGCCTTCGATCTCGCTGATCACCTCGGAAATCAGCCGGTCGTAGTAGACGATGTTGCGGTAGGCGATGATGCGGATGTCCTCCATCGGCGCCGGCGGCTCGAACTCTACGGAGAAGGTGACGCGGCCCTGTGCGAGTTCGGTCGCTTCGTTGAGATCCGCCTCGATCCACATGCGCCCGCCCAGGATCGCGCCTTCCGCCTTGAGCGTGCGCAGGAAGGCGTTGCCGCTCTCGATCGCCATCTTGAGATTGGCTTTCGAGAAAGGACGGTCGACGAACTCGAGGAACGCACTTTCGATCGCCTCGTTGATGAAGTCGGCCGTGCGCACGACGGAGAAGAACTTCCACAGCGATTCCGATCCGCACCCCCGGTTGCCCCAGGTCCGGAAGCCCGTGCCATCGATGTTGACGATCGTGGCGACGTCGTTCTCGTTCAGGTAGTCGGTCTGGTCGCCGTAGGAGATCGGCCGATTGATGCCCGCGATGCCGTTGATCGGCTTGTTGGACTCCGACCACCAGAAGCCCTGTTCGCGGTCGAGCCGAGCCTGCACGCCCACGAAGTAGGGCGCGGCCGGCATCGGCAGATAGGCGTCCAGCGTTTCGTCCCAGACGAGCACGCGCGGATCCACCACCTTGATCCGGCGGGAATTGAGAAGCCCGCGATAGGCGACGGCCGCTTCGTCGGTCGTGTCGGGACCGTCGACCCACGCCACGGCCTTCAGCTTGTCGAGGACACCCGCGAGTTCCACCACGACGGGATTGGCCACCGCGCCGACGGTCGCCGTCGCGGTCGCGGTCGTGCCGGTCGCGTCGGTGATGGTCACCGTCGGCACGCCGTAACCGGAACCGTGCCGGGTCACCGCGATCGCGGTGATCACGCCGCCGGTGACGACCGCCACGGCCTGCGCTCCGGTCCCGTCGCCGTCATCGGTGATCGTGATGGTCGGATTGTCGGAGTAGCCCGTGCCGCCGGCGGTCACCTGGATCGACTGGATCCCGTCGATCGGCGACCCGCCGGTATAGCCCGGCGCGCAGATCAGCCTCGGCTTGATCCCGAGCATCGGGCGGGCTTTCAGGAAGGCGTGAACGCCGGTCATGGTCGCCGGACCGCCGACGAGGTTCGTCCACGTCTCAGGCGTATCCGCGCCCTCCTCCACGCGCACGATCACCATGTAGGTGCCGACCTGCGCGTTGACGGCGTCGACCGCGTCCTTCAGCGTCCCGGCTTCGCCAAGCTTCGCCGCCTTGGCAAACTGCGGTCCCTTGAGGAGTACCGGCGTATTGAGCGGAAAAACGCCGGCATCGGCATCGGGCGCGGTCCCGATGATGCCGACGACGGCGGACTGCGCGGTCCTGATCAGAACCGGCGTTTCCGCCGATTGCGAAACCCGCGTACCGTGATGGAAGGCGATATCCGCCATGGCAGTCTCCTTCAGTGGTGCCCTTCACGCGGGCATGAAAAAACCCGACGCGAAGGCCGGGCTGGACAAAGATTGTTTTGGGCGATCAATGTGTGGCTTGGCGCCCTGCCAAGATTTTGCCCTCAGCTGACAGAGGCGAATGCAGCATCGACGGCCGCGCGCGTCGTAACCTCGCCGGCCTCGATCGCGGCCGCGATGGTTTCTTCCGCGGTGAAGCACGCCGCGACATGGGCGAGCACAGCATCCGACATGGCGACGATCGCCGCCGCATCGAGGGCGAACCAGCCGTTCAGCGCCTTCCACGTCGTCGTGAAGTCCGGATCAGCAACCGCCTTCACGCGCGCCGCGAGGATCTTGACCTGGCTGTCCCGGTCGGTCGCGATCTCCATGGCATCGACGGTGAGGCCGCCCGTTTCCGCATCGAAGCGGACAGAGGCGAGATAAGCCTTGAGTTCGTCGTCAGAGGGTGCCGGCGCCGGTGGCGCGCTCCATGTCTCATCATCGGCCAGGACGTAGCCGGCGAAGACGTCGTCGGGGACCTCGATCCAGCCGTCCTCGATCACCCCGACGACAGCGGCGCGAGCCGGTTGCAGGATGATGGTCTCCCCGTCAGGGCCTGTGTCAGCGATCTCCTCGACCGCCTCTTGCGGCGCGATGGACCACACCGGAACCTTGCTGATCTGCCGGACTGTGTCATCAATGACCAGGGCGTATTTCATGCGATCCTCCTGATGAAGGCCTCGGCGAAAACGGTCGCTTGGCTCCACGGGTCTGCCAACCCGAGTCCTGCCGATCCTGGGTTCCGAGCGACGATCTGTTGCAGTTCCAGAGTTGCAGGCGCCGACAGGACAAAACGGCCCATGAGATGCTGATCTATTTGGTGGGAGTAGCTCTCCCGCGCATAGACCATCGGCCCCTCAACAAGGCTCGCGTTCTCCGTCACATTGTACAGTCTCAGCCTGGAGTGCTGCGTCGCCAGGACCTGTGCGCTGGCCTGAATGGTGTACGTTCCGGCCGGAAGCGTTATCTGGTCCGCATTCAGCGAGGCCCCGGCGATGTTGTTCGCCTCGATCGTCTGCAGCGTGCGCGCAAACCAGTCTTGCGTAACGGGGGGACTTCCTCCTTCACCGCTCGGCCGTTCATCGCGGACCCACAGGACCGCGTCGCGCACCGCTTTGACATAGGCCGTGTTCGCTGCTCGAAGGGAGTTGTCGCCCACCGCCTGGCCGGGAACCTGGAGCTCCGAGTAGATGCGCATGACATGGCTTGCGCGATCCACCGCAAAGATCGTTGCCGATGCCGTTCCATCGTCGCGGCGCGATGCCAGGGAGAAATTCGATCCCGCATCATTTCCCGTCTCTTCGGCTCCATTGACGTAGAGCATCCAGCGGGCGATGCCATTGGTCAGGAACAGGATCGTCCTGAGGTGCCCTTCAGCGCCGCCGATCTGGACGTTGGCGTTGTTGTCCGAGGACAAGACCCCAAGGTTGGCCGGCCCTGTGACGGGAGCAAGTTTGAACCAGTAGCCGCCCACGTTGAACTCGCCGCCGACGGACCAGTTGCCGGCAACGCCATCGATCGGGGCCTTTCCAGTCGCCAACGCCTCGAGCGCGGCCTGGACGTTGGTGCCGGCAATGCCTGCAATTGCCGCAGAGAGCGCAAGCGCTGCGGCGTTGGCCGCGATTGCAACGCCGTAGCTCACCTTGCCGTCGGATGTCGTCACCAACGGTCGGCCAACCGGCGCGCCGGTCAGATCGACATCGCTGAGCGATCTGATCGTGTGATTGTGGTTGGCCTCCGCTTTCGCAGCCAGCGTCGAGGCGAGATTGGTGATCTCGGCGATCGTATGCGTGTGGCCGGCCTCAGCCTTTGCGGCCAGATCGCTCAGGATCGCGGCGACGTCCGCATCGATCGCGTCCAGCGCGGCAATGATCCTTGCCACATCCTCGGCGGGCTCGTTACTCGGGTGCGGCTGAGGGTATTCCCGATTTGCCGTTGTCGGAGTTTCCGTCACTGATCAGCTCCTAGATGGTCACGGCCCGCAGATCCGCCAACGACGGCCGTGCCGCCGGCGTACCGGTCAGGGTCAGGCGCACCCGCGTCTCCTCGCCCCAGGTTGGCTGAGGATCCGCCTCGTCGATTTCATAGGTCCGGTCGGTCCAGCCCTCGACCTCGAGTAGCTCGGTTTCCGCGAGCGGGATCATTTGCCAGGCGCCGGCCTCGTCTTCCAGCTCGACTGTGAAGGTCGACGGAGACGGCAACAGCGCCTTCACCCGCACCGGCAAACGCATCGCACCGAACGCATCGAACGCCCTGGACACGTAGGTCGCCGTCTCGCGCAGCGAGCCCGCAATGAGCTGGGCGCCGGGATAGAGGATCGGCGAGGCCGTCTCGGTGCCGGTCAGCACGGCGCGGATGGTCACCGTTTCGGTGATCCGCTCATCCAGCTCCAGCACCTGGCCGGCGGCGAGCCGGTAAATCGTACCGTCCGGCCGCTCCACCTCGAATACAACGGAGCAATCGCCTGTCGGCAGTTCGATGGTCGCCAGCACCATCAGGTCGGTGCAGTCAACCAGCGCGGCCACGCCGAGCGGCACGGTCCGCGTCGTGACGGGGAACCGGACGGCCACCACCTGGAACGTCAGGTCTTCATCCTGGTGCGGCGTCCACGTGCTGGCGTTGGATGACGACAGCATCACGCCCACCGAATAGGGTTGCGCGGTCACATAGCGCTGCTCGGTCGCATCGAAGGTGCCGATCTGCGCCGCACTGAGCGCATGGAACTCATCGTCTGTCTTGACGACGAATGACCATTCGCGGTCGGCCGACAGCCAAACGGGAAACGGCAGGGCAACCCGGATCCAGTCTCCGACAACCACCGTCGCCATATCGACGACGGCTTGCGCGACAACCTCCGAGGTCGGAAGCCCCGTCAGCGTCGAGCGGATCTCGACGACGATCGGGTTCGCGTCGTTGCCCTTGGCACAGACCTTCAGGTCGATCGCCCCGACGTGGCGCCCGGTCCCGCGCGGCAAGGTGAATGTCTCGGCCAGCGGGTCATCGTTGCCGCCCATCGTCGTTTGGCGGCTCCAGCCGTTACTCGAGGTCGCTTCCCGCCAGCGCGTGATGGTGGTGACCTGTTGCATCACTGTAGTGGTAATCACGCCCTGGCCGACGAACAGCGCGCCCGCCCGGCTCCCGCCTGCGCCCTCGGCGTAGACCGGCTTCGAACCCGCCGGGAACGTGGCTGCGGGGATCGACAATGTCCCCGAAATCACCCCATCCGCGTCCGCCACCAGCGCCGGGTCCGGTGTCATGTCGACATCGTCGAACGTGAGAAGCGACAGAATTTCCCCTGCCCCGAAGCCTTCAATCCGAAAGGCGATTTCGATCGCGCGCAGGAACTCCGCAAGCTCTTCACGCTCGTCGACGGTCGTCGTCTCTGTCGTCGTGCGCGATCTGTTGCCGGCGCCGAGGACCCGCGTCTGGGCGCTCAGCCACTCGGTCACAGTCTCGACCCAATAGTCGGTCGCCGGATTGATCGTCATGGCCGCCGGCATCGGATCGAAATTGCGGTACGGGTTGATCAGGCGACAGTTGGTGGCAAGCGGCTGCGAGATCACCACCTCGTTTTCACCCACCAGCATCGCAGCTGATGCCAGGTCGAGCGGAAAGATCGTCACGTCGGACGCGAGCTGGCAACTCCCGTCGAAGACCGCCGCGTCCTGGGCGAACCCGCTGTCGCGGTATCGGTCGCTCGTGAACGGATCAACGAACACGCCGCGTTTGGCAACCGGCTCGCGGCTGTCGATGTCTCGGCGCAACCGCTCCAGCGCGACCAGATCGAGGGCATCGACCAGCCGGCCGAACAGGTGATGGATCGTCGTGTAGTGGTAGGCCCTGACGCCGGAGTTCTCGATCGTCGGCGTGCCGAACCACGTGTTCGTGACCTCTGCCAACGGCAGATAGGTCGAGGGCGCGGCCGGCGCGCGCGGCGTGGTGCGGGATGAAACGCCCTTGAGATAGACAGGTCGGCCGTCCGGATCGAGACATATCAGATCGCGACGCGGCAACTTGTAGTCGTAGGTCAGGATCACGTCGCCACCAGTCACGCCGCCTGCAACCGTGACAGTCCGGTCCGTCGCCGCTTCGGGCGCGACGGCGTCGCGGTACTGATAGATCACGCTGTAGCTCGACCCTGTTGCCGGCTCCGCGCCTGCCGGCGTCCAGTCGACACGGTCCGCGTTAAGGACGTAGTCGGTTCCGGCCGTGTAGGTCGTTCCGCCCTGCGTCACCGCAACGATCGCCACGACACTGTCGTTGGCAAGCGCGTCGATCGAGCCCACCGCGCCGCCATGCGTGACGGTCTCGGTCACCTGTTTGGTCACCAGCGCCGTCACCAGCGTTGCGAGCGGCGGATGGCGCAGGGTGAGTGTGACAGTGCCGGATCCGCCGTCGGCAAACGAGTGCTGTTCGCCGTCGATCCGGGAGACGTCGGGATCCTCTTCGATCTCAAGTCGGCTCGACGCCGACCTGGTCCGCTTGAAACCGTTGATGTTCGCGGTGCCGCTGTCGATCACGAAACGTTGGGCGCCCGACACGCCGCCGAGCGCGGCCACCCGGCAGCCATCGACCACATAGGAGCCGTTTGCGTCGCGGTCGTACGATGCAATCGCCTGCGTCGTCGTCGACAGTTCCACCGGTTCCGTCTGGTCGATCGCCACACCGTCAACGAGCTGGTAGACGGCGTAGAGGTCGCCCTCCGCGCCGTCGCCGTCCCAGCCCCAGACGAGGTATTCGACCTCGCGCACCGCGCCAGGCTCCCCCTCAGCCTCGGTGCCCGGAGCGAGCCCGAGCAGCTCCGGCGCGGCGTCGTTGTCGACGATCTCGGTCACCAGCCGCACGCCGACCAACGCATCTCCCGCCATCGGCACGCCGGAGAGCGTTGCCGCGGCAACCGGGCGCACATCGCCGCGAGCGTAGACTTGTCCGGCCGCGCAGGTGATCGTTCCAGTCGCAGTGTCGATCACGATTGCCGCACCTGAGATCCGATCGCCGTCACGGGCCGATAGTTCACCAGCACGCCGGATCCGGCCGCGCATGATGGACTGCAGCTCGTTGAGTTCGGCCCCCTGCAGGAACAAACCCTCGCGAAACACGAGACCTGTGTCGGCCGTTCTCGTCTGCGTCCGGTCGTAAGCGCCGGCCACGTTCGGATGTTCGTGAGCCATCTAAACCTCGATCAGGTGAAATCGGCCAACAGGGCTACGCGGTCACGGACCGTGTCGCCGAGCGGAATGGAAACGGCATGTCGCGCAACGGCGGCATAGGGTGCCGAGATCTCGGAAGGCGCGCACCAGAGCTGCCCGGGCCGGCTCGTGTCCGCCGGCGCCGCACCGAACAGGACCGCGGCCTCAACGGCGGTCTGCCCGGAGCCATCGCCCCAACCGGTGCGGGCCTCGATGTAGAGCCGGGTGCCGGCGACGTCGGGCGACCACGTGCCACCGGCGATTTCGTAGGTGTCGCCGAACGCGACCGGCCGGCACGCCCTGCACCGGCGTGCTCCGATCATTTCGCCCTCGGCGTCATAGAGCGCGATGTACGCCCCGCGAGCCGCAAGCGCTGAAGCCATCGTCGCGCGACGTGCCGTGTCCGATCCGAGGTCCGTCCAGGCCCCGACGATGTCGGTCCACGGGAATGTCAGATCCTCCCATGTGACCGGGTCCGTCCCGCCGGGGATCCAGACACCGAGGCCGGTCAACTCCGCCTCGGTCAAGGTCGCCTCTGCCTCATGGTCCCGGCCGAACGACCACTTAGGCCCGGCCGCATCCGGCCGCACGCCGCTGTCGTCGCCGATGATCGATCGCCCGAGCCGCGTCCAGGAGAGTTCGGCCGCCGGCACGTCATAAGCGGCATAGCCCCGTCGCAGACGTGAGCGCGCCGGTCGCGAAAGATCGATGACGCCGGCGATCCGGGGCAGATCAGCCTCCGCGTCACGCACCCGACCGAGCGCGATCTGGAAATCAGCCCAGGCCGTGCGCCGCGCTGGCGGATCGATGATCGTTCCATCGTAGTCGATGAACTCCAGCCCCCGCGCGACGGCGGCATGTGTCCCGCGCAACCGCTCCCAGGCCACCCCGTAGTAGACCGCGCAGGAAAGCGTCGGCAGGTAGGGCGACATTGCGCCGAGCCCATATTCCCAGATCAGCCACGGGAACAGGCTCGCCCGCGGGCAGGTCCACCGCCATCCGGCAATGGCGTCAGCCCCGGGATAGAGCGTCTCGAAACGCGCGTCGCCGGCCTCGTCGAGCGCAACTTCAAGAGGCGTTGAGTTGACCGGCAGAACGGAGGTCATCGGCCGCGCCCCCCGTCAACGATGGTGATGGTGCCGAGCGCCAGCGCCCCGGTGCCGTCGACTTCAACGTCTGCGGCCGGAGCCGTCACCTCGACGCGGGTTACGCCGGTCCGCATCGCGTGGGCGATCAGCCAGGAATGCGTGAGATCGAACCCAAGCAGGCTTTCCGCCAGCCAGTCGGCGGCGATCAGATCCGGCAACCCGGTCAGGACGGTTGCCGAAGCGGTTGGATCCAGGCGTACGGTGAGCGTGATGTCGACGGTCTGCGTGATCGCCGACGCGACCGCGAACCGGTCGGAGACGACACGGATCTCCGGCTGTTCCAGCGCTTCGCGGATTTCCGTCAGCAGCGCGGCATCGGCCTCACCGTCGCCCTCGGTCGTCAGCACCGACACCCGCACTGTCGGGTCGCGGCCCTCGCGCCAGATCGCGACATCCCGGACACGCGCCGATACGCCCTTGGCGACGGCCGCATAGCGCTCTTCTGGTCCGCCGGCTGACCGTCCAAGAATAGTGAAGCGCACCCGCTCTCTCAGCCGATCGTCCGTCTCGTCGGCCAGCCGCGTCACGTCATAGAAGGCGGCCAGGTGATCGAGATCCGCACCGGACGCGAACGCGAGCAGGTTCGCGCGCGCAGCATCGTTGATCCTGGCGCGTAGAACCGTCTCCCGGTAGGCGTACGCCTCGAGCAGGATCATGATCGGATCCGTCTCAAGCGTGTCGACATCCCACTCGATACCCGCCGCAGAAAGGCGCGTCTTGGCATCGTCAACGAGGGCCGCGAGGGTCGCCTCATAATCGAGGGGTTCAATGACTTCGGGGGCGGCAAGCGTGTCGAGAAGAGGAATGCTCATGAGCGGATCAGCACGCGCGTCCGCGCGTCCTCCTCGATCGAGAAGTCGCCAAGGTGACCGCGCGGGTAATAGGTGCCGGAGAGCGCTAGGACGATCGAACCGGACGGCCCGGAGTCCGCAATTGCCACGGACCGCAATGCGAACCTCGGCTCCCACCGGTCGATCGCAATCGCGGCCGCCACGAAGACAGCCAGCACCACGCGATCATTCATGGGTGCATCGATCAGCAAGGGGATGTCAGACCCAAAATCTCGGCGCATGACGCGCGCGCCGATCCGGGTGGTGAGGATCTTCCCGATCGACTGCTCCACATGGGACCAGCCCTTGAGGCCCTGCCCCGTGATCGCGTCGACGCCGTTGGAAGACATCGGCGCCTATTCCTTGGCGTCCGTCATCGCCGAGGCATTGGCCCCGCGAGCAGATTTGCCCTTTGCCTTGCTCTTCGACACAGGCGCGATCTTGCCCTCGATCTTCAGGTACTTCGCCTCGCGGCCGGTGAGAGCCATCGTCTCTTCCACGTCCTTCCACGTGCCTGCGAAGAAACCCGCAATCGCGACCTCGTAGGTTTCGATTTCCATTGATCTTCTCCTTCAATCAGCCGCGAAAACCCGCGATGAACCTTCAACGATCGGATGCAATCCGGCAGACGATCCGTAGGTCACGCGGACCATATCCCCTGCCCGCGCGACCTTCTTCCCGCCGCCCTCGCCGAGTTGGACGGAAGGCGATTTCACGATGACCTTCGGTGCCGTGACAGTCGCCAGATCGTCGGCGACCTCAATGCGAACGCTGCCCTTCGTCATGACCGCTTCCGGCCCGTCGTGCGGACGCGGGTTCGCCGTCGACGGGATCGACATGTCGATCTCCCCGTCGGTCAGGTCGCCGCTTTCGGAAACGACCGTGACCTGCTGCCCGACCGACGGCGGAATGTGCGTCTTGATGTCCCCGGCCGCGATCTCCTTCCACGGCATCCACGGGCCGATATACGGCGTGCCGCCCGGTTCGGAGATCCGGACCCGGGCAAGACCCTTCTTGTGATCGACTTCGCTCACAGTGCCGGTCCGCTTCCGGTTGCGGGCGCGTCGTTCCAGCTCCGCCAGGCGGCGGTAGATGTCGGCGAACTGATTGGCCAGATCCTGCAGGCTCATGCGGATGGCTCCGGCCCTGAGACCGTCACGCCATCAAAATTGGGCGATGTCGCTTCTGCTTCAGGGGGCGGCGTCAGGTTCAATGCCCTCGCTTCGTCAGCGGAAAGTCCGCGTCGCGCCTGATCGATCTGCCACTCAGGCAAATCACCGGCAACGAGCCCACGGATCACAGGCTCCAGAAACGCAAGCTCGGCATCGCCGGCAATCAGCGCCAGGGCTTTCGGCCAGATGCCGGTGAGAGCGGCACCAACAGCCGGGTCGCGCAAGGTCTTGCAGTGCACTTTCACCTGCCGTCCGGCAAACCGTGGTCCGCCGTCCGCCTTTGCTCCGCGCAGGATATCCACGGCAACAACCTTGGAAACGATCGAGCGCCAGAGATCCGCCCATTCGTTTTCCGGATCCATCAACGCCGCGAATGCCTGCCGGTGCAGGACATCCAACGTCAGTTCAAGGCCGGCATCGGTCACGGGCATGCCTTGCTCGGTGATTTCCCGTCCGTCCTCGTCCCTGACCGACATCTGCGCCGTGATGCCGAACTCCAGCACAAGCGTCATCTCCGCAACGCCTTCGAAGAGATCGCGCCCCACAGGTTGCGAGCGTCCCTCATCCACATAGACCGAAATGAATGGCTGCTTTTCTTCCGCCGCTGCCGCATCGATCGGCGCGATCTCGCTGTCGCGTACGGCCTCGCCCGCCCATGTCGCGCCCGACAGCGCCTTGACCGTCGACAGCCGGAGAAGGAGACAGACCAGGCTCATAACTTGAGGCTCATTTGCAGGACCAGACGGTTGCGCTGATCAGGATCGACACGGGCGACTTCGAAACGCGGCGCCCCCAAACGGTCCGTCGCAACAACCTGGTCGCCCTTGCGAAGCGTCAGCGCCGCCGGGTACGCATCCGGATCGACATGCAGTTCGGCCTCGCCACCGGCGACAAGCGTCGACCATGATCGGGATCCCACACCGCCAAGATCGTCCTGACCGCCGGATACTCTGAGGTGCGCCTCGTCGATATCGAAGGCTGGACGGTCGGGATCAGGCACCGTGTTGTATTGCCCGCGCCGCATCGGCTCGACCCGAACGGTTTCGCCAAGTTCGGCATCGACCACCCGGCGAAGCGCCGCCAGGTGGTCTTTCCAGGGGCCACTCACCCGGCTTTCTCGCCGGTGGCAGCCTGGGGCTCGGCGGGCTTCTCCGCGGCGCCATATGCGACCGCGAAGCGGTTTTCGATCAGGCTCCGCCCATAGCTTTCCGGCACCGAAACGGGCTTGTGCGGTTCAACCCGCAGATCCTTCTCGGTGCCGGCGATCTGCTTCGGGATGATCAGGCCCCGGGCCGACGCGATCTTGATCTTTTTCTCAGCCATGATTGTTCCCTCATGTCAGCGTCAGCTCGCGCAGCGCCTGCGGCCGCGTGCAGAGCGAAACCGCGTTCATCTGCACTTCAATATGCCGCCCCTTGCCGTTCGCCATCTTGTACTGATGCATGTAGAATGGCAGGCCGAGCGGCGGCAGCTCGTTGACTGTGTCCTCGTAATCCGGCGGCGCGAACCGGGTGATGAAGAGTTCGGGAACACCGACCGGCACGACGCGTGCCTTGTTGGGGTCGATGTAAGACGCCCCGAGGTCGGACTTCGCTTTCGCTCCGGTCTTGTAGCGCTCCCATGTCGCGCCACCGAATTCGAACACGTCCGGCACGTCCTGGCGCAGAACGACCGCACCGGCGTTGTACATGAACGTCTCGCGCACCGATTTGTGCTCCCACACCGCCTTGTGGAAGTTGCGCCCGGTGAAAACGTGCAGGCCGGAATAGGTTTCGTCGAGATCGTCCTCGATCGAATAGACGACATCCTGCCAAAGGCTCGAGACCTTGGTAGCCTCAACGTCAAGTTCCAGCGAGACCGGGGCAGGCACTGCGATTCCGAACCGGCTGTAAAGGTCCTCCAGAACCGTGCCGGACTTCGACGTGATAATGCCCTTAACAGCACCGACACGCTGATGCTCCAGCGTCATGGTCAGGTCCTGCCCATGCCGAGCCCCCTTCCGCTCGACGCGGTCCTGCAGGGTTTCGAGTTCGTCCGTGCTGCCGAAGCGAATGATGCCCTGCACTTCATCGGCCCTGACAGCATCATCACGTTGGTAGTGGGGGATGTCGAAAGGCAGTTTGCGGCGCTTCTCGTCGTCGACGGTCTCACCGGGACCGCCGCGTTCCGACGGTTCCACCAGCCCCAGCTTGCCGTCGCGCATTTCGATGGAGACGCGGGTCGAGGTTACCCCGTCTTCATCAAAAATCCCGGTCGCAGAGATCTGGCCGGGACGGTAGGGTTCGGAATTGACTGCGGCGGTAAGGCTCCGCATGGAGAAGCCATCGCCCTCCCAGATATCGACTTCATCGGGCATGATCTTCTCCTTAGCGCGTCTTGATCCCGGCCAAGCCGAGCTGTGTCTGTTTCGCCGTCACCTTGGCGGCGCTGTCGACCGAGGCGTGATAGATCAGCATCGGCGCCTTCACCTCGGCGTCGGCCGACGTCACCACGGCCTCGACGTCCGCGTCCGTTGCGTCGACGCCATAGGCGAGGATTGCCGAGGCGGTCTCCGCCCCTTCCTTGCCCGCGGTTTCGGCGTCGGGCGAAACGACATAGTTTTTCGTCGCCGTCACCTGGCCGAGGACGGTCCCTGCCTCGAGCCCGCCTTCGCCGGATGCGATCGTGACCACGTCGCGAGACCGGCTCCCGTTGGCCTCGCTCAGCAGGTACGCGAGGTTGCGCGCCTTCTCCGTTTTCATGTCCATGGTCGTCAGCCCTTCTTCTGCGCGTCGCGGCGCGCGGCGTAGATCGCACCCGGCTTCAGCGCGGTGCGCCGCCCGCTCTGACCGTCTTCGCCGGAACCCTTGACCTGCCCGGGTGCGGCCTGCCCCGCCGCAGCGAGGCGACGCCGTTCGAAGTCCGCAGGCTTCGGATCGGCAGGATCCGTCTCCGGCTCGTCGGCAGTGACATCGGACGCCGCGGTTTTCGGCGCCGCCGCCAGGATCTTGAATGTCTCCTCCGGCGGCAGCTCGGTGTCGTAGGCGAGATGTTCCGCAAGCCCTTCACGGCCCTCGGCCTCTTCGCAGGTCATGATTGCCTTGATGCGAGCCTTGGCTTCGGAAGCACCCTCCGATTTCGCCGTAGCCCGTTCGGCGGCCGTGGTGTCGTCCGCCGCAGTGTTGCCAGCCATGGATGTCTCCTTGCTCTGACGGGTGGGAGCGGCGGTCGCCGCCTTCGACCGGTCGTCATCATCGAACGACCAGCCTTTCCTCGACGCGAGCGCGACGAGTTTCTTGGGAGTGTCGGAAAAGATCCGGTAGTCGAAGGCGGTCGCGGCAAGCGAGCGGACCCTGTCCGTGCGGTCCGCGTATCCCTGCTCGACGGCCTCGTCGCCCGTCATCCAGGTCGTGTCCTTCATCGCCTGGCGCACATCCTCGACCGCCTGTCCGCTACGATCGGCGTAAATCGACGCCATCTGGTCGGCCTGCTTGTCGAGCAGAGCGCGCGACTTCTCGTGATCCTCGGCTGTTCCGAAGGCATATCCGGCCGGATCGTGGATCATCATCATTGCGCCGGATCGCATGACGATCTCGTCGCCGGCCATCGCGATGACGGAGGCCGCCGAGGCGGCGACCGCATCGACGATCATCGTGACCTGCCCCTTGTGAGCTGTCAGAGCGTTGTAGATGGCGATGCCGTCGTCGATATATCCGCCGCCGGAATTCACCCGCACGGTCACGTCGTTCGCCCATCCGTGCTCGGTCAAAGCTTCCTGGACTTCGAGAGCCGTGAACCCTTCGCCCCAATAGCTCTCGCCGACGAACCCGTAGAGCAGGAGTTCGCCGTTCGAAATCGTCACTGACATGATTGTCTCCTCAGCCAAACCGGATCCGGCGGGCATAACGCCGCCTCTTCACGCGGCCGCCATTCTTCAGGATGCAGGCGTCTTCGAACTTCGCGATCTCACGTTCCAGAAGCGCGATGTTGGCGCGGGAGTATTCGACCTCCTCCTCGCCGAAACGCACGCGCTCGGCCTGCCCGCCGGCAACGATGGCGAGCCGGATCGAGCGAAGCTTTTCAGCGACCGCACACGGATCGTCGGTATCCAGCACGTCCTTGCGGATCCTGATTGACGTCATGACGAAACCTCCGTGGACGCCGGGCCGTCGGACGGATCGATGTTGCCGGCAGCCGTTGCCCGCTCGTAGGGGCTGCGCATGCCGGCCGCGAGATAGCGCTCGTGGGTGCGGTGGCGCTCTTCGAACAACTCGTCGGGATCGACGCCCAGCTCCGCCGCCTCGATCTCGACTGACGACGTGCCGTTCGCCAGACGTTCGCTAGACGCTTTCGCGCTTTTCAGATCATCGGCGGTCGCCTTCGCCGGCCCCTGCCATTGCGCCCAGGTGATGTCGTCCCGGTTGGCCTCGAAGGCAGCGTGCCCGCCCTTGAGCGGGATGCGCCCCGTCGCGATCTCCTCCTCGAGCCACAACTCGTAGACGGTTTGCGCAACCGGTGCCGCGATCCGTTCACGTCGCCGCGTCACCACCGGCCAGATCGAGGAATTCTCCATCCGCGTCGACGAGTACGTCGCCTTCGTGTGATCCATCGTCAGCGCGCCGTAGGTGATCCCGACGGAACGCGCCATGTCCCGGCTGAGACTGGCGGAAAGCGGCTGGTACTGCGGACCCGGCGTGTTCGCCGTCTTGAACTCGAAGTCCTCACCTGGCGCCAGATGCGAAACCTGAGGATCGCTTCCCACCGTGAGCCGGCTTTCGGCCGCCCGCTCCAGACTGCCGTTCAGATAACCCACGAACTCGGAAACGTATTCCGATCCGGATGAGGAGGAATCCTCCCCGCGAATATCCTTGATCGCCTCCAGCGCCTCGAAGGCGTCGGCCGACGGTTGATCGCTCGTCAGCACTGCCGCAAAGAACGTCTGCAGGATAGACGTCTGCAGGGTCACGTCTTCCAGCGTCTCGTGCTGCAGGTGCTTCCGGATCCCCGACGCCATGACGGAGATGCCACGCACGTCCGTCGCGTCCACCGGATCAAACACGTGGAGGAATGCAGCGCGACCTTCTCCGTCACGCGCCGGATACCGCACTTTCGTCCAGAACCCGTTCCGCTTCTCCTCCAGCAGGAAGGCGGAAACGCGACCGTTGTCGTCGTGATAAACACCCTGGAACAATCCGGCGAATTCGTTCGTGTCCTGCACGAGCCGCGGCGGGGGCACGAGACAGAGTTTCGTGCCGGTCCTGATCCCGTAGCGCCGGCGCACCGATGCCGGCATGTAGTCGAGGATCCCGGTTACCTCGCCGTAGACGATATGCCAGCGCAGCGCGATATCCACCTGTTGCGGCAACGTGAACTTTCCGCGAAAGTCGCATTCAGCCGCATTCCACGCGTATTTCTTCCAGCGCTTCTTCACCAGCCGGATGAAGTCCGTCGTCTCTTTCTGGTCGTATCCCAGATGCGCGAGATCGGGCTGCGGGTTCAGTACCAGCTCGACCCCGACCGTATCGGCGAGCACCTGGTCGACCATGCCCTTGAGCCGGCCAGAATTCTGCACAATGTCGAGTGCCAGAGACGCCGCCTGCCGCCAGGACCGCCGGATATCATCGCGGCTGTCGGAGAGCGAGGCGTGGCGCGAACGGATGATCCCCGTCGGCGTGTCACGCAGATAGCGCGCGGTCGACCGAGGTCCGGCGCCACCAGCAGATTTCGCAGGCTTCTTGCCTGTCAGCCGCTGAAGGAACCTCATCGACGCTTCCACTTGTTGCGACGCGCCTCGCGCTTGCTCGACCGCTCAGCAGGCGCCAGCTGATCGTTTTCCGTACCAGACGGTGCCGAGGCCGGAGCCGGCCCCTGCCTTGCAGATGCGGCGGCCATCGCTTCCAGCCGAACACTCAACGGTGACAACAGATCGGGATTGCGCAGTTCCTCGGGAACGCCGCGCTCCTTGGCGAGCATCAGCCAGTCGGTTTCCGTCTTGCGGTGAAGGCCGAGGTGATCGGCCATCGCCATCCCGTAGATCCGGCAATCGAGCAGGTGGTTTTCCCCGCTCTCCTTCCAGACCTTGCGCCGGCGCCCCCGATGGAGTTCGTCCGTCAGGTATTCCGCCGTGATCTGTTTGAAGAAGTTGATGCCGAGAAACGCGCCGAAGTGGCAATAACCGGGCGGGTCGAACTCCTGTCCGCCGGACATCCCGACCTTGCGCAGGTTCGTGTAGAACTCAGCCTTGAGCGACCAGGTCCCGACCGGCCAGAGCGTGGCACCGCGACGCTTCTTCTTGCCACCGATCCGGATATCGACCTTTGACGGCGTGCCGATCGCCGGCGTTGTCCATCCCGGCAGTCCCTTGATCGCATAGGCGCGGGGCCGTGAGCGGACGAACGTATAGACTTGGTTCGCCCGCCCGCCGTCGCCGGCATCGATCGCCATCGCATCAAGCTGACGCTGGCCTCCGAAGGAATCGGAGAACCACTCGTCGTAGAGCGCGGCGAGCCGGAGAAACGCCCCGCCATTGGCGTCGGTCGTATCGCCTTCGAGCCAACGGGCCGTTACCGTCCAGCTCTGCTTGTCGGGCGCGAATGCGATGACCTCCGCCCAGATCCCGGTGTGCTGCACGTCGCATCCGGCGGTCAGCAGAAGTCCGCGCGGCGGGATCACCCCTTCCGCATACTCCTCGCGCCGCTCCATCAGGCGCTCGAAGTCCGGAGCATCGCCCCGCATCTCGTAGGCGAGCCCGAGCCAGATGTTCCAGAACGTCTTTTCCTTGCGCGGATCGCCCTTCGCCTGGATGAACTTCTCCGCGATCTTGTCCCAGGTCGTGAGCTGCGAGGTCAGCGCATCGACGTGAAACGACGGGTAGAGACCTTCCTCCGCATTTGTCGCGATGAATTTCGCGCTCCGCAGCATCGCCGGCTTTTCGTGCGGCTCGATAATGCAACCCGATTCCTGGCAAACGTAGTGCGCCTGGTACGGCGGCTTCGGATTGTATCGAAGGTTCTCGAACAGAAGCCGGATGCGCTCCCCGCAGTGCGGGCATTTGCAGAACAGGAACCTCTGATCGCCGGCCTCAAAATCAGCATCGATCCGGCTCGAGCCCTTGATCGTGGGCGTGGAGATCTCGAAGATCTTCCAATCGGCCGACGCGTGGAACGAAATGAACCGGCCTTCAAACAGCTCCCACGGATCGCCCTGCCCTTCCAGGTCGTCCGGCCATTCGTCGACCTCGTCAGCAACCGCATATTTCAGCGTCTTCGAGCGGAGGTCCGGCGCAGAATTCGCGTTCAGCAGATTGAGCGTGCCGCCCGGGAACTTCTTCTTCTTCGCTGTCGAGCCATCGCCGGAGCGCGAAAGCTGCTTGCGGATCTTCTTGTTGAGCGCCGACGTGTGCTCGATCGTCGGCGTCAGCTTTTCCGAGTTGAAGTCGTTGCGCGCCTCGTCGGTCGGCAGGACATAGGCCATGTTGGCCGGCGCCCCATCGATCAGGGAGCCGAGCCAGGCAAGCCCCGCAATGGACAAGCCGGTCTGTGCCGACTTGCGCACCACCACCCGATTGTGCGGGCTGTCCGGCCCAAGCAGGTCGATGATTTCGGCAACATAGGGGGTGAGCGAAGGATCCCACCGCTCGGAGGCGCGCGGCCCGTCAGGCACATACAGATGATCCTTTGCCCACGCGGACGGAACGATCGGCTCCGGCGGAGTGAGAACGGCAGCAAGAGCGCCGGCAACGATCGGAAGCGCTTTGGCAAAGGTCGTCTTCATTCCTCGTCCCCGTCGCTCTCGTCTTCGCCCAGAAGTCTCATTTTCTCTGCAAGCTTCAGCCGCAGCTCGCGTGCCTTGATCTTCAGCGCATCGCGCAGTGCCGGGACGCCGCCGCGGGACACGGCAGCGGCCAGGTCGTCAGCGCCGGCCGGCAATTGGTCGATTGCCCGCACCAGACTTTCCGCGCACCGGATCATCGCGTCCTCGACCTCCGCAATCGGCAGAAGTTGGCCACGTTGCTTCGCAAGCTCGATTTCCTTGAGGTCGGCGTCATATTCCGCCTTGCGGGCCTGCTGGAAGCTGTAGGCCTTCGTGTTCGTCCCCGTCGGCGCATCGGCGTGCGTCGCGTCCACATCCGCCGACATCTGGCGCGTCGTCTCCGCACCCGCGAGCCGAGCCGGATCCGTGACCTCATCAGCAGCCGCGTCCCACTGCGCGACATTCACCAGCGTCCGCCGTCCTTCGCGGCGCACCGTGACGAGCCCGGCCTCTTCGAACCGCCGCAGCCGCTTCGAGATTGCCGGGTGCGAAACGCCTTTCATCGCCGCCAGCTGACGCACGCCGACCCAGATGCCATCGGTAACCGGTTCGCTCATTTCGGTAACCTTGGTAACCCTTGGTAACCCGGCCCAAACGCTGAAAAACTAGCCCACTCTCGCGCGGCAGCGCGCCCGCGGGGTTGGCCGCGGGGGTACGGTCCCTAAGGGGATGGGGGGTGCTCCGACCGGGGTCCGAGCGGGTGATTTCAGGAGGCCGTGCCCTGCATCAGGCGGCGGATTTCGTGTTCGATCTTCGGCGGCAGTTCGCGGGCGGCGGTCTCGTCGAAGGCCTTGCGGCTTTCGTCCTTCACGATTTCCTTCGGGATCGCCGGCCCCCACATCTTCGCGATCGGGAAGCGATCCGCGCTGGTGCGATGGAAGACGTGCCCGCCGAGAGCGTTGATCTGAGGACCGAACGCGCTCTTGAACACCTGGCGCTTGCCCCAAGGCGCGGCCGACACACCGCGACGGACCTGACGGGCCTTGAACTCTTTCAGGCTGATGAAACGACCGCGCGAAATGATCAGGTATTCGAGCGCCTGATAGTTCGCCCGGATTTTCCGTAGCCCGCCCTTCTGGGTGACCTTGCTTTGGCTGAGACCAACCTGCTTGGCGACGACACGCCGAACGATCGTGAATGTCTTGTCGCCGGTCCGGTTGATCCCGCGCCGAAACGCAGCCCTTGCCTTGTTCGGGCCGAGCGTGTTCCTGGCTGCGGCTGCAAGGCGGACGACACCGCTGCCCTCCCACTGATAGGTGACAATCGACATCCATCCGCCCACGAAAAAACCGGCTCGGGCGCCCTGCCCGGCCGGTTCTGATCTCCAGATCTAATCTAGCCTGATGAAGCTATGTCAAATCCAAACCGCGAGTCAAGCCGTTCTGCGGTGTTCTTCATTACCCACCCTGTCACCACCCGCGACCCGTTCGGCGAACACCACGCGCACCAGCGCTTCCGCCCCGGTCCCGATCCACGGTTCGAACGGCGCGCGCGGGCCGGTTGCCTCGTGCTCGGCGAGCCGCCCTTTCAGCAACGCCTGCAAATACGCAAGCCCCATCCACCACGCCTGATATCTCGCCCAGGCCTCGCGCGTCACCTCGATCGACGGCCGCAGTTCCAACTCGCACCCGACGACATCGTCCCGCCATCCCCTCAATCCCTTCACCCGCTCGCGGATCAGCGCCGGCTTTCCGTTCGCCCCGATCACCGCCCGCAACTCCGGCCGATAGTCCCACGACGGCCGCCCACCCGTGATGCCGTAGCAAATCACCATCCCACGAGCGTCCGGCTCCATCGACCTGATCGCATCCCCCACCAGCAGGGCATCGCGATGAATATCCCCCGAGCCGAACCGGCTCCCGCCCCGGCCATCGACCAGCGTGCCCAACTGCGCCAGCCGTTCAATCGGCTCCCACGCCGAGGCCGCATACCCCGCCCCGTATGCCTCCTCCCCGAATTCACGGGCGACGCCCTGATCTCCCAGCGTCCAATGCACCAGCGCCTCGATATCGATGATCTTCCGCATTCGCCGCCCTTTTCCATGGTCAGGGATGCTGGGGACGATGGGGACGCTGGCTTTTTGCCTATCTTCCCCGAACACCGACCCCATAACCCATTGCATCAATTCAGTTACTCCACTCAACAAACCTTCTCAGGGAAGCTAGGGAAGCAATTTGAGAAGAAACGTACGTGAGAAAAGAATAGGCCTTCCCCGCACCCCTTATTGCTTCTCACGCGCGTACCCGGAATTTGCGTCCCTAGCGTCCCTAGCGCCCGAAAGCTTTGATATCCTTCGCACTTCCTCAGGGAAGCAACGGCATCGCCCACACCGCTTGCGTCCCCAGCGTCCCCGAAATCGCCGCTTTGGAGCGCTCTCCGGCTCTCCATCGGGGGGTGAGCGAGGGGCCCGACCGCGCTACCGGCCCTCGTCGGATGACCATCCGCTCCCCATGTCCGCCTTCGCGCGTATGCCGCGATAGACCGTGTTGCCGTTCGACTTGGCCTTGTGAAACCCGAGCTTCGCCGCCTTGCGCGGCAATTGCCGGTTGAAGGTCGTGGGCGTCCACACGGTGTAGGAGGCCGCCTCGCAGAAGATCTTGAACAGGGTGTAGAGGGCGCCCGGCGTCATGCAGTCATCCGGATCACGGGTCACCTCGCAGTATCCATCCAGGAACGCCCCGATAGGGTCGCTTTCCTCCCGGTAGCTGTCGGTGGCCGATCGCACCTCCTCCGGCACGTCGAGCCCGTAGGTCAGGTAATCGAGCGCCCCCTTGATCAGCCAGTTCAGCACGCCGGCGCGCTCCGCCCACAGCCTTTGCGGCAGCAACGGATCACGCTCTCCCTTGGGGATCTGAACGGACCACGGCACCAGCAGCACCCGCCGCCAGATGCCGTCATCCGTGCCGCGCACATCCGGCTTGTGGTTGCCGGATATGATCAGCTTGAACGTCGGCCGGATCTCGGTGAACTCCGCGTGCAACCGGCGTATCAGGATTGCCTCGCCGCCGGTCAGTGCCTTCACCATCGCCTCGCGGAACTTCATGCCCTGTTCCGGCTCGGAGGCCCGCACCAGCCGTGCGCCCGGCAGCTTGGCGAGGTCCGGCGTCGCCTCGCCGCCCTTTCGCCGGTCATCGCCGGCCAGCGTCTCGAAAGGCACCGTGGTCGAATAGTCGTCGAGGATCCGCGCGACCAGGTCGACCAGTGTGGATTTGCCGTTGGCGCCCTCGCCCCAGAAAAAGGCGAGCACCTGTTCCTGCGTCAGCCCCGTCAGGCAATAGCCGCAATAGCGCTGGAGAAACGACCGCATTTCCGGGTCCGGCTGCACGCGCTCCAGAAACGCATCGAAGGTCGGCGCCATCGCCTCCGGGTCGTAGTCGACGGGCGCAAGCTTGGTAATCAGGTCGGCGCGGTCGTGCGGATCACACCTGACCGACCACAGCTTTCGCGGCGCATCCGCGTCGGGGCTGTCCGGGTCGTCCTCGGAAACGAACCGCAGCGTGCCCGACCGGGTGTTGAGGGCCAGCGCATCGCCGTCCAGGTCGTTCACCACCTGCATCACGTAGGGCGCGGATTCGCGCAACATGTTGTCCAGCTTGCCGCTGGAACCGGAGGTCTTGCAGTAGCGCCGGCGGTACGACTTCCGCCCCTTCAGCGCCTTTTCCGCGTCCGCTCCATCGGCGACCACGCGTTTCAGCGCCAGAATGCGCGACTTGTCCTCGTCGCTCGCGTCCTTGCCCTTGCCTTCGAGCTGCTCAAGCTCGGCCTGAGCCTCCTTCGCTGCCTCGATCGCCTTCACTTCGTGCGGGTGGTAGTCGATCAGCCGCGCCTCCAGCGCGATCCGCTCAACCACCGTGTGCGCCAACGGGCGGATTTGCCGCCCCTCCACATCCTCTCCCCAACGCGTGCCGTCGAACACGTGCCAGCCGATCCGCGCCACATACAGAACCTCCTCGCGAAACCAGTGCAGAATCCTCCGGCCGTTGCCGATGTCGGTTTCCGGCTCCGCCGCGCAGGCCTCCAGCCGGGCCAGGTCGAACGGCCCGCCCGAATTCCCGCCGTCACCATCCCCCGGCCCATCCCCCGAAGGCGGCGCACCGTCCCCGCCGCCGGCATCTTCCGGCGCGGGATACTCCTCCACCGGGCGGTCCATGATCTCCCCGTAAACCTCGGTGCTCATGCGTTCCCCCGCGCCGGCGCAGTGCCGGTTTCCTGGCCGAGCGCGGCTTGCGCCCGCTCTTTCAGCCGGTCATTGAAATCCTCACCCGGCGGCGCCCACACGGAGCCGATCCGCCGGCCCGGCCGCGCCCATCGGGCGGCCGCGCGCGCATGCACCTGGCGCGCGGTAAACGCGTCGCTGTCGCTGTCGCCCAGCATCAGCACCTCGCGCACGCTGTCGGGCAGCACGAGTGCCCGTTCCGCGCGCGGCGTTTCCATGTCCGGCACCGGCCCCGGCACCCGGTCGGCCACTACCTTGCCCGTCTTCGTCGTGTGGGTGGCGCTCGGGTGCGCCACCGTCGTCACGGCCGGCCCGCCCATCGACTGCAGGTCGATCGAGGTGGCATAGGCGGTCGCGGCAATCCCGTCCGCTCCACGCACCACCTCTTCCGCCTGCCAGTAGGAGCGGACGGTTTCCACCCCCTCGCCGATGCGAAGCCGGCCGATGCCGATACCGACGCGGCGCGGATCGCGCAGCAAAATCCACCCGCGCGCCTTGGAACCACGGATCTTCTTGGCCGGCAGCGTCTCGCCCGTCGCCGGATCGATCAGCCGGACCTTTTCGCCCGCATGGTCCGGGTCGAACCAGGTGATATGCACGCCCTGAAACCGCAGATCATCGCCGTCCGCCGGGCCGACGATGGCCGCCAGCACCGCCGGGCCGGAATAGATCAGCCGCGGCTTTTCCCCCTCGCCCAGCGCCGGCGCGTAATAGGGCTGGTCCTCGACGTAGCGCAGCGAGGGATAGACCGCGCTGCGCTCCCCCGGCCGGCCCGGCGCCCACAGGCCCCGGCCGCGCCAGTACACCGTTTCGCCCATTGATCCGGCAAAGGTGCGCCCGCCGGTCCATATCTCCCGCGCCCGCCTCAGCTCCCGCGCGCGGTAGATGTTGTCGTCCCGTGCATCCGCCGCGGCCTTCGCCGCCCGCTCCGCCTCCAGCGCGGCTTTCTGCTCCGGGCTCAACTCCGGCGCATCCCGCTTGCCGCCCAGGCTCTCCACGGCTTCCACGAACGTCAGCCCGTGCCGCTCCATCAGATAGCCTATGCCGTCGCCGGCCGCCCCGCAGCCGAAGCACTTGTAGGTGCCGCGCCGGTCGTCGGCGTGAAAGCTCGGCGTCTTCTCGGCATGAAACGGACAGCACGCCCAGAAATCCCCGGTATGCGCGTTCGTCTTGGCCCGGTCCCAGGTCACATCGCGGCCAATGACCTCCGAAATCCGAATGGCTTTCACGCGGTCGAGTTCGTGGTCGGGGAAGGTCATGCGGGGACTCCCCGCACGACACCCGCAGTGCTAGCGTGCTCTCCATGAAAGACGCATGGAAATACTTCGCCGCATGTCTTCTGGGCTTCGCAATCGCCGGCTGGGCCGGTCAGATTGCGGCCGTCGGAGTAGTTGGCTTTCTGGCGAAGTGGCAGACACTTATCGCGGGTATCCTGGCATTTTGCGGAGCAGCATGGACCGTCTACTGGATCAAGAGGCAGGTCGACGAGGCAGGGAGGATTGCAAGAGCAGTTGCCGACGAGACAAAGACGATCTTCGATGCTGAGCTGGGAGAAATTCTGAAGCTCATCAATGTCACCTGGGAACTCCTCGAAATATCCACAAACCAGAATGAGAGTCTGGACCGAAGAAACAAAGCGCACGGCCGCTCGATCGGGAAACTCCATGAACTTCGCCGCCGCATATCGATCAGCGATCTTCGCCTCGAAACTGCGGAGATGTCGCCCGTGGCGCGCGCCGGCGCGCGATCTGTATTGGCAGCACTTGAGAGAACCAAGGCAGAAATAGGAGGGATGCTCGCAGCAAGGTTTACAGATGAACAGCAAAGAACCGATCGCCAAACAATGATGCTCATTGAGTTTTCTCATATCGCCGAATACGTCGAACGATATGATCCTGCGCTCAGCCGCATTTTCGATAAGCGCGAGCGCTTGCCCGTTGACCATCGTTCGATGTCCGAGCTGTCGGCGGACGCATTGAGGCGCGGTCTCTAGTAGCTGGATGAATAGGCCCATCACGCCCTCCCATCCGTGCGCGACATCAGGTTCCAGATCTCGCTCTCAGAACATCCGATCCACTCGGCGAGGTCCTGTGTCGTCATCCTCTGCTCTTGCATGACCTGACGCAGGAAAACCCGCGTCAGCCCACCGGAAAGCAGGTCCAGCCCGCCGCGCGGCGCGGTCGATGCCGCCATGGTGCCGTTGTCGTTCATGCCACCCTCTCCACCTGCCCGCGTCTCTGGACAGCCGCCACCAGCTCCGCAATCCGGCACCGCTGCCAGTGCCCTTCGGCTTCAAGAAACGCGATGTAGTCGGCATCGCTTTCCGTGCGTTCCCAGCGCATCCGCGCGCGTTCCATCGCGCATGCCGCCGCAGCCAGATCCCGCGAACTCATGCCTGCCCTCCGTATTCCTTCCGGGATTGCCGTTCGCCCCGGCCTAGCGCTAATTCATATGAGAACATAACGGAAACAATTGAGGCATTACCCCCATGCGAAACAAGCGCAGCGCGACGCTGTCTGCCGAAGAAGTGAGAGAGGCCATAGACGCGCTGAACGCCTGCCGCGCCGTGCTCAACCGGCTTTCCACCAACCTCGCCCCGACAGGTGAGGACTACCTGACCCTCTCGGCACCCGTTGAAGCCTGCTACGCCGCGTCCGAGCGGCTTTGCCGCCGTCATGGCATCGATCGGTATCGCCATGTCGGCTTTCTGGGCCGGAAGTGAATCCGTCATCCCGCGTCCTCCGCCAGGATCTGGAAAAGCCGGCCGATCGCCGTTTCCGGCCGGCCCTGCCCGTCACGCGAGAAGGCGCGCGCCAGCAGCTCGGCCGGGCAGCCGAATTGCAGGGCAAGCGAGGCGGCAATCGCGCTGTCGCGCATCAACGCCTGCAGCTCGGTGCCGGTCTTGCCGGTGGAGAGAAAAACCTCGCCGGGCCGGTCGCCCGGCCGCCCATCGGAGCCATCGTAAAATCCCACGGTCGCGTAGTAGCTGCGCGGCCCGTGACCGAATTTGATGGTGTCGGAAGCCCGGCGCCCGGGCAGGATTTCCCGGGTCATGCGGCCGCCCTCGTCAATTCGCGCGAGGGCCACTGGCAAAGGCGCGCGGCTTCTGCTCTTTTAGCGTTCTTGCCGCAACGTCTTATGGTCGGAACATGAGCAAGCCGGAAGAAGCGCCGCCACCGCCGCAAAAAGATGAGTTTCACACCGGCGCCGCTATGATCTTCGGCGGCTTTCTGACGGCTGCCGCCCTCGGAGTCGTCGCTCTGCTGCTGTCCGATATTGAATGGACATGGGAGTATTGGGGGACGAGCGACGGCGTCTTTGACCGTTCGGCCATCTTCCGAAATTTTGGCCTGACCATCCTCGGCCTGCTTGCCCTCGGCCTTGGCGCCTGGCGCTCGTGGACCGCCCAATTGCAGGCACAGTCGTCTCTCCGTCAGGCAGGCTATGCGGCCCAACAGGTCGACAACGCTATCGAGCAGCGTCGGATCGCAGTTCGGGGACAACAGGTTGAGCGGTACCAGAAAGGTGCGCTGATGCTCGAAAGCCAGCATCCGACTGTTCGCATAGCGGGCATCCTTACGCTTCGCGAACTTGCGGTATCTGATCCAGAAGACACATATGCCCTGGTGACAACATTGCTTAGTAACTTCATTTCCGGTGTATTGAACACCCGACCGCTCGCGGCCCCAGCCTTCCCCGGCGCACTTCCGCAAGATGCTGAGAAAGCCCTTGACGCACTCTCTTTCATCAAACGAACCGAGCATTTGGAAGAAATTGCGAGGTCCATTGCCATTCAGTTCGACGACACAGACTTCTCTAGAATTAGTCTTCTTGGGAGAGATCTGTCTCGAATGAAATTTATCCGATGTAACTTCAACGAAACAGCAATCCATAATGCGGACATTTCGGAATGCTCTTTTTTCGCAGCAAAATTTAATGACGCTTATATAATCGATTGCAATGCCAGTCTCGCCGATTTTACTCTCGCTGATTTCAATAGTACGAATTTTCGAATGGTGAATATTTCCGGCGCAGTGTTCTGGGATGTCAAAAACATCAATCCAGACAATATCGATGTGTGGTGTTGGTCTGACAACGAGCCAATCGGCTTGCCCTCCACGATCCCGATCAAGCGATATGATGCAGGCCCTGACGGCAAGAATCGTGAACGGTTTGAAAGGCAGTTGCCTAACCTCTTCGTGCGAAGTCGCACGCCCAGTGATGAGTATTTGCTGCCGTAGCGGCGATCCTCTTACCATCACCCCCTCCCATAAAACCGGGGCGCGCCCAGCGGCGCGAGGCCGAAGAGGTACCAGGCGCAATTGTCCTTGCCGGTGTGCTTAGAACCGGGAAACCATTTCAGCCGCCCAACGCTCACCACCTTCCGGCAGCGCTTCATCAGCTCCCCCGCCTGGCGGGTATGCGCCCAGTCCGCATCGAACAGCAGCCACGTCGGCAGCAGTGCGGAAAGGTGCGCGATCAGCGCGTGCAGCAGTTGGCGCGTCCACGGCGGATTGGTGATGAAATGCGTCGCCCCGCGCGCGTCCTCACGCCCAAGCGTCAGCGCGCAGCACCGCTCCACGCCTTCAAGGCGCGGCTCGATGTCATAGCCCGCGGTGCAGATGTGCCCGGCCGCGCCCAGCTGCGTGACCAGATCTCCCGCCCCGGCGCAGGGCTCGCAAAAGCGCGTCTCTGGCGCCAGATGCGGCAGCAGCGGCGGCACCGCCCGCGAGTCGATCGTGCGGTAGAAATCCTTGTCGATGCGTGCGAAGGCCGAGCGCTTACCCATGCGCCACCACCCGGCCCGCTTGGGCATGTTTCCCGTAGAATTCACGTGAAGCGCAGCGCGCTTTCGCGGGCGTCTCCGGCCCCACCAGAATGTCGGAAAGCTCCAGCCCGGCCCCGCTCATCACCGCGACGAGGCTTTCATCGTCCAGCGCCTGCGCATTGGCCACCTTGCGCACCACCGTACGCGAAACCTTGATGCGCCCTGCCGCCTGCACCTGGTTCAGCCCTTCGCGCTCCGCCCAGGCCGCGAACAGAAAGGCGAGCTTCGCCCGGTCGATCCGCCGTGGCCGCCCCTTGCCCATCAGGTCTTCAAGGCGGGCCACCGGCTGGCCGATCTCGCGCGCATGGGTCAGCACCGCATGCCGCAGGCCCGAACGGTCGGCAAAGCCAAGTGCGGTCGCGAGATCGCTCACGCTGCCCGCCCCGGCCTTCACCAGCGCATAGGCCGCCCGGTTGCGCGCCCGCCGCTCGCGCCGGCTGGCCGGCGAGCGGATCGCCGCCGGCGAAACGTCGCAAACCCGCGCCACATCCTCGATTGTCCGGCGCACGATGGTGACAAGGCTCGTCATGCCGCCCTCCGCGCAAGGTCCGGCGCCCGCCCGGCGGCGGCGCAAAGCTCCGCCCGCTCCAGCCCGGCGAAGGCAAGCAGACGCCCCGTCGCCTCCACGGATACAGGCAGATAGCTCTCAGCCCGGCTTACCTGCCGCTCGCTCACGCCGGCAAGCCTTGCAGCCGCAGCCTGTGTCTGCCCTGCGTGAAGGCGCCGGGCGAAGACGAACAATGCCAGCACCTGGCGGGAGGCAAGCGGGAGAGTCATCGCGCCGCCTCCAAGTCTTTCGGCGCTTTTTCGCGTCCTATTGATGTGGCATGATAAGATTTCTCTCTGTTTCTACATTTTGCGCGTCCGGTGTCGGAGGCATACAGATGTTTAAAATCTTGCTCGAAAAAAGGTTCTTCTTGATCGCGAGTATTGTGGTTGCGCTGGCGGTAGCCGGCCAACTCTTTCTGTTTCAAGATGAAACAGCGCCTCCCCCCGAACCGGGCGCGCACGCGCCGGATAACGGTGGCTCCGCGATCCGCGACAAGGACAACAAGCCAAGCTTCGAAGTCATCACAGTCCAGAACGCTTCGCGGCCTGCGCGCACAGAGACCGTGGTCTCCCTCTCCGGCGAGGGCACGAGCGTCATGGTGACCGAAGCAGGCCCGCCCCCCTCTTTCGAGACAATGAGCAACATGGAGCTGGCCCGGCACTTCAAGGAAGCGAGCGGGGAAGACCAGGCGACCATCATCAAGGTCATGAAGGCAAGGGATCAGCGCGCGACCGCCGTCGCCGGCGAGTTCTTTCCCGAAATGGTGCTCGCCAACGAGCACAACGCCTATATCCGCGTGGCGCGCGCGCTCGCGGGCCAGGCCGAAGCGGTCCCCTCCGATGTCATGCGCTCCGAAATGGCCGTTACAGCCGAGCCGACCACCTTCGCCGTGGAGAACACGGAAACCACCAACAGGGTTGGCGCCCGCCTCTTCGGCGCGAACTTCGCTTTCGAGCCGCAGGAAACCCAGTGGGCCTATATCCCCGATGGGGAAGAACACACCTTCACGTGGAAAGTCACGCCCAAGAGCGAGGGGAACCAGCAGATCACCGTCATCCTCGAAAACAAGCTGATTTTCGGCGATCAGGAAGTCACCCTCCCTGTCCGCCAGTTTCCGAAGACGATCACGGTCACCGTCGATATCTGGACCTGGATCGGCCGCGTTGCGGCGGGTGCCGATACGGCCGCCTCGACCGCCAAGAATATCGGGATCGTCATTGCATCGTTGAGCGGCCTGCTCGCCGCACTGGGCATCGGCGGCAGCGGCCTCGCCTTTGCTCGATGGCGCAAGACGCGCGCCTAGAACACCACTGACGCCTGCACCGGAGGAATTGCGCTCTCGCGCGGTGGCACAGTCCGGCTTCCGCGCCGCCTGACGATCCGCTTTCACCGCCACGCTCTCCCCGCCGCACCGCTCCGCCGGAAGCGACAGCGCCAGAATGTTGATCACGCAGAACGCCACGACGGCAGCGACGATAGCCAGGCGCGTCCGGTCTTCCGGTTCCATCCCATCCTCCTCAGATCTCCACCGGCACCACGTGCCGGCCGCTGTCGTCGGGCAGTGTGTCGAGCTGCGCTTCCGCCGCATCGAGCAGGGAGCGCAGCCGGGCGATCTCCTCGCGCGGCAGCAAGGGCCCGTGTGCATCGCGCGGCAGGCACAGGCGCACGAACTGCGCACCCGTCTCCATTCGCACCGCTGCCGCGCCCACGTAGCGCGCCGCGCCCAGCGGATCGGTCGGCCGCGCGCGGGTCATGGCGTAATCTCCCAGCCATCCGCCCCGCGCCGCAGCACGCCTTTCAGCGCCAGCCGCGTGACGAGCGAGCCCGCAGCCCGCCCCACGCCGGCCGCTTCAGCCGCCGCTTCCACCAGGTCCTCGCCCGTCAGCCGGTCGCGCGCCGAAATCGCCGCCAGCGCCAGGAAAAGCCGGCGCTCGGCCGGCGTCATCGGCGGCACCCCGCCGGCAAGCCAGATGTGCTGCAGGTAGCCGTCGCGCACCGAAAAGGCGCAGCGCCGGGAAAACACCAGCTCGTGCATGGCGGCGGAGGCACGCATCGTCGAAATCCCGAGCCCGGCCATCACCGCCAGCGTGTCGACACCCTCCGGGTGTGCTTCAACGAGATCGGGCAGCGCGGCGGCAAGCGCCGCCGCATCGCGCATCAGTCGGGTGCTCCGGTCGATCAGGATGCACGTCATGCCGCAGCCCCTTCACGCTCAGTGCGCGGCTTGCGCCGCCGCCGGCGCGGGCGGGCGGACGACACCGGCCGCGCGCCCAGGTCCTCCAGCGCCCGGTTGATTTCGCGCAAGCTCCGCGCCCGGTGGGCGATGATCAGCCGCGTCAGCGCCGCGTCGCATCCGTCCCGGTCGCGCATCCGGCGGCGCGTCTCGATTCCGTACCCGCCTTCTTCCGGCGCGGACCCGCTTTCGCAACGCCGCGCCGCCAGCCACGCATCCACGCTCGCCAGCGCCGCATCCATGTCCGCTTCTCGCACCCGGGAGGCTTTGCTCATGACCGCTTCGAAGCCTCCTCGATGCCCGCTAGATGATGATCGATGGTCACCAGCGCCTCGATCGCCTCCCTCACCTCGCGGCGCAGCTCAAGCGACCGCACTTCCTCGGCCGTGATGGTGCCGCCGGAAGAAAGCGCCTCGCACAGGCGCGCGACGGCTTCGCCGCCCTCGCGCGCCACATCGGCAATCTCGCGTGCCCAGTCCGAAGCCGTGCCCGCACCGGGAAGCGGCACGAACACGCCGCCGGCAATGCGGCACAGCTCCACCAGCCCCGCCGCACCGCCATCGAGCGTCAGGTCGAGAAACACGTCGAGCGGGCAATGCGTGTCGCGGTGGCGGTCGCTCAGGGCGTTGCCATAGTCGGAAAGCGTCTGCGGCCCGACGCGCGTGATCGATGAGGCCGATTCCTGTCCGCCGCAGGCCTTCACCTGGCGCCGCACGGCCAGTTTCAGCCGGGCGCGATCCTTGTCGGAGGAAGCGCGGGAAAGGCTCATGCCGCGTCTCCCGGGATTTTTGCGACATCGCGGGATGACTTGGCTGCCGACAAACGCAATGATCGCGTCGTTCCGACGCTTGCAGGCGCCCGTTGCAGATCCTCGGCACTACCGCTCTCTGCAACGTAGGCTTCATGAGCAAGCATCTCGTAGAGCTTTTGGAGCGGACCTTGTAGCGCTTGGTGGCCGTTCTCAATCCGAGAGACGTGCCCACGATCTCTAAGCCCGAGCCGACTGGCCATCTCACATTGAGTGAGACCTAGGCGTTTTCGGATGTCCAAGGGCGTCATGTCGAAGCTGGGAGGTTCCACGCGAGTGATCCCATTGCAAGTAGCAGAACGCTACAAAAACAACACCACTTCGCTACAAGGTCAACCCCAAAAGCGCGGGCGAACGTGGCATGATGCCACCATGGACCCGAACGAACGCCTGACCAGAGCAAGATTAGCCAAAGGCATCCGGTACGCATCGCGCGCCGCGAAAGCACTTGGAATTCCCCCATCGACCTATAATGCACACGAAAACGGCACTCGTAATTTCGACGAAAAGGCCGAGACTTACGCTAAATTCTTCGGGGTCGACGCAGAATGGCTGCTAACTGGCCGCGGGCGCGGCCCCGAAGAGCAGCGAATAGACGAGAAGCTCATCGCTGGCGCTAGCAGCAATGATGTGGATTTATGGCGCCAGGCTTGGGCGCTGGCCAAGGACGCAGAGGCGAATCACATCAAAGCAAAACTGGGTATGCATGACCTGATGCGGCTCGCAGGCGACTTTTTTGACGAGCTAAAGCAAAATTCCAAATAGCTCTTCAAGAGTCGTATTTACATATCGCCCATAAGAAATAAGACTAAGGGCGCATATTTTGCCGCTACGGGAGAGCGAGATGGATGATTTTATTTCAGATTTAGGGCGCTATAAATTTAGACTAGGGAGGAGTACAGGCGATCGATTTGAAGAATTTATCGCCCTCGCAATTCACTATGATCTGTTTATGTGCCTTAGATTTGAAGCCCTCGCCAATTACAGCCAGCTCCAGCTCGAACTTTTGACAGAGTGCCAAAAAGAGGAGATCATTCGACTGTTCGAAGAGCGCCTATCGATTGCTATGGCTACACCCAGGATCCTAAGGCAATGACTGATTTTGTGGAACCACAAAGTCTTGTTTCGGTAGCGGCGGGTAACGTCGGCGAAATTGCCCAGCGCCTCTTAAGGTTGTGGCGGCATGGCGACCTGACGTTCGACAACTTGGCACCGATTAGTGACCGTCTTATCGTTCTTTCCGGTACGGTCGGTGCCGACGCCACGCCACCTATTTTATTTGTTGGACCAGCTAGCTACGCCAGTGGCGTCATGGGCCCGCAATGGCATACCGAACCGGAGCTAGCCGGCAATCGGCTTGCGTCGGATTATAAACGCCTGATATCCGAGTCGTATCAAATCATCCCGCAAACTTGCGAACCGACCTGTGATCGCATTTCCAGTCGTCTTTTCGATCTCGATGGACGACAGGTTCGCGTTCTCTACGACCGCCTGCTATTGCCTATTGTGCAGCCTAAAGGCGCGCTGCAGATCATTTGCTACTCTCGCGGCCTCGATACAGAGCGGCAAGACGCGCTATCATTTCCTTGGCGCCTTCGGCTGGTAAGCCGACAAAATATAAGGCTTCAAGGTCACCTTCCACCGGAGGCGCGTCGAACCGAATTGCCTCGGGATAACACTCTGTAAAGCCCCATTTGATTGCAGTCCCCCTTAAGGCATGCCTCGGCCGCATCCACCCATAGAGGTAGCTGGGCCTCCACAATTGGCACGCCAGGACCGATGCCATCTGTACGAACAGCACAGATAGCGCGTGCCCTGCCCAGTCGTGCCCTACCCATCCTTCGCCAATATATGCAACGTCCCCGCCGATCCGGTCAGCAAAGCCCGTTTGGTTTCGTGCGAGTTCCACGGGCCCCCCTGACGAGGATTTGTAGGCGCGCGGAAAATACTCATTCCAGTATCGCCGAAGCGACCATCCACCCGTTCGCTGGAGCCTCGCGGCAACCATCGCCACCAACGAACCATCCTTGTCGAGGCCCGCAATCCAAAACCCATCTTCGGGCGGAGTTGTATTAATTGCCCTCCTAAAGTGCTCTCCTATGTATTTTTTTTCTGTTTCGCTTGCCAGCAATTCAATTTCCTCCCAATCCGTGCCGACTTTTAGATCATATATTTTTTCTTCTACAATCTTGTCTCTTAAGTATTGTAGAGCTTGAGACGCTTCGATTGCATTTTCCGCGTTGTACATATTCCATCTCCGTAGTTGCTTCAGCAACCAACCCTTAGGTTCTCCCTCTTTCGCTCACAAGGACCCGCCCTCCCCGGCAAATAGGCTTGACGGCGGGAAGCTTCGTGTTCATTTTGTAGCGATCTTGTAGCTTTTTGCTACATGCAATGCGGTTTGTGTATCTGGCTCGCTTATGTGCTCAGCGCACAGCGCCACAAAGTAGACCGTCCAACGTTGACGGCAATCTCTACAGAGACGTTTTCGAGGGATAGCGATGCAACCGTGGCGACATCCTAATCGAGAGATTGCAATAGCGAGAGCTCCCGCATTCATATCTTTCATCTCCGCGGCGGAGGTAGCCACATGACCACCCTCTCCTACATCTCCGGCGTCATAGCTGTGCTCGTCTGCTTCCTCGTTGTGGCATATGCGCAGTTATCAACCTTCCATCGCCACCGCTCACTTCCCGGTTGGCGCGCTATTGATGCGCGGTCGTTGCCGCAATCCAAAATGGAGATCTGACCCATGACCGGCACCAACGGCAGCGCGGCGGATCACCTGCGCAGCTTCGTCGATCGCATTGCGCGGCTCGAAGAAGAGAAAAAGGCCATCGCCACCGACATCAAGGATGTCTACGCCGAAGCCATCGCGATGGGCTTCGACCGGAAGGCGCTGCGCACCGTCGTCAAGGAATCGATGGAGACGGCAGACCAGCGCAGCCAGCGCGAGGAAATCGAGGCGATTACCGATCTCTACCGCGGCTCGCTTGGCATGCTCGATGGAACGCCGCTCGGCCAGGCCGCGCGCAAGCGTGTCTCGCGGCCCGCGTCCGACGATGACGACGACAGCGGCAAAGAGGCCGGCGAAGGTGCCGACGGGCCGGAACCAGAGGCCAGCGATGATCCGGACATCGACGCCGATGGCACGTTGTCTCCCGAGGCGATCGAGGCCGCCCGCACCGAGGGCGAGACGGCAGCGCATGCCGGCAGGCGCGTCACGGAAAACCCCTTCCTTGCTGACGATCCCCGCCGCGCCGCTTGGGATGAAGGCTGGTGCCGCGCCGCCGGTTCCGACGGCATGGACATTCCCGCCGCCTGGCGCCGGAAGAAGTCAGCGAAGCGCAAGCCCAGCCAGATGCCCGGCAGCGGCGCCGGTAGTGAGGCCGGGGGTGAGGCCGGAGGTCAGAAATGAGAAACGTGCAGGAAATCACCCCGACCGAGATCCGCCGCAAGGGGAGCAACCGCAAGGCGGCCGCCGGTGCGGCGGCGGCAACCGAGCGCCTGCGCAACATACTCGGCAACCGGGCGGAGGTGCTGGCTCCCGACGATGCAGAAGAGCCGATTCTGCACCCGTCCGTGCGCGGCGCCGTCTATGAATGGCTGAGCGAGATCAACGCCCAAAAGGAACTGGCCGCCGTCGGCATCAAGCCCCGCTCGACCGGGCTTCTGTCCGGCCCTCCCGGCTGCGGAAAGACGACGCTCGCCCACCATCTGGCCGCTCGCCTCGGCGTTCCGCTGGTCAATGTCGGTTCGGAGAACCTGTTCGAGTCCTATCTTGGCGCCAGCGAGCAGAACGTTGCCACGCTGTTCGATCGTCTGAGGCGCTCGGAGGATCGCTGCATCGTGTTCCTCGACGAACTCGACGCGATCGGCGCTAAGCGCGAGAACAACAACACCGGCGGTGCCGACAATGCCCGTACGTCGATGCTGACGGTGCTTCTGCGGCGCATCGAGAACTTTGACGGCATCCTGATCGGTGCGACGAACCGTGCCGACAGCCTCGACCCCGCGCTCTGGCGGCGCTTCGGCATGCAGATCGAGGTTGCCCTGCCCGACGAGGATGCCCGCTTCGCGATCCTGAAGCGCTACGGCATGCCCTTCGCTTTCGACGAGGATCTGCTCGATCTCCTCGCCGCACTGACCGAGGGCGCCGCCCCCTCGCTGCTGCGCCAGCTCATGGAAGGCGTCAAGCGCCGTCTGGTGCTGGGCGCACGCATGCGCCGGCCGGCGACGAGCGCGACAGATGCCTTTCTTGGCGTCGTCGGCCAGACGGCGCCGCACCCGGACTATGAGCCGCCGGCGCTCTGGCGCACCCCGGGCGCACACGACCTCGATATCGGTCCGTGGCCGCCGGCGCGCGAGGCGACCGCAGAAGGCGGATAGAGCACCACAACAGCCGGCACGTGTCCCCATCGACCAGCCGGCAGGCGCCCCGGTTCTCTCCCCGCCGATCGGGGCGCCAACAAACACAAGCGAGCAACCGGCGCGACCTCCTCCCACGCGCCGGCAGCGAGGCCCCGGCGGCGCGCTCCTCCCCGCCGCCGGGGTTTGCGATCACAAGGCAGAGAGCGGAGACAACGATGGCTGAAATCACCCCCTTCCCAGTTCCGCACCGCCGCCAGTCCGCGCGCTGGCGCGCGACGATCGACTACCGCACCAAGGCGGGAACGACGCCGGCCGAGCACCTGATCGAGGAGATTGCCGACCTCGACCCGATCGTCGAGCGCGGCCCCCATTGGGACACGATCGAACGCATCACGATCGAGCGGATCAATCATGTCGACGGTACCGACCTGACCGTCGAGCGCGCGGCGGAGTTGTGAGCATGACCGAACCCCGCCTCCTGCCGAAAGACGATGCCGCCGCCTATTGCAGCGTCAGCACCGCGACGTTCGACAATTGGGTAAGCCGCGGTCTCATTCCGAAAAAGGTGCCCGGCACCACCCGGTGGGACCGCAAGGCGCTGGATCTCGCGCTGGACAGGCTGTCCGGTCTGGATGTTCAATCATCGGCCGCCAGCGATTTCGATGCGTGGGAACAGGAGACACGTGCCAGTGCTCATGGACGCTAAGGGCATACATCGCGTCCGCTCAAAGCTCGCAGGTGGCCGCGCGCGATATCGCTATTATGCGTGGCGCGGCGGCCCCTGCTTCTGGACATGCGACAATACCCCCGTGCGAGAGCCCGTCCCCGCCGCCTTCAAGGCCGCCTATGAACAGGCCATCCAGTCCCGCCCGAAAGGCAGCACCGAAACCGGCACGCTGCGGGCCCTGATCCGGCTTTATGAGAGCGATGCCGCTTTCAGGCGCAGAAAACCGATCACGCAACGCGATTACCGGCGCTCCATGACCGTGATCGAGAAAACCTTCGGCACGGCCCGACTCGGCGCCTTTGCCGATCGGCGGATGATCCGCCGCGTGATGGAGTGGCACCAGGGCTTCGCCGCCACCCCGCGCCAGGCAGACATGCACCTGGGCATGCTGGTGCGCCTGCTCAACTATGCGGTGGCCTCGGGCGATCTCGCCTGCCACGTCATCCACAACATCCCCCGGCTGCACGATGCCGACCGGTCGGCAATCGTCTGGGAGGCGCACGAGATCGAGCGGATCATTTCCGCCGCAGGCCCGCCCCTCTCCTTCGCATTGCGCATTGCCGCCTATTCCGGCGCGCGGCGAACGGACCTGGTGTTGATGCCCGTCAGCGCCGACGAAGGCGACCGCCTGTTCTTCCAGACGAGCAAGAGCAACCGCCGCACGGATGTCCTTTTCCCGGTCACGCCAGAGTTGCGCTCCGCGCTCGACGACATGACCGCCTATCGCAAGGCCGCGGCTGAGCGCACGGGCGCGGAGTGCGCGACGATCCTGTGCAACTCGCGCGGCCTGCCGTGGACGCCCGATGGTTTCTCGACAAGCTTCAACAAGGCACGCGCGGCCGCCGGCATCGACAAGCACCTGCACGACCTGCGCGGCACGGCTGTCGTCAACTATATCGGCCACGGCTACGACGATCGGGCACTGGCGGAAATGTTCGGCTGGGCGACAAACGATATCGCCCGCATCCGCAAGCGCTATGCGGGGCGTGTCCAAGTGGTTTCGGCAAGCATCGAACGCGGCAAGCGCCGCCGCCCCTGAGCCCCACGAATTGCGCGAGAAGTCGTTTACAGGCCCCGCTCCAACCCATTGATTTCGCTAGGTCAGGCAAATTCAAAATTTACAACCAAGTATTTGATTTTATTGGCAACAAGTCTGATTAAAAGTCAGTTGCTCTACCAGCTGAGCTACGGGCTCCCGAAGTGCCGGTTTCATAGCAGATTCAGGCATCGGTGCAAGCCTTGAGGGCGAAGACAGGCCAAAACATGCCCAAGGAATTGTTCAATCACGCAGTTCGTTCTGCGATCAGGGCCAAGCCGTTCAGATCCGGCGAGGAAACAATCGCACGGCCTTCCCTTAAAACCACATCGCAGCCGCCCGCGCGCGCAACGTCTGCGAACACGGCCGGATCATCGACCAGCAGCTTCACCGCTGCAAAGCGCGGGGTCTGCATTTTGTGCACCGGATAGGCTGGGCCATACAGAGCCAGGAAACCGTCGGGCGAGATGACATCGAAGCTGCCGCGCGCCGTCCGGCATTCGATCCCGAAACTGGTGACCTTCAGTTCCCGCACCCCCGTAAAGCCTTCGATGAATTCGTGCAGGTCGGCCGGTCGCGGCATGACCAGCACGGCCCCGCCCATGCCGCGCGCGCCATTGGCATGCCGCTGGTAGGCGCTTTTCCAGAAGTTCTCCGGGTAGCGGTTGCGGCATGTGAAGAAGGCGGCATCCGGCAGGTCCGGATGGGTCGTGAACGTCAGATCGAAGGCCACCTTGGCCTTCGTTCCGTCCGGCTGGCCGGCGATGCGTTCGAACGAGAACGGCGCGTAGGTCGCAAGCCCCGCCTTGCGAAAGGCGGCGCGATCCCCATCGGGATCGGTGCTGTCCAGGACGAGCATCGACATCCCCTCGCCGCCGGCCAGAAAATCGCGGTTGTAGGCACCGAAGGAAAAGGCATCGAGATCCGCCTCTTCCATCTTGCTTGGATCCACGACATCGAGCACTTCAAGGAAGGCCCCGTCGAGCTGCACGAGAAAATTGCGCGTTCCCCAGGGATGTTCGGCATAGGGCGTCAGGGTGAACCCCAGTCGCTCATAGGCCTTGCGGGCGGCGTCGAGATCCTTCACCGCATGAACGATATGGTCGATGCCTCGCATTGCCATGGCGCCCCTGTTCGCCGTATCGCCCTTATTCGCCGTATCGAACGTCTCCGAGCCAGCCGCCCTCGCGCAGCACCGGCTTCAGCGTGCCGATGATGACGCCGACCCAGCCGAACCCGGCTTCATCCGTTTCGTTGGCGAGCGTCTCGTTGTAGAGAAGCGGCATCCAGGCGACGAGTTCGCCGCCGGCAAGTTCCGGCCCGTCCTTGCCGGCAGTGCGCGCCAGAACGACGAAGCCGCCGTCCGGACTCGGAATCCTCAACACGACGGTCTGGCTGCCGTCCTCGTTGATCTTCGTCGGAGTCGCCTGCCCGAAATGTTCGCGCGCATCGAGTACCAAGGCCGGCAGAGGCTTTTTCACCTCCACAGAGCAATCGAGACACTGGCACGAGTACTCGAACGCGGAAGCGCCGTCGGTGAATGTGAGATCGGTGGTTTCGTCGCTCATCGACAAGTCCCCGGGTTCATTCGTGGGCCGGCGCACAACGGCGCCGGCAGGGACGAAGCTGTTCGAACGACAAGAACCCGCCCCAAGATCATGATCAGGAGCATAGGCTTGACGATCGGGCGAGATCAATCCACGCGGAGGCCGACCGGTTGATCCCGGAACTTCCGGGATCAGACCAGGCGGCTCTGCTCCACCGCCGCCGCGATGAAAGAGGCAAACAGCGGATGCGGCTCGAAGGGGCGCGACTTCAGCTCAGGATGATACTGAACGCCGATGAACCACGGATGGCCTTCCAGCTCCACAGTCTCCGGCAGGATGCCGTCGGGCGAGGTGCCGGCGAACCGAAGTCCGCAGGCCTCCAGCCGGCCGCGATAGTCCATGTTGACCTCGTAGCGGTGCCGGTGGCGCTCGGAAATCTCCGTGGAGCCGTAGATCTTCGCGATATGGCTGTCGGGCGCGAAGCTCGCCGGGTAGGCACCAAGCCGCATGGTTCCGCCCATGTCACCGTGGGCGACGCGCTTTTCAAGCGCATTGCCGCGCAGCCATTCGGTCATCAGGCCCACCACGGGTTCCCGGGTCGGGCCAAACTCGGTCGAGTTCGCATCGCGGATGCCGGCGAGATTGCGCGCCGCCTCCACCACCGCCATCTGCATGCCGAAGCAGATGCCGAAATATGGAACCTTGTGCTCGCGCGCGAAAGTGACGGCCGCGATCTTGCCTTCAGAGCCGCGTTCGCCGAATCCACCCGGAACCAGGATGCCGTGCACGTCCTCAAGCCAGGGCGCGGGGTCTTCCTTCTCGAAGACTTCCGACTCGATCCATGCGAGGTTGACCTTGACCTTGTTGGCGATCCCACCGTGCACCAGCGCCTCGATCAGCGACTTGTAGGCGTCTTTCAGGCCGGTGTACTTGCCGACGATCGCAATCTTCACCTCGCCTTCGGGATTGGCGATGGAGCGGGAAATCGCCTCCCAGCGCGACAGGTCGGGCTGCGGCGCGCCGGTGATGCCGAAGGCCGCGAGCACCTCGTCGTCCAGACCGCTTTCGTGATAGGCGATCGGCACGTCGTAGATCGAAGCCACATCCAGCGCCGGGATGACCGCGCTTTCCGGCACGTTGCAGAAAAGCGACAGCTTGCGGCGCTCGGCCTCCGGGATGGGGCGATCGCACCGCACCATCAGGATATTGGGCTGGATGCCGATGGAGCGAAGCTCCTTGACCGAATGCTGGGTCGGCTTGGTCTTCAGCTCGCCCGCGCTCGGGATGTAGGGCATCAACGTCAGGTGGATGTAGATCGCGTCGCCGCGCGGCAGCTCGTTTCCAAGCTGGCGGATCGCCTCGAAGAACGGAAGCCCCTCGATATCGCCGACCGTGCCGCCGATCTCGCACAGGACGAAATCGAACTCCTCGTTGCCGTCAAGCACGAACGCCTTGATGGCATCGGTCACGTGGGGGATCACCTGGACCGTGCCGCCGAGATAATCGCCGCGACGTTCGTTGGCGATGATATCGCGGTAGATGCGGCCGGAGGTGACGTTGTCCTGCTGGTTGGCGGGACGTCCGGTGAAGCGCTCGTAGTGACCGAGATCGAGATCGGTCTCCGCGCCGTCGTCGGTGACGAAGCACTCGCCATGCTGAGTCGGGCTCATCGTGCCCGGATCGACGTTGAGATAGGGGTCGAGCTTTCGAAGCCGAACCTTGTAACCCCGAGCCTGAAGGCTCGCTCCAAGGGCCGCCGACGCAAGCCCTTTTCCGAGAGACGACACCACGCCGCCGGTGATGAATATGTACCGCGCCATGGACATAAACCATATGCTTGCGGGCGACGATTCGGCCACCCGTATTACTGCGTTTCAAACAGAAAATCCGCCGCAGGCCAGCCGAGCAAACGCGCAGGGTCCTGGTGCGGCGAAAGCACTGCTCGCACGAACGAGAAGACCGCGGACGCTGACTGGACCGCGGTCGTCAATTCCGAATTGAGGATCCAACCTTACTGCGAGGCGGGAACCTGAGGACCGCTGGGTGCGGCCGGCGCCTCGGGGGCCGAGGCCCCGCTCGCCGGAGATCCCGTAGCCGGCGCCGTTTCGGCCGGAGCGCCGTTCGCCGGCGCCTCTCCCGACTGCGGCGGGCTCGCCTGCTTCAGCGAATCAAGGAGAGAGGGGTTGCCGTCCTCACCGGGCGCCGACGACGGCGCGGAGCCGGGAGCCGGCGCGTTCACCTGATCGAGGATCGAGGACGGCCGCTCGCCATGCTGTGCGAGAATGGTCAGCACGATGGACGTGACGAAGAAGACAGCCGCCAGGATGGCCGTGGCACGGGTCAGCACGTTCGCCGTACCCCGACTGCTCATGAATCCACCACCGCCGCCGATGCCAAGCGCGCCCCCTTCGGAGCGCTGCAGAAGCACCACTGCCACAAGGGCAAGCACGACCATGAGGTGAATGACGATGATGACGGTTTGCATCTTGTATCGAATACCTGATTACGCGTTGCGCGCCTTCTACACGATCACGCACTGGCTTTCCACCCTCGCCAGACAAGGAGTTTCGGCCGGCTAGCAAATCTCGGAACGAGGCCGTGCCGGAAGGAACGCGAACCGCCGTGGATTATCCGGCATCAAAGGCCGAGATAATGCCGAGAAAGTCCTCGGCCTTGAGGCTCGCGCCGCCGACGAGGGCACCATCGACATTGGCAACCGCCATAAGCTCTGCCGCATTGCCCGGCTTCACCGAGCCTCCATAGAGAAGACGCATGGCTTCCCCCTCCCCGCCGAAGCGCGCCGCCAGATCCTTGCGCAGCGCCGCATGGACCTCTGCCACGTCATCGGGCGTCGGGGTCAGGCCCGTGCCGATCGCCCAGATCGGTTCATATGCGATAACGGTGTTGGCCGCCGTCGCCCCGTCAGGAACGGAGCCTGCGATCTGGCCGGCGATCACCTTGAGCGTGCTGCCGGCCTTGCGCTCCGCTTCGCTCTCGCCGACGCAGATGATGGCGACGAGACCGGCCCGCCAGACCGCCTCGGCCTTGGCGCGAACATCCGTATCGCTCTCGCCGTGGTCCGCCCGGCGCTCCGAATGGCCGACGATGACGGCGGAGGCCCCGGCATCGCGCACCATCTCGGCAGAGATATCGCCCGTATGGGCGCCGGAAGCGTTGGCGTGGCAATCCTGCGCGCCGATCGCCACGGCGGTTCCGACAGAGGCGACGGCTGCCGTATAAAGAAGCGTGGCCGGGGGACAGATCATCACGTCGACCTTCGCGGCGAGCACGGGATCGACACCGGCGCCCACCGACGCGATCTCGCCCAGCGCAGCGCGCAGGCCGTTCATCTTCCAGTTGCCGGCAACCAACGGTTTGATCGACGCACTCATGCCGCTGCCATCCTTTCCATCGACGAACTCACGAATATCATTCGGCGTATTGGCTAGCAGATATCGCGGGCATTACAAATCGGCTTCGCTTGCCCGCCGCGTTTCGCCTCACTATTATCCCGGCCAAATCACGGTCCGAACGGCGGAAAACCGCCCAGACAACAGGAATTTTCCATGCTCAACGCCTTGCGCAAGAGCGCCGGCGGCATCGTCGCAAAGATCTTCATCGCCCTGCTCGTCCTGAGCTTCGGCATCTGGGGGATCGCCGACATCTTCCGCGGGTTCAGGCAGGATGTGCTCGCCAAGGTGGGCGATGCGGAAGTCTCCACCCGGGCATTTCAGTCCGCCTATCAGCGCGAGGTGCAGAACTACAGCCAGCGCATAGGCCAGCCTCTGTCCCGCCAGCAGGCAGCGAATATCGGGCTGCCGGGCCAGGTGCTGGGACGCCTTGTCGCCGAGGCGGCGTTCGACCATATCGCGCAATCGCTGAAAGTCGGGCTTTCGAACGAAGAGCTGGTCAAGCAGATCCACGCCAACCCGGCCTTCAGAGGCCCGGATGGCCGTTTCGATCGCAATCGCCTCACTCAGGTGCTTTATGCAAATGGTCTTTCGGAAGACGCATACATCCAGCAGGCGCGCAAGCTCGCCGAGCGCCGGCAGGTTGCCGAAGCGCTGACCGGAGGCATTCAGCCGCCCGAAACCCTGCTGGAGGCAGCTCACCGGTTCCGTTTCGAGGAACGCACGATCAATTACGTGACGCTGACGAAGGATTCGCTGCCGCCGATCGCCGCGCCGACTTCGGAGCAACTCGAGGCGTTCTTCAAGGAGCACAAGGCGGATTACCGGGCTCCGGAATACCGCAAGCTTGAGATCATCACCGTTCAGCCGTCGAGCATCGCCAGGCCCGACGAGGTGAGCGACGAGGATGCAAAGGCCGAGTACGACGCCAATCCGAACCGCTTCGGAACCACCGAGCGGCGCCATGTCCTGCAGCTCACCTACACCGATCCGGAAAGGGCCAAGGCGGACGAGGCAAAGCTGAAATCCGGAACGAGCTTCGAGGATATCGTCAAGGAACACGACCTGACCATGTCGGACGTGGATCTCGGGTTGATGACGAAGGACAAGATCATCGATCCGGCGGTCGCCGATGCTGCGTTCTCTCTGGACGCGAACGGCGTCAGCGATGTCATCGACGGCCAGTTCGGCCCGCGCATCGTCAAGGTGACAGAGATCAAGCCCGCCGCGAACAAGCCGTTCGATGAGGTGAAGGACATCCTGAAGAAAGAGATCGCCACGCGCCGGGCGGAGAACGAGGTTCTCTCGCTGCATGACGAGATCGAGGATGCACGCGCCGGTGGCGCGACGCTGGCCGAAATCGCCCAGCGCTTCAAGCTGAAGCTGGAGACGATCCCGGCCATCGCGCGTGACGGCACGGATCCCAAGGGCGAGAAGGTAACACTTCCCGATGCGCCGGATCTCCTGGGCGATGCGTTTGCCAGCGAACCCGACGACGAAGCGCCGCCGGTGCCCGTCGGTGGGCGCGGTTACCTCTGGTTCGATGTGGCCGACATCACGCCGTCGCGCGACCGCACGCTCGACGAAGTGCGCGAAAAGGTCGCCGCGGACTGGAAGGATGCGCAGATTCAGCATGAGCTTGCGGCGAAAGCCGAGGAACTGGCGGACAAGCTGAAGCAGGGCGCGGATTTCTCCACCCTTGCGGCGGCTTCGGAATTGCAGCTACAGACGTCCCAACCCTTCTCGCGCGATCGCAACGACAACGTCCTGTCCGCGCAGGCGGTGACGGAAGCCTTTTCCGGCCCGAAGGGAACGGTCGCGACGGCCGACGGAGCGGATGGCGGGCGTGTCGTCCTGCAGGTGGCCTCCGTCACCACGCCGGCCTTCTTCGCGGAGTCCGACATCATGTCCAAGCTCGACAGCGAGCTGGCGGACATGTTGCAGACCTCGCTCATTTCGCAGTTCGTCACCGGTGTTCAGGACAGCATCGGCGTCAACATCAATCAGGCGGCGCTGTCGAATGCCATCGGCACCAGCGATGAGTAGCCTGGCCGCCGCGGGTTTGGGGGATGCATGTCTGATCTGAAGGCTCTGATTGCCAAGGCTGCGGCCGGCGAGGCCCTGACCCGGGACGAAGCCACCGCCGCCTTCGATATCCTGATGAGCGGCAACGCCACCCCCTCGCAGATCGGCGGGATCCTGATGGCGCTGCGGGTGCGCGGGGAAACGGTGGACGAGATAACCGGCGCCGTCGCCTCCATGCGCTCCCGCATGGTGCGGGTAACCGCGCCATCGGACGCCGTGGACGTCGTCGGCACGGGTGGAGATTCGTCGGGCAGCTACAACATCTCCACCTGCACGGCCTTTGTCGTCGCGGGCTGCGATGTCCCCGTCGCCAAGCACGGCAATCGCTCCATGTCATCGAAGTCCGGTGCCGCGGATGCGCTGATGGCACTCGGCGTGAACATCGACATCACGCCGGAGAAGATCTCCGAGTGCATCGCCAAGGCCGGCGTCGGCTTCATGTTCGCCCCGGCCCATCATGGCGCGATGAAGCATGTCGGTCCGGCGCGGGCTGAGCTCGGCACCCGCACGATCTTCAACCTTCTGGGCCCGCTCTCCAATCCGGCCGGTGTGACCCGGCAGATGATCGGCGTGTTCTCGGGCGAATGGGTGGAGCCGCTTGCCCATGTGCTCAACAATCTGGATGCCGAGCGGGCCTGGATCGTCCACGGTTCCGACGGGCTCGACGAAATCACCGTATGCGGGCCGACCAGCGTCGCGGAACTGAAGGACGGCAAGGTCACGACCTTCCAGATCGCGCCGGGCGACGTCGGCCTGGAAACGGCCTCGCCGGAAGCTCTCAAGGGGGGCGAGCCGGGAGAAAACGCGGCCGCCCTGCGTGGCGTTCTGTCCGGAGACAGGAATGCCTATCGCGACGCGGTTCTCATGAATGCGGCCGCCACGCTGATCGTTGCCGGCAAGGCTTCCGGTCTGGCTTGCGGCGTCGACATGGCTCGCACCTCCATCGACAGTGGTGCGGCCCTATCGCGGCTGGACAAACTCGTCGCGATCTCCAATTCCTGAAAGACGCCCCCGCCCTAATGCGCGGGTGCGCGACGCAAGGTTCCAGATGACCGATATCCTGACGAAGATCGAAGCCTACAAGCGCGAGGAGATCGCGGCTGCGAAGGAACGTGTCGGGGAAGCGGAGATCCGGGCCGTGGCCGAGGCCGCCCCGCCTCCACGCGATTTCGAGGCAGCCCTGCGCGCCGCAGTCGCGGCCGGCGGCTACGGGCTGATTGCCGAGATCAAGAAGGCGAGCCCGTCCAAGGGGCTGATCCGTCCGGATTTCGACCCGCCTGCTCTTGCTCGCGCCTACGAGGCCGGCGGCGCGACGTGTCTTTCGGTGCTTACCGACGGGCCCTCTTTCCAGGGCAAGCCGGAATACCTTACGGCCGCGCGCGCGGCCTGCGCGCTACCGGCATTGCGCAAGGATTTTCTCTACGATCCCTACCAGGTCTTCGAGGCCCGCGCCTGGGGGGCCGACTGCATCCTGATCATTCTGGCCGCCGTGAGCGATGCGGAGGCGAAAGCGCTTGAAGATACTGCGCTGTCGCTTTCCATGTCGGTGCTTCTGGAGGTTCACAACGAGGAGGAGCTGGAGCGCGCCCTGAAGCTGCGCTCTCCCCTTCTCGGCATCAACAACCGCAATCTCAAGACATTCGAGACGAGCCTCGCGACATCCGAACGCCTCGCGCCGCTCGTACCGGACGACCGGCTGATCGTTGGAGAGTCGGGCATCTTCACGCCGGCCGACTGCACCCGCCTTGCCGCCGTCGGCATTCACACCTTCCTCATTGGCGAAAGCCTGATGCGGCAGGACGACGTCGCAACCGCGACGCGCACCCTTCTGGCGCGCGACAATTCTCAAGCTGCGGAATAGATCAATGGCCGAAGGCGATCGCCTCACCCACATCGACGCCTCGGGCGCCGCGAACATGGTCGACGTCGCCGAAAAGGCCGACACGTCGCGCACGGCTACGGCGATCGGTTCGGTCTCCATGAAGCCGGAGACGCTGACGATGATCCTCTCGGGCAACGCCAAGAAGGGCGACGTGATCGCCACCGCGCGAATTGCCGGGATCATGGCCGCCAAGCGCACCCACGAGCTCATTCCCCTGTGCCACCCGCTGGCGCTCTCCCGGGTCAGCGTCGAGATCGAGCCGGACGAGACGCTGCCCGGCCTGCACGTTAAAGCGACGGCAAAGGTGACCGGAAAGACCGGCGTGGAGATGGAGGCGCTGACAGCGGCGTCCGTTGCATGCCTGACGATTTACGACATGGCCAAGGCGGTGGACCGCTTCATGGTGCTTTCGGGCATCCAGGTGGTGGAAAAAAGCGGCGGGCAGTCCGGCGACTGGAAGGCACCCGGCTGGGCAGGCGCCGCCTGAGCGGAGCGAAAAGATGGACCTCATTCCCGTTGCCGACGCTCTTGAGCGCCTTCTCGCCGGCGTCGTCCCCACGTCCGCCGAGCGCGTTGCTCTGGAACATGCCGCAGGCCGCACGCTCGCCGCGGATCTCGCCGCAACCCGCACCCAGCCGCCCTTTTCGGCATCCGCCATGGACGGATATGCGGTGCGCGCGGCAGACCTTGCGACGATCCCACGTGACCTGAAGATCATTGGCGAAGCCCCTGCCGGACATGGCTTTTCCGGAACCGTTGCATCTGGCGAGGCGGTTCGGATCTTCACCGGCGCGCCGCTGCCCGAAGGTGCCGACACCATTCTCATCCAGGAAAACGCCGAACGTTCCGGCGATATCGTGAAGGCTCTGGAAGCCCCCGCGCGAGGCACCTACGTGCGGCGCGCGGGGCTCGATTTCAGCGAGGGCGACGTGCTGCTGAAGACGGGCACGACGCTCGATTATCGCGCTCTGGCACTCGCCGCCGCCATGAACCACAGTCACGTTTCCCTCAGACGCCGCCCGCGCGTCGCGGTTCTGGCAACGGGAGACGAACTGGTGGAGCCGGGCGACGTTCCGGGGGCGGATCAGATTGTCGCCTCCAACCAGTACGGCATCGCCGCACTTGTGGAAGCCTGCGGCGGCGTGGCCCGCCGCCTCGGCATATCGCGCGACGATGAGACCGAGCTGGCCGGCTATGTGAGTGAGGCGCTTTCCTGGGACGCGGATGTTCTGGTGACCCTGGGAGGCGCGTCCGTCGGCGACCACGATCTCGTCCAGGCAACGCTTGGCAATCAGGGCATGGAACTGGCATTCTGGCGCATCGCCATGCGACCGGGCAAACCGCTGATGGCCGGGCATCTGGGACCGATGCGCGTATTGGGGCTGCCGGGAAACCCGGTTTCCAGCCTCGTTTGCGGCCACCTATTCCTGCGGCCCCTCCTTGCCGCTCTGCTGGGACGTCCTGTAGGAGCGGACCGGCCCGAACCGGCCATTATCGCCGCCCCGCTCGAACCGAATGACCGCCGCCAAGATTATCTGCGCGCGCGGCTTCACCGCAACGAGGCGGGCGTTCTGGTCGCGACCCCCTTCACCCAGCAGGATTCCTCCGTGCTCTCGTTCCTCGCTGCCGCCGACGGGCTCGTCATACGGCCGCCGCACGCGCCGGCGCTCGAGGCTGGCGATGCGGTGGAGGTCATCCGGTTCTAGCCGTCTTCCCGTGTCGACGGGGCAAGGGTATCGCTTTGCGCGCGAACGCCTGTGCGTGGAAAGCTCTTCCCTGTCGGAAACGACATGGGGCCATCAGACGCGTTTCCCGGCGTCCGCTTTGCTGTATAAGGATAGCGATCTGCTGGCTGGAGTGGCCGCCGCGTGCGGCCGGGCGGGGGTTCGCAACACGATAGCCCCGGCAATCCGGCGTTATTTTTTGTTCGAGCGAGCGAGACACTCCCTCCCACCGCCCTCGGGGTCTGCCGGGACGTCCTCCGGGAGCCCGCCGGGAGGCCCGCACGGAAACCGGCGGACCGAGGCCTAAAGATTGACGTAGCTCCGGCTGACCGAGGATGCCCAGGATTTCGACATGAACGTAATGACGCGCCCCGACGAACTCATCGCGCACGCGCCTGCCAACACCTACGTGCAGACGGTCACGGAAGTCACCCATTACACCGAGCGCCTCTTCCGTTTTCGCATGACGCGTCCGGCCGAATTCCGCTTCCGTTCAGGCGAATTCGTGATGATCGGGCTGATGATCGACGGCAAGCCGCTGTTTCGCGCCTATTCCATCGCCAGCCCCGCCTGGGGCGAGGAGCTCGAGTTCTTCTCCATCAAGGTGCCCGACGGGCCTCTGACCTCGCATCTTCAGAACATCAAGGTGGGCGATGCCGTCTTGATGAAGAAGAAGCCCACCGGCACGCTCGTCAACGATGCGCTCATTCCCGGCAAGCGGCTCTACATGTTTTCCACCGGCACCGGGATTGCCCCCTTTGCAAGCCTTATCCGCGAGCCGGAGACCTACGAGAAATTCGACGAGCTGATCCTGACCCACACATGCCGCGAAGTGGCGGAGCTGAAGTACGGTCTCGATCTTGTCGAGGAAATCCGCAATGACGAGATGCTGCGGGAGGTCCTGGATCCTTCCAAGCTGCGCCACTACACCTCCGTGACACGCGAGGATTATCCTTTCCGCGGCCGCATCACGGACCTTATCGCGAGCGGCAAGCTCTTCACCGACCTCGGCGTGCCGCCGCTCGACCCGGCCACGGATCGGGGCATGATCTGCGGCTCTATGGCGATGCTCAAGGATACCAAAGTCCTTCTGGAAAAGGCCGGATTGACCGAAGGCGCCAACAACCGTCCCGCGGAATTCGTCATCGAGCGCGCCTTTGCCGATTGAAGAATCAATGAATTGGAACCTTGAGGCCGGAGCAGCAATGCTTCGGCCTTTTTCGTCTGCGTCACCGTACTGGAAGGAGCGCACGCCAGCGACGACACGTGCCATTTCGAGCCCCTGAACGGGACGTGATCGACCGGCAACGAACGCGCGATACCTACCTGTTTTCAAGTCCTTAAGCGCATACGCGCAAGCAAATTCCAGATCGCGCGACAACTGGGTTCGCGCGCCCGGTTGCCACACCACGGATGGTTAACTCGCCCTTAACCCTTGCGGAACACATATAGAACGTGTAACGTGCCGTTCGCGTTTTGTACCAATACGGTTGCAAGCGAAGGACCCCATGCTGACGCGCAAGCAATTCGAACTTTTGATGTTCATCCACGAGCGCCTGAAGGAAACGGGCGTTCCGCCGTCCTTCGACGAAATGAAGGATGCGCTCGACCTCAGGTCGAAATCGGGGATCCACCGTCTCATCACCGCTCTGGAAGAGCGCGGCTTCATCCGCCGCCTCCCCAACAGGGCGCGCGCTCTCGAGGTGGTACGGCTGCCGGATTCGGTTTCGCCAAGCTTTGCGGCCCAGCGCGGACGCGGGTTTTCGCCAAGCGTCATCGAAGGCTCCCTCGGCCGCACGCCAAAGGCTGTCGCGCCCCCCGCCTCGCAGAGCAGTGACGAGGCGGCCGACGTCGCCACCATCCCCGTCATGGGCCGCATTGCGGCAGGCGTTCCGATTTCGGCGATTGAAACGCACAGCCATTCGATCTCGGTTCCCTTCGACATGCTTGGAAACGGGGACCATTTCGCGCTTGAGGTGCGAGGCGACTCCATGATCGAAGCCGGCATTCTCGACGGCGATACCGTTGTCATCAGGCGCGGCGAAACCGCCGAAAACGGAGACATCGTTGTCGCCCTGATCGACGACGAGGAAGCAACGCTGAAGCGCCTGCGCCGCAAGGGCGCCTCCATTGCGCTTGAGGCGGCCAACCCGGCTTACGAGACGCGCATTTTCGGCCCCGACCGCGTGCGGATCCAGGGGAAACTCGCCGCTCTTTTCCGGCGGTACTAGATCGATTTTGGTCCTGGCGCTCCGGCACGGACGACAGGAAAGGGACTTCATAACAGGAACTTGAAGCATTTTGCGGTGTGATTGATTCAGTCTGACAAGACCGCGCCCGTGCGGCAGGTCATCGACTGCCGGGCATTTGCCCTGATAGGCTGTCGCTTGGATGCCGTTGCTTGGACACTGACAGGTTTCGGAAAATCCCGGCCGATCAGGTCGGTTTCGGAATGAGCCGACGCCTTTGCCGTCCTTATTGGGGGCATTCGTCTATCGCGATTGTTCGCCCTGCTGTGCTGGCGTGGATTGCCAGGGCCGGCCGGCCGGATTTCGCGCGGTGACGAGGCGGCGAAGCCATCCCCGACGTGCCGCTGGTTCTGATGACGACGCCTTGCGACCGAGATAGAGCGCGACAGCCCCGTGAGCGGCGAGATAGTTTTTGTCGAAGACAAGTGCCTGTTCTTTGCAATCATCCGGGGCGGTGAGATGGCTAACGATCACATCGGCGCGCAGACAGTCTTCGGCGAAGGCATCCGGCCGGCTGACGCGCGAAAGAATAATCGAGATGCGTTCGCCGGAGCCTCCCGACCGGTCCTTCCGCGATAAGGGCTCCGATGCGATCGGCGCCGATGCGATCGTCGAAGGTGCAACTCCCGCGCCTGCGTTTGCGGTGCGCTTCGGGGTGCCGGCATGTGTCGGGGTGGCGGCATGCTGCGCCTCTCTTTCAGCCGCAGGCGCCCCGGCGGGGACGGGTTCCGCGGTAGCGAAACTGCGAACGGGCGATTTGATGCGCCACGCAAACTGACCTGTACCGGCGGGAGATTTGTCTGCCACCGCGGAGAAAGCCATCGATGGAGAAGCAGTCATTTCCGATGCTGTCCGCGAGGCAACCGCGAGTTTCTCGCCAAAGCGGCGACCGGCGATGATATCCGCGCCGGGTGTCTCGCGTTGCGATACCGCTTCAACAGGAGGGAGGGCTGCTTTGATAATGCAAGCTTTTTCATCGCAATTCATGACGCCGGAGCCGGCTTTTCGCTCTGCAAGGGCCGCTGCATCGCCGTCCGCACGCAACCAGATCTCCGCCTCAAATTTGCCGCCCGAACCAAGCGCAACCGCCAGCGGACCTTGCTGCGTGCGCACCGCGACGGTTCGCCCGTCCTCGCTGACGAGTATGTCCGGTCGCTGGTACGCGAAAGCGACGACGACGGCTGCAGCAATGGGGAGGATGCCAAGAAGGCGCCAGCGGCTTGTCCAAAGGGCCAGCCACAAGAGCCCTGCCACCGAAAGGATGGCCGGGGCATCGCCAATGGCGCCGACGACACCGCTTCCCGGCGTCCATTCGGCGATCTTGGCCGCGATCGCCAGCATCCCGTCGATGCCAAGCCCCATCGGTTGGAGCGCGAGCGGATCAAGACCAAACGGCATGGCCAGGACGGTCGCGACGGCGAACGGCATGATCAGAAGACTGACAAGAGGCATCGCCGCCATGTTCGCCAGAAGCCCAAGAGGGCTGGCGCGATGGAAGTGACTGAGCGCAATGGGCCCGGTTGCGAATCCGGCAATAAGCGAAGTCATAGCAAGGCCGCTCGCCCAAAAGACGACAAAGCGCAGGATGGAGGCGACCTTGGAGCGACCGGCAAGTTCGGCGGCGTCTACCCCTTGCGATGTCTTGCGCCATACAAACCAGGCGCGATAGGCTGCGACGAGCGCGATGACGGCCGCAAACGACATCTGGAAGCCGGGCTGCAGCAGGGCCTCGGGTGTGAGCACCAGGACAATTGCCGCGGCCAGAGCGACGGAGCGCATCGTCACCGCCGGCCGGCCGGCAATCATCGCGATGAAGATCACGGCCGCCATGACATAGGCGCGCTGGGTCGCGATCGAGGCGCCGGAAATGACCAGATAGGCAGTCGCGGCGACCAGCGCGGCAGCAGCAGCCCAGCTGCGGATCGGGCGGCGCAGCGCGAGGCCCGGGCTGAGCGCGAGCCCGGCCCTCACAACGAAGAAGATCGCCCCCGCAACAAGGGCCATGTGCATGCCGGAAATGGCAAGCACGTGGGCAAGACCGGCGATGCGCAGGTTCTCCTGACTGCCTTCGGATACCGCGCCGCGATCCCCCACGATGAGCGCGGCGGCGATCGCGCCGGCATCTCCGGGGAGCGTCTGACGGATTCGCGCGCCGATGCGGCCGCGCATATCCGCGATCGCGGCCGTGATCTGGAGGCGCCAGCTTGCCGGCATGCCGAGCACTGCGGGCTTCGTGCGACCGTAGATGAAGCCATAGGCGCCAACGCGATCGAAATAGGCCGCCCGGTCGAACGCATAACCGCCGGGCATCACCGGGCCTTGCGGCGGCGAGAGCCGGGCGCGAAAGCTGATCGCCTGGCCCGGCAGAGGTTGAGGCAGCGCCCGGCCGGTCACGCGAATACGCGCGGGCAGCGCCGTCGGCTCAACGTCCGCAATGCGAGCGGGCCGGACCGTCAGCCGGTAGCCGTTTTCGCGCTGCTCCACATTTTCCACCCATCCTGCGACCTCCGCCGTCCGCTCTTTCGCGATGCGGGGCGCTGCCACGCTCCAGGTCCTGTGATTGGCGACGGCGAGCCCCAGAGCCAGGCTTGCCAGCACAAGGGACGCGACAGCCGCCTTGCCGCGCATTCGCCGCACCTGGGCGACAATCGCGATGCCGACGGCAAGGGGCACAGTTGCCCAGAGTTGCGGTTCGCGGGGAAGTTCGAAATAGGCCCATATGCCGCTGGCGAAGCAGACCACGAGCCACGGAAATCCGCGCCCGTTCTCAAGATCGCGAAAGGTGGCCGCAATGAAGGAAAGACGCGCGCGCTCCAGCCGCGCGACGAGGCGGCGGAAACGAGCGGCCCGCCGTATTCCGCCGAAATCATAGGCAGGAGGCCGGGAGGGCGGCTGCCGCTTCCCGATGACGCGCTTCAGACCATCCATCAGCCGCGTGCGGTCATTTCCCATAGCTGACCGGGTTGCGTGGCCGCGTGGCCCCGGGCGGGATCGAGACGCCCCTCCCTCACGGTCCACGTCCTCTCATCGATACTCCCCGCCGAAAGCGGGCCGCCGGAACGGCGGAAATCGGGACAATGTCAAAGTCATTGCATAGAATTATGCGGGTACGTGGCTTTACCTCCCTGCCGCAGCGCACCATGTAACAGGACACGATCCCATCGCATCCATTCGCGGCTCTTCTGCCCGCCGCGCCCCTATGCTACACCAACGCCCACCGCGATGCCGACCCGCCTTCTTCCTCCCGGAAAAGCGCTCGGGCCGGACGCCGCGACCTCGCGTCGATACGCGTTCAAGTTCAATCGTCTGCAGACGTTTTTCGGGTCGCCTTTCGAGCCCCTGCAGATCGCCAGAAAGATACCGACACATCCTCATGTCCGAGATCGTCACCCGCTTTGCTCCCTCTCCCACCGGGTTCCTGCACATCGGCGGCGCCCGTACCGCGTTGTTCAACTGGCTCTATGCGCGCGGGCGCGGTGGCCGGATGCTGCTGCGCATCGAAGATACCGACCGCGAGCGTTCCACCGAGCCTGCTATCGCCGCAATTCTCGACGGCTTGCAGTGGCTTGGACTCGACTGGGATGGCGACTGGATCTCCCAATACGAGCGGGCCGAGCGCCATCGCGAGATTGCCCGCGAACTGGTTGCCGCCGGCAAGGCCTACTATTGCTATGCCACGCAGGAAGAGCTCGCCGAGATGCGCGAGAAGGCGCGCGCCGAAGGCCGTCCGCCGCGTTATGACGGGCGCTGGCGCGACCGCGACGCGTCCGAGGCGCCGGCCGGCGTCGATCCGGTAATCCGTATCAAGGCGCCACGCGAGGGCGATACCGTCGTCGAAGACGAGGTCCAGGGACAGGTCCGCTTCCCGAACAAGGATCTGGACGATTTCATCCTGCTGCGGTCGGACGGCAACCCGACCTACATGCTGGCAGTGGTGGTGGACGATCACGACATGGGCGTCACCCACATTATTCGTGGCGACGACCACCTGACCAACGCCGCACGGCAGGCGCTGATCTACGACGCCATGGGCTGGCAGGTTCCGGTGATGGCGCATATCCCGCTCATCCACGGGCCGGACGGCGCCAAGCTCTCCAAGCGTCACGGCGCTCTCGGCGTCGATGCCTACCGCGCCATGGGGTATCTGCCGCAGGCGATGCGCAACTATCTCGTTCGTCTCGGCTGGGCGCATGGCGACGACGAGATCATGAGCGATGCGCAGATGCTGGAGTGGTTTGACGTCACCGGCATCGGCAAGTCCGCCGCGCGCTTCGACTTCGTCAAGCTGGAGGCGCTCAACGGCCAGTACATGCGCGCCACGGAAGACGGCGAGCTGCATGCGGCGCTTAAGACCTTCCTGCCTTATGCGGAGAATGGCGCTGCCATCCTGGAGCGTTTGCAGGGCGATCCGGAGCTTGATGGCAAGCTGCTGGCTGCAATGCCGGGTCTCAAGGATCGCGCCAAGACGCTTGTGGAGCTTGCCGACAGTGCCGGTTACTTGTGGGCGCAGCGTCCCATCGCTCCGGACGAAAAGGCGGCCAAGCTCCTCGACGAGGACGGCCGCAACGTGCTGAAGGGCGTTCTTGCGAAACTTGAGGCCGTTTCGGAGTGGAGCGTGGAGCAAACCGACTCAGCCGTGCGCGCCTATGCCGAAGAGGCCGGTGTCAAGCTCGGTAAGGTCGCACAGCCTCTCCGCGCAGCGCTGACTGGCCGTACCACCTCGCCCGGAATCTTCGACGTGCTGGTCGTCCTGGGGCGCGACGAAGCCTTGGCCCGCATAAAGGATCAGATCTGAAACCTTGCGTCTGAGGCGCCGGAATACTGCCTTTCGACCCAATAAATAACTTCCGTCCCTGAGGCAGCCTGCCTCAGGGGCACCACCACCGACTTTCCGTGCTGCTTGCGGCACCGCACCAAATGGGGTACGCAGACCGCGACAATTTTCCTCCCGCCGTTTCTCGGCTTGTCCGCCCGGTCCAGGAGCATGACGTTCCCGAACGAACGCGGACCTTGGTCTCTTCCAGAAGGGGGTTCTTCATGAGCAATAGAAAAGCGACTTTGAACTACGGCAACGACAGCTGGGACTTTGATGTCCGTTCAGGGTCGATCGGACCGGATGTCGTCAACATTTCCTCGCTGTACGCGCAAACCGGAATGTTCACGTACGATCCGGGCTTCACCTCCACGGCCTCCTGCGAGTCGAAGATCACCTATATCGACGGGAATGAAGGCACGCTACTCTACCGGGGGTATCCGATCGAACAGGTCGCGGAGAACGGCGACTTCCTGGAAACCTGCTACCTGCTGCTCTACGGTGAACTCCCGACGCAGGCGCAGAAGGACGACTTCGTCCACCGTGTGACGTATCACACGATGATCCACGAGCAGATGACCCGCTTCTTCTCGGGCTTCCGCCGCGACGCGCATCCGATGGCCGTCATGTGCGGCATGGTCGGCGCGCTGTCCGCCTTCTACCACGACTCCACCGACATCTCCGATCCGCACCAGCGCATGGTCGCCTCCCTGCGCATGATCGCCAAAATGCCGACGATTGCGGCGATGGCCTACAAGTACCACATTGGTCAGCCGTTCGTTTTCCCGCGCAACGATCTCGATTACGCGGCAAACTTCCTGCACATGTGCTTCTCAGTGCCTTGCGAGGAATACAAGGTGAACCCGGTCCTGGCACGCGCCATGGACCGCATCTTCATCCTCCATGCCGATCACGAGCAGAATGCCTCCACCTCCACCGTGCGGCTGGCCGGCTCCTCGGGTGCGAACCCGTTTGCCTGCATTGCGGCCGGCATCGCCTGCCTGTGGGGACCGGCTCACGGCGGCGCCAACGAAGCGGCGCTGACCATGCTTGCGGAGATCGGCACGGTCGACAAGATCCCGGAATACGTCGCGCGTGCCAAGGACAAGAACGATCCGTTCCGTCTGATGGGCTTCGGGCATCGGGTGTACAAGAACTACGATCCGCGCGCCCGCATCATGCAGAAGACCTGCCACGAGGTGCTGGCCGAGCTCGGCATCAAGGACGACCCGCTCCTCGACGTGGCGGTGGAGCTGGAAAAGATCGCGCTGTCGGACGAGTACTTCGTGGAGAAGAAGCTCTATCCGAACATCGACTTCTACTCCGGCATCACTCTGCGCGCTCTGGGCTTCCCGACCACGATGTTCACTGTGCTGTTCTCGCTGGCCCGTACGGTCGGCTGGATCGCGCAGTGGAAGGAGATGGTGGAAGATCCGTCCCAGAAAATCGGCCGTCCGCGCCAGCTCTACACGGGCGCCGCGCAGCGCGACTACACCCCGATCGGCCAGCGCCGCTAGAGCGTTTTCCGTTCAGACGAAATCGTCTGAACGATAAGAAATCGCTCCAGATCAATACTTTGAGCATATCCTTATCGATCAGATTGGTTCAATCTGTTCGGGATATGCTCTAAGGCAAGGTCCGAGACAATCTGCAAAAGGGCGCCCATACGGCGCCCTTTTCGATTCTGGGACCTGCACGGAAGCTCAGCCGCCCTCCTGGAGCGCTTTTCGCGGTTTGATGGATGCCGCCGCCGGCGAGTGCCCTGCCCGACAAGACGGAGGCACATACAGCCGCTTCCAAGAAAAGGTGAAACGCTCTAGCGGCCGGCGACTTCGCAGACGATGCGGGCGGCGCGATCGCTTGGCGTCTCGCCGTTATCCAGGACCATCCGCTCCTCGATCTCCTCGAAGGCCATAACCTGCTCTGTCCGCGCCACGCTGTCGCGCAACAGATCGGCAAGCACGGGGACGAGCCGTTCGGGGGCCACTTCGTCGTCCAGAAATTCGGGAACCACGTTTCGACCGAGAATGATGTTCGGCAAGACCATCGAACTTGCCGTGACGATCGGAATGATCCGGTTGATCTGCTTCAGGCGCCTATAGAACCAGTCGAGCTTGTAGCAAACCGCGATCGGCACGCCGGCTATCGCCAGTTCCAGCGTCACGGTACCTGATGCGGCGAGCGCCGCGTGGGCCCTTCTGAAGGCGGCAAATTTCTCTTTTTCGCCGGTGATTACGGTACCGGCGACCGCCCAGCCCGCGACCTCCTGCTTCACACGCTCGACCATGTGCGGCACGGTCGGTAACAGCACTTCGAGATCGGGAAAGTCGCGCTTCAGCCGTGCGACCGTTTCGCCGAAGGGCTGAAGGAGCCGTCCGACCTCGCTCGACCGGCTGCCGGGCAACACCAGCAGAACCGGATGGCCCGCTCCCGGCGCCGGACGTTCGCCGGCCGCCGGGCGCAATTCGCCGAGCCGCTCGATCAGCGGATGCCCAACATAGCTGCAAGGGGGGCCGCCGAGGCGTTCGTGCACGGCGGGCTCGAAGGGAAGGATCCCGAGAAGATGGTCCACATATCGGGCCATCTTGCGCGCCCGGCCCGGCCGCCATGCCCAAACGGACGGAGACACGTAGTCGACGATCGGAATGTGCGGTGCCCGCTTGCGAATGCGCTTGGCGACCGCATGGGTGAAATCCGGGCTGTCTATGATCACCAGAATATCCGGCCGGGCCGCAAGCGCGGCATCGACGACCTGATGGACACGCCGCACGATCGTGGGCAAACGGCCGAGCACCGCCGTCAGCCCCATCACAGCGACGTCGGACAGTGGAAACAGGCTCTCCAGCCCCTCCTCGCTCATGCCCGAGCCGGCGGTGCCCGAAAACTCCACATGGGGACAGCGCGCCTTGAGGGCACGCATCAGCCGCGCTCCGAGCCGATCCCCCGACTCTTCGCCCACGACGATAAAGACCCGAAATGACGCTTCGCCGTCTTCTTCGCGCATTTCAAGCGTCTCCGGTTCCATCGCGCTTCGCATCCGGCTCGTCGAGCCCGAACAGGAACAGCCCCTCGCGGTCGGCGCGCGCAATGGTCTCCGCGCGGTTCGCGATCAGCACGTGTCCGGCGTCGATTGCAATTCCCGCGAGGCCGATCCTGACCGCGTGATCGACCGTTTCCGGACCGATGGAGGGAAGGTCGACCCGCAGCTCCTGCCCCGGCTTCACGCACTTGGCCAGGACGCCGGCGCGGCCTTTCCAGCGAACCCGGCCTTCCCGCTTGAGGTCGATGCAGCGCCGGAGCATGCCATCGGTTCCCTCGGCCGCTTCCGTGGCGATGACGCGGCCATTGACGGCGACAGCCGCCTGACCGATGTCGAGCCCGCCCAGGGTTCGCGCGGCCGTAAGGGCAAGCTCAAGATCGCGCATGGCGTCCTGATCGGGGACATGACGGCCGACAGGACCGGCGGAGGCCAGAAGCGTGGGGGCAATCTCGTGGGCGCCGATCACGTGGAAGCCTTCCTCCTCGAACAGCATGATGACCGCCTTCAGCAGGCCGTCGTCGCCCTTTCGCAATGCCTTGAGGATGCGCGGCAGCCGCCGCATCGTACCGAAATCGCCCAATATGGAGCGAAAGTCGGGACGTTGGGACACGCCCCCGATAAGCACAAGATCGCGAACATCATTGCGCTTCAGCGCGGTAACAAGCTTGCCGATCTCGCCCCAGTCGAACCAGAGCGCGGGAGAGAAGGCTTCAATGGAGGCCGCCGCCTCTCCCTTGATGCCGATCGCCAGCGGATCCCTGCCCGCCTCATGGGCTGCGGCCAGGACCTCAGAGGGCAGCGAACCATTGCCGCAAACGACGGCCAGTTTAGCCCCCGTCCCCGTTCCGGTTTCTTCCGCCATAGCCGAGCCCGCCCCTGCCGCGCATCGCGCGCCTGAAGCGCTTGTTCGGCAGCCCCGATAGGCTGAACGACGAAAATCGCTCCAGATCAATACCTTGCACACATTCTTATCGATCAGATTGCTTCAATCTGATCGGAGTATGCTCTAGTCGTTCGCAGCGCGCGGCGTGCACATCCGCCGGTCGCCCGCTTCCAGGATGAAGTCCGCGACCTGCTGGACGAGCGGCACATCCGGATTTGCCGCCTTCACGGTCCGCGCCCGATCGTGGAGCGTTCCATCGTCGCTTTCGAAAAGCTCCTTGTAGGCAGCCCTAAGCGCATGGATCTGCTCGCGCGGGAAATTGCGGCGCTTCAGACCAACCAGATTGAGGCCCGACAGACGCGCACGATTGCCCATCACCATGCCGAAGGGAATGAGATCGTTCTCCAGACCCGCCAGCCCGCCGACGAATGCGTGCGCGCCGACGCGCGTGAACTGGATCACCGCCGCACCGCCACCCATGATGACATTATCGCCGACGGAGACATGTCCGGCGATCATCACGTTGTTGGAGAGCACGATGTTGGACCCGAGGATGCAGTCGTGACCGACATGGGAATTGGCCAGGAATGCACAGCGATCCCCCACCACGGTACGCCCGCCGCCCCCCTCGGTGCCGGCGTTCATCGTGACGCCTTCGCGAAGAATGCAGTCGCTGCCGATTTCCAGGGTCGCCCGCTCGCCGCGATACTTCAGATCCTGGGCCTGATGTCCGATCGAGGCAAAGGGGAAAATCACCGTTCGCGCACCGACACGCGTTTCCCCAGCCACGACCACGTGCGACTTCAGCTCAACGCCCTCTCCCAGAACCACCTTCGGGCCCACATGGCAGAAGGGGCCGACGATTGCGCCCTCCCCGACCTCCGCGCCGTCTTCGACAATCGCAGAGGGATGGATCTTTGTCATTTCAGGCTCACTCATCAACCAGCATTGCAGCGACTTCGGCTTCCGCGACTTTCCCGCCATCTACCTTTGCAACGCATGCGAACTTCCAGATGTTGCCGCGGCTTTTGATCTTCTTCACATGGAACTCGACCCGATCGCCAGGGACCACGGGCTTGCGGAACTTCGCGTTGTCGATCGTCATGAAGTAGACGAGCTGAGGTGAGCCTTCCGTGCCCTTGGCATGGACGCAGAGCGCGCCGGCCGTCTGTGCCATGGCCTCGATCAGCAACACGCCGGGCATGACCGGATGACCCGGGAAGTGGCCCATGAAGTGCGGCTCGTTGATCGTCACATTCTTGATACCAATGCACGACTCGTCGCCGTTCATCTCGATGATCTTGTCGACCATCAGAAACGGATAGCGATGCGGCAGCATCCTCATGATGCGCAGGATATCGGCGCTGCCCAACTCCGTCTGCTGTTCTTCGCTCATGGTCTTGCTCGTCGGTCCTGTCGTTAACCCGCTCAGGCGTCGGGCAGTCCCATTATTGCCCCCGCCAGATCCCTGTCAGCTTTTGTCTGCCGCGCTCTTTTCCGCAAGGCGCTGTAATGCCGTCATCTCGCGGAACCACTGGCGCACCGGCTTGGCAGGCACGCCGCCATAGCGTCCTCCGGCCGGAATGTCATCCCGGACAACGCTGACGGCGGCTATTTGCGCACCCATTCCGATGGAAACATGCCCGTTGACGCCCGTCTGGCCGCCGATCGCGACATAGTCGCCCAAAGTCGCGCTGCCGGAAATACCCACCTGAGAAACCAGGACGCAGTGGCGGCCGACAACGACGTTGTGGCCGATCTGAACCTGATTGTCGATCTTCGTGCCCTCGCCGATGATCGTATCGCGGTTGGCGCCGCGGTCGACCGTCGTGTTGGCACCGATCTCGACATCGTCCTGCACCACCACGCGACCGATCTGCGGCACCTTGAGGTGACCCTCAAGCCCCATCGCAAATCCGAAGCCGTCCTGACCTATGCAGACGCCCGGATGCAGGATCACGCGGTTTCCGATCAGCGCGTGCTGGACGGTGACATTGGGACCGATCGAGCAGCCGCGGCCGATCCGGCAACCGGCGGCGATGACCGCGTTCGCGCCGACAACGGTGCCGGCACCGATCTCCACCTGCGGCCCGACCACCGCTCCCGCCTCGATGCGAACATCCGCCTCGATGGAAGCGGACGGGTCCACATGCGCGCGGGCATCTATCCCGGCGCCGGCTCCGCACGCGCCCTCAGGGCGCATGGCTGCAGCGTAAAGGTGGGCCATGACCTTTGCCAGCGCCCGGTAGGGATCGCGCGTCAGGAGAGGGATGACACCTTCAGGCACACGGGCAAGGAACTTCTTGGCGACAAGGCAGGCTGCCGCCCGCGTTCCCTCAAGCTGCGTGACGTAGCGGGGATTGTCGAGAAAGACGAGGGTACCGTGGTCCGCGGCGTCGAGCGGGGCGACGCCGGTAATCAGCGTGGAGGCATCTCCGCGCACGATTTCCGCCTCGGCCCACGCGGCAATCTGGCTGACCGGCACCGAAGCCGGGACCGGAAAAAAGACCGGATCGTTCATGAGAGCTGTCCAAAAAGTTGAACGGCCGCCACTCTGGGAAGAGCGGCGGCCGATCCAAGCGTTACGTCGCGGCGGATCAGAAGCGGGTGCCGCCACCGATGCGGAAGATCTGCGTCTCGTCCGCATCGTTCTTCATCACGGGGACCGCGAAATCTGCACGCAGCGGACCGAACGGCGACTTCCAGAGGATGCCGAAGCCGACGGAAGCACGAAGATCGAAGTCATTGGAAACGAGAGTTGTAGCCTCCGACTTCAGATCGTCTTCGATGTTCCACAGCGAACCCGCGTCGGCAAAGACCGCACCGGCCAGACCAAACTCCTCCGGCACACCCGGGAAGGGGAAGGTCGCTTCGGCGGTCGCGGCAAAGTAGTAGGTACCACCCAGAGCCTCGTCATCGCTGCCAACATCACGCGGACCGATGCCGTTGGTCTCGAAACCGCGGATCGTCTCACCGCCAATGAAGAACTGGTCGGTGAACTTCAACCGCTTGCCGATGCCCTGTATCTGACCGGCCGTCCCCTTCAGCATGCCGACCAGCCCCCAATCGGGAACGAGTTCGCGGTAGTAGCGGCCCTCGACGGTCGTCTTCAGGTAGCGCGCATCTCCGCCCACGCCGGCGAATTCCTGCTGGAACTTCGCATAGATGCCGTCGCGCGGATTGGCGTTGTCGTCGAGCGTGTTGTAGACGAGCGAGTACCCGACCAGCGAGGTAATCCGGGACCCCTCCGCATCCTCCAGAACCTTGGAGGCGTCGTCGGACAGATCGGAGATCTTGGTCTGGTAGATCTTGTAGAACAGGTTCAGCCGCAGCTCGTCATCGCGAAGGGGAAGACCGAAGCCGAAGCCGCCGCCCGTCTCCTTCTGGGTGTAGTCGCGAACCGAGTTTTCCTCATAGACGTGCTGGTAGGCTTCCAGCGACAGCGAGATGCGCCGACCAAGGAAATACGGCTCGGTGAAGTTGAAGTCGTAGGTGTGCTTGTCGGTACCACCGCCGACCGCCACCCGGACATACTGACCGCGACCGAGGAAGTTCTTCTCGGTGAGTGAGATGTCGCCGATCACGCCATCCGACGTCGAATAACCGATACCGAAGGAGACTTCACCCGTCGACTGCTCCTCGACATCGACATTGACGATCACCCGATCCGGCGCGCTGCCGCGCTCCGAAGTGATCTTCACGTCCTTGAAAAACTGGAGCTTCTTCAGCCGCCGCTCCGCCTTGTCGAGCAGAACGCGGTTGTAGGCATCGCCCTCGGCGATATCGAACTCGCGGCGAATGACGTACTCGCGGGTGCGGTCGTTGCCACGGATGTTGATCCGCTCCACGTAAACCCGCGGACCTTCCTCGATGTAATAGGTGAGAGAGATCGTGTGGTTCTCGTAGTCGCGATCGGCACGCGGACGAACCTGCGCAAACGCATAGCCACGATTGGCGGCCTCAATGGTGAGGTCCTCCAGCGTCTTCTCCACCTCTTCGGAATTGTACGTCTCGCCGGGATGCGTCCGCACGTAGGACTGCAGCGATTCCGTATTCACGCCCTGCAGGGAGGAAACGACGTCGACATCGCCAAACGTGTACTTGTCACCCTCGTCAACCGTGAAGGTCACATAGAAGACGTTCTGCTCGCGATCGAGATCGGCGACCGCCGAAACGATCCGGAAGTCCGCATAGCCGTGCTTGTAGTAGAACCGGCGCAGCAGCTCCTGGTCCGCATTCAAACGGTCCGGATCATAGATGTCGGTCGTGCGCAGCCAACTCAGGAACCCACTCTGGCGCGTACGGATGACATCCCGCAGACGGCCGTCGGAGAAGTTCTTGTTGCCGATGAAGGTGATGCGCTCGACGCCGGTCTTCGTCCCCTCGTTGATCTCGAACACCAGATCAGCGCGATTGTTGCTGCGATCGATGATCTTCGGATCGACGGTCGCCCGGAAGCGACCGGAGCGACGGTAGGCCTCGAGGATGCGCTGCACATCCGACTGGATCCGGGCCCTGGTCAGAACGGAGCGCGACTTGGACTGAATGACGCCGGTGAGCGCCTCGTCGCTGAGCTTCTTGTTACCTTCGAACGAAATCCGATTGATGATCGGGTTCTCGGTAACCGTCACGACGAGGTTCGGCCCCTGCGTCGTCACATCGACGTTGGCGAACAGCCCCGTCGCAAACAGCGCCTTGATCGATTCGTCGATATCCGCGGCGCCATAGGGGCGCCCCGGCTTGATGGTCACGTAGGAGCGCACCGTTTCGTCCTCGACGCGCGTGTTGCCACGCACGACGATGGCACGCGCAACCGCGGCCTCCGCGGATCCAACCAGATTACCAATACCCCCCGGCAGCAGCGCAATGGCGCCCAAAAGAGCCAGTGTGAGAACCGATACCCGGAACAGCTTGTTGAGAATGCGCATAGAGACGCTATGCCTTTTTTCTTCGAATTCCCCGGAGCGACCGCGCACGCATGTGATGCGGCACGCCGATCGACGCTAGTCGTTTTACAGGCTTTGAAAAGGGACGCAACCACTTAGCGCGGACTGCCCGAAATTCGCGACAAGCGTTGCCTCCGCGCCACGCCGCGATCTCTCCCCCCTCTCGCGGTCAGCCACCCAAGAGATGCTTCACATCATTGAACGTTGCGAAGATCATCAACATGAAAACCAGCGCAAGTCCAACCCTGAAACCGAAATCCTGAACCTTTTCAGGCAGAGGCCGCCCGAAAGCGGCCTCATAGGCATAAAATAGCAGATGCCCGCCATCGAGCATCGGGATCGGCATCAGGTTGATGAGGCCGATACTGACCGAGAGGACCGCGGCGAGGTTCAGCAAGGCGGCCAGACCGAGCGTCGCCACCTGTCCGGAGAACTGCGCGACCCGAATCGGCCCCCCGAGCTGATCGGCGGATTCGCGCCCAGCGAAGATGCCTCCGATGTAGGCGCCCGTGCGTGCGACGACGTACCAGGTCTCCTTCGCGCCCTCCCCGACCGCCTCGACCGGATTGTAGCTCACCGTATAACGATCGTCAGGCCGCGTGTTCTGCCGCAGCCCAAGCATGCCCACCTTTTGCGCATTGCCGAACTGGTCGGTGAACTCGCGCAGCTTCGGCGTGGCGACGAGATCGACCGGTGTACCGTTGCGCTCCACCGTGATCTCGAGAGGAACACCGGCGCTGACGGTCACGATCCGCTGTATGTCGGCAAAACTGCGGATCGCCTCGCCGTCTATCGACCGGATCACATCGCCGGGCTCGAAGCCGGCTTCGGATGCGGCGCTTTCGGCCTGAACGGAATCGACCCGCGGCACCGTGTAGGTGCGACCGTAGATCGTGAAGAGCGCGGCGAAGATGACGATGGCGAGAATGAAGTTGGCAATCGGTCCGGCCGCGACGACCGCAGCCCGCTGCCAGACAGACTTGGCATGGAAGTTACCCTCGCGCTCTTCCTCGCTCATGCGACTGACGGCTTCGCGATCGGGCACCGAGGCTGCGTTGTCGTCGCCGGCGAACTTCACGTAGCCACCCAGCGGAATCATCGAGATTTTCCAGCGGGTGCCGTGACGATCATCGAATCCGACGAGTTCCCTCCCGAATCCGACGGAGAACGCGGCCACCTTCACGCCGCACCAGCGCGCGACCAGGAAATGCCCAAGCTCGTGGAAGAACACGACGATGGTCAGCACAAAAAGAAAAGGGACCAAGTATCCCCACGCCAGAGTGCCGATATCAGTCAGTATAGCCATTCACCTAACCGCTTTGCTTCAAGTCCCGCACCGTAACACAGGAGGGTTACCGAATTCGAATCCGGCCGAAGACAACTTCGAACGTCCACTCTCCGCTCCCACCGCGGCGCGAATGAGGCGGGATCAGGGCCAGCCGGCCGACGCGGAAAAAGTCTTCTCGCCAATCCCGGCGACCGCCTCGCGCGCTCGCTCCCGGCCGATCCGGTCGAGCGAAAGCGCCGCATCGAGACTGTCCGGCTCGCGGAGATCGCCCGCCCGTTCCGCCGTCTCGATGACGTTGCGAACGACGGGGACGATATCGCCAAAGCCGATCTGTTTTTCAAGAAACGCCGCGACCGCGATCTCGTCGGCAGCATTGAGCAAGGCCGTCGCCCCCTGCCCCCTCATCAGGGCCTCCCGCGCCAGCAAGAGCGCGGGAAAGCGGTCCGTATCCGGACGTTCGAAGGTCAACGTTCCAAGATCCGCGAGGTCGAGCCTGCGCGTCGGCACCTCGATGCGCCGCGGCCAGGCCATGCAGTGGGCAATGGGCGTGCGCATGTCGGGCGCGCCCAGCTGCGCCAGCAGCGAACCGTCGCAATATTGCACGAGGCCATGCACCGTGGATTGCGGATGGACCAGCACGTCCAGTTGATCCGCTTCAAGCGGGAACAGATGGAACGCCTCGATGATCTCGAAGCCCTTGTTCATCAGCGAGGCGGAATCGATCGTGATGCGCGCGCCCATCGTCCAGTTGGGATGACGAAGCGCAGCCTCGGGCGTGGCCGCCGCAATTTCAGACCTGGTCCATGTGCGGAAAGGGCCACCCGAGGCGGTCAGGATCACCTTCTCCACCTGCCCGGCATTGGCCGTCTCGAAGACCTGGAACAAAGCGTTGTGTTCGGAATCGACCGGCAGGATGGTCGCACCGCAGCGCGCAGCTTCGCGCATCACGAGACCGCCCGCACAAACGAGCGATTCCTTGTTGGCGAGCGCCACGGCCCGCCCCTGCTGCACGGCGGCCAGAGTGGGAGCGAGCCCGGCCGCCCCAACGATCGCGGCAACGACCATGTCGGCCGGCATTCCGGCGGCCTCCACGACCGCCGCCTCTCCTGCGGCGGCCTCGATCCCGGTTCCGGCCAGCGCGTCGCGCAGATCCTCCAGGCGAGACGGATCCGCCACGACCGCCCGTTGCGCTCCAAGCTCCCTTGCCTGGTGCGTGAGGCGTTCGACATTCCGGTTGGCCACCAGGGCCACAACCTCGAAGCTGTCGCGGTGCCGGCAGATCAGATCGACCGTATTACAGCCGATCGACCCGGTGGATCCGAGCACGACGACGCGCAGCGGATTCTCGCGCCGCTCAAGTGACACATTCACGACTTCGGACAATTTCCTGTTCCCGTATCAGCTTCGCCGCAGGCAACGCGCAGGCTCACGACGAAGGAAACGGCCTTGCTACTGCATCGCAAGACCAAGCGACGGATCCCCGCCGCCGCTCGCGGCCAATCCGATGGCGTAAGCCGCGACAGTCGCGGCCAACAGACCGTCGACCCGGTCCATGATACCACCGTGGCCGGGGATGAGCGTTCCTGAATCCTTCACGCCGAAATGGCGCTTGAGCGCCGATTCCGCCAGATCGCCGAGCTGCGACGCAACGGAGAGCGGCAATGCGACCAGCGCGACGACCAGCGGCGCCCCTATCCCGCTGATCATCGAGACCGCCCACGCAGCCAGCGCGCCGCCAGCAAGCCCGCCGATCGCGCCGGACCAGGTCTTCTTCGGAGAAACCGCCGGCCAGAGTTTCGGCCCACCGAGGGTGCGACCGACAAAATAGGCGGCGATGTCGGTTGCCCACGTCAGAGCCACGACGACGGCGACGGCCCACAGGCCGTTGTCGCCAAGCCGCAACGCACTGAGCGCGATCACCGGCAATCCGGCATAAAGGACGCCGAGCGCGATCCATGGCGGCCGGCCGGACAGAAGCGACAGCAAGCCGACGATGATCATCGTATCGACGATGAACATCGCCGCGTAGAAATTGCTCGACCACCACACGCCGGCCACCGCTGCAACCAGACCGAAGGCGGCGAACAGCGCGACGAAATCCCTGCTATGGGTGATCCGGCTCCATTCATCGAGAACGAGCAGTCCCGCGACCGCGATGACGACGAGAAACAGCCAGCTCCCATACCAGACAACGAACAGAAAGAGGGGCGCAAGGACAAGGGCGGAGACGACGCGCGTGACCAGATTTGATGGTCCGGCGGGCTTTTCTGGTTCCGTGCCGGATGTGTCGTCCCTGCTCATGGAGCGACCTGCGAAGACACGCGGCCAAAGCGGCGTTCGCGCTTGGCATAAGCCGCAAGCGCCTTATCGAAGGCGGCTTCGTCATAATCTGGCCAGAGCGCAGGTTCGAAATAGAATTCGGCATAGGCAGCCTGCCAGAGCAGGAAATTCGAAAGCCGCTGCTCGCCGCTGGTTCGGATGATCAGATCGGGATCGGGGATGTCGGCGGTATAGAGTCGTTCCGTTATCGCCTCGCTGCAGATCGCCTGCGGATCGAGCGTCCCGGCGGCAACGTCGTCGGCAAGGCGCCGCACGGCGTCGACCAGTTCCTGCCGGCTGCCATAGTTGAAAGCCACCACCAATGTGAGAGCGGTATTTTCGCAGGTGAGCCGTTCGGCTTCCTCCAGCAGAGCACGAATATCGCTCGCCAGCCCCTCCCGCGCGCCGATAACACGGACACGCACGCCGTTCTTGTGCAGATTGGCGAGATCCGTGCGCACGAAACGGCGCAGAAGCCCCAGAAGATACGAGACTTCGCTCGGCGGCCGGGACCAGTTTTCCGACGAGAAGCTGAAGAGCGTGAGGGTCTCTACACCCGTCTCGATGCTGCGCTGCACGATCCGGCGGATGACCTCGGCACCGCGCCGGTGTCCCTCGGTGCGGGGCAAGCCGCGCGCCTTGGCCCACCGGCCGTTGCCGTCCATGATGATGGCGACATGGCGAGGCACACAACCATCTGCGGACGGTTGCCGGGCGGCCAGATCACTCGCATCTGCGGTAAAGGTCATAATGGTCCAGCCGTTTCTCCACGGAACGCCGCGTCAGACTTGAGAGATTTCCTTTTCCTTGCGCTCCACCACAACATCGATCTCGGCGATCATGTCGTCTGTGAGTTTCTGCACATCATCGGACAAGCCGCGCTGCTCGTCCTGGCTGATCTCGCCGTCCTTCTCCAGCTTCTTCAGAAGCTCCATGCCGTCGCGGCGCACGTGCCGCACAGCCACGCGCGCCTGCTCGGCATACTTGTGCGCAACCTTGGCCAATTCCTGACGACGCTCTTCGTTCAGTTCGGGAATCGGAAGCCGCAGGTTCGTGCCGTCGATCACCGGATTCAGGCCGAGGCTGGAATTGCGGATGGCTTTTTCCACCGCACCCACCATGCCCTTGTCCCAGACCTGAATGGAGACCATGCGCGGCTCGGGAACCGAGATCGTGCCGACCTGGTTGATCGGCATCTGCTGGCCATAGGCTTCGACAGTGATCGACTCGAGCATGCTGGAAGAGGCACGCCCTGTGCGCAAGCCGGAAAGTTCCGTCTTCAGAACCGAAATGGCGCCTTCCATGCGGCGCTTCAGATCCTTGATGTCGAGTTGAGCGTCTGCCATCGTTTCCTCTCGTGCATATCTGCGGTGCCGAAGCGCATCCTGCGCCGTCCGCCCCCTGGTCGGTCGCCGTTGAAGGCAGACAGTCAAGCCCGTCGTCGGCCCTGCCCGCCTTCAGCGGCCGACGCTTCGTGCCGCACCTTCGTGACGTTCGCCGTCTGATGTTCGGCCTAGTCGCTGACGATCGTCGCCCGCCCCTTGCCTCGCAGAACCTCCACGAGCGCGCCGGGGGTGTGAATCGAGAACACGATTACCGGAATAGCATTGTCGCGGGCAAGGGCTATCGCCGCCGCATCCATGATGTTCAGGCCCTTTGCCAGAACTTCCTGGTGCGTGAGCTTGTCATAGCGCACCGCATTCGGGTCTTTCTTGGGATCGGCGGAATAGATGCCGTCCACGTTGGTCGCCTTGAGAAGGGCATCGCATTCCATCTCCGCGGCGCGCAGCGCAGCGCCTGAGTCGGTCGTGAAGAACGGATTGCCGGTCCCGCCGACGAAGACGAGAACCTCGCCTGCCGCGAAGCGGTCATCGGCCGCGCGCTGCGTGAAGGTTTCGCAGATACTCGGCATCTGCACGGCGGAGAACACCCGCGCCGGGATCCCCTGCCCGCGCAGCGCATCGGCAAGCGCAAGGCCGTTCATGACCGTGGCGAGCATGCCCATGTGATCGCCTGTCGCCCGCGACGCGCCCTTGGCCGCGACCTGGACGCCGCGAAAAATGTTACCGCCACCGACGACGAGGCCGATCCGCACCCCCAACCGGACCGCATCCGCGATGTCGTGGACGATACGTGCGACCACATCCGGGTCGATGCCGAAGCCCTGGCTTCCCATCAGCGCTTCGCCGGAGAGCTTGAGCAGAACGCGCCGCCAGCGCAGATCGTCGGTCATTCTTGTTTTCCTTTAGCGGGGAGTGAAGCGGCACCGATTGCAGACATAAAAAGGGCGCCGGATCGCTCCGACGCCCCAAAGGCTTTAGTTGCCGGAAGTCGCCGCTGCGACCTCGGCTGCGAAATCCGTCTCTTCTTTCTCGATACCCTCGCCAAGGGCATAGCGAACGAAGCCCGTCACCTTGACGGCGGTGCCAAGCTCCGTGGCAAGCGCGGCAACGGCGGCTTCCACGGTCTTGTCGGGGTCGATGACGAAGGCCTGCTTCAGCAGCGTCGACTCTTCGTAGAACTTGCGCATGCGGCCTTCCACCATCTTCTCGATGATGTTCTCCGGCTTGCCGGACTCGCGCGCCTGCTCCGAATAGACCTGACGCTCGCGCTCGGCCACTTCCGGATCGACCTCTTCCGCGGACAGGGCCAGCGGGTTGGTCGCCGCGATGTGCATCGCGATCTGGCGGCCCAGAGCGGAAAGCTTGGCGGTGTCGCCGGTGGACTCCAGACCGACGAGCACGCCGATCTTGCCGATCCCGTCACCCGCGGCATTGTGCACGTAGGTGGCGACGACGCCGGCCGGAACCGAAACGGTCGCCGTGCGGCGCAGCGTCATGTTCTCGCCGATCGTGGCGATCAGGTCCTTGAGGGCAGCATCGATCGTGCCGGACTTGCCCGGATAGTCTGCAGCCGCAAGCTTCTCCACATCGCCATCGACGCCGAGAGCGGCCTTGGAAACGTCGGACACAAAGCCCTGGAAATTCTCGTTGCGGGCGACGAAGTCGGTCTCGGAATTGACCTCGACGACGGCGGCCTTGTTGCCGGCCTCTGCAACGCCCACGAGACCTTCGGCCGCAACGCGACCGGCCTTCTTCGCGGCCTTCGCGAGACCCTTGGTGCGCAGCCAGTCGATCGCGGCTTCCATATCGCCGCCGTTTTCGCTGAGCGCGTTCTTGCAATCCATCATGCCGGCTCCGGTCTTTTCGCGGAGCTCTTTCACCATCGCAGCGGTAATGGTCATCGGTGCCTCTCGTGATGCTGAGGATCCCCGACCAGCAGCAGCCCGCCGGGCATCATACGTGAAACGACGGCCGCACAGCGGTCTGCCCGCCGGCGGCCCCTCGTTCTGTCTTCTACCGTGCCGCGCATGACGCGGCGACGAACGCTCAGGCCTCGCCGGCGGTCGTGTTCGCCGTCTCGGCGGTCTCGGTCGCAACGACCTCCTCGGCAGCCTCTTCGGCTTCCAGAGCCGGCTCGTCGAGCACCTCTTCAGCGGCACCGAGGTCAAGCCCCATGCCGCCCTGCGCGCGGGCGATGCCATCGATGGCGGCGCGCGAGATCAGATCGCAGTAGAGCTGGATGGCGCGGCCTGCGTCGTCATTGCCCGGAACCGGATAGGTGATGCCGGCCGGATCGCAGTTGCTGTCGAGGATTGCGGCAACCGGAATACCCAGACGACGGGCTTCCTGAATGGCGATGGCTTCGCGGTTGGTATCGATCACGAAGATAAGGTCGGGGATGCCGCCCATATCCTTGATACCGCCGAGGTTGCGCTCCAGCTTGTCGCGCTCGCGGTCCATGAAGAGCCGCTCTTTCTTGGTCAGCTTCGCGGTGACCTGCTCGCTGGAGAGCATCTCCTCGAGCTTGCGCAGACGCTGAATGGCGCCGGAGATGGTCTTCCAGTTGGTCAGCATGCCGCCGAGCCAGCGGGCGTTGACGAAATACTGCGCGGACTTGCGCGCGGCATCCGCCACCGGCTCCTGAGCCTGACGCTTGGTGCCGACGATCAGCACGCGGCCGCCGGCGGCGACCGTGTCGGAAACGGCCTTCAGCGCCTGGTGCAGAAGCGGAACCGTCTGCGACAGGTCGATGATGTGGACGTTGTTGCGCACGCCGAAGAGGTAATCACCCATCTTCGGGTTCCAACGGTGCTTCTGGTGACCGAAGTGGACGCCGGCTTCCAGCAGCTGGCGCATGGTAAAATCAGGCAAAGCCATGCCTTGGTATCTCCGTTTTTCCGGTTAGCCTCCACGGAGCGGTAACGGGAAGACCCGATCACCGGATGGACAGAGGCGCAGTCGCGCCGCCCTGCTCCGCGTGTGGAATGGGCGCCTTATAGTGCGCGCGGAGAACCGTTTCAAGGCATCAATGGCACGAAGCAGGGAAGAAACCGGATCAAGACGACGCAAAGGCCGCGAACTCAGGCCATCTCCACCTGCACCACGCCCTTGATCGACTTCAGTGCGCTGGCGACCTGGGGTGAAATCTGGTAGCGGCCGGGAAGCTGTACCTCGACCTCGCGCGCACCGTCCTCAAGCAGGCAGACGACCGAGACATCGCTGTCGCCGCGATGGGAAAGATATCGTCTCAGGCTCTCCACGGGCGTGTCGTCGCGCAGGAAGATCTTGAGGCTCTTGTGGATGCGGTTGGCGACCACCTCAAGCGGCTCCACCGACTGGATGCGCACGCCGATCCCCTCCTCCTTCACCTCCGCGGCAACGATCAGCACGACCGACCGGCCCACCTCCAGAAGATCGCGGAACTGCGCCAGTCCTTCCGAGAACAGGACGGCCTCGTACTGGCCGGTGGGATCGGAGACGCGGACAATTCCCATCTTGTTGCCCGTCTTGGTCTTGCGCTCCTGACGCGATGTGACCGTTCCGGCCAGCCGCCCGGCGGCGGCGCCGCGCTTCACCGAGGCTTCGAAATCCGCCCACATCTGCACCCGCATGCGATCCATCACGCCGCGATACTGATCGAGCGGATGCGCGGACAGATAGAACCCGACGGCGGCGTGTTCCCGCGCGAGCTTTTCTTCCGGAAGCCACGGCTCCACCCGCGACAGACGCAGGGGCTCGGGCGCGCCCATGCCGAAGATGTCGCCCTGTCCCGAACTCGCGTTCTCCTCCGCGCGCTGCGCCTCGCCCATGATGCGGTCGATCCCGGCCATGAGCTTGGCCCTGTCCTTGTCGAGACAATCGAAGCTGCCGGCGGCGATCAGGCTTTCCAGCGTGCGCTTGTTCATCTGCTTGGGGCTGATGCGGCGCGCGAAATCGCCGATGTCGCGGAACGGACCGCCGGCCTCGCGGACGTTCTCGATATGCTCGACCACATGGCCGCCGACGCCCTTGATGGCGGCCAGCGAATAGATGATCGCCCCGTCCTGCACGTCGAAATAGTGGCAGGAGCGATTGATATCGGGCGAGACGACATCGATGCCCATGCGCTGGGCCTCACGACGGAAATCGTTGAGCTTGTCGGTATTGCCCATGTCGAGCGTCATCAGCGCGGCCAGGAACTCGACCGGATGGTTCGCCTTCATCCAGGCGGTCTGGTAGGCGACAAGCGCGTAGGCGGCGGCGTGCGACTTGTTGAAGCCGTAATTCGCGAACTTGGCGACGAGATCGAAGATCGTCTTGGCCTGCGAGGCGGCGACCCCGTTCTTGGCCGCCCCCTCGACGAAGCGGGAGCGCTGGACCTCCATTTCGGCCGCGATCTTCTTGCCCATGGCGCGGCGCAGCAGGTCGGCGTCGCCGAGCGAATAGCCGGCGAGGATCTGCGCCAGCTGCATCACCTGCTCCTGGTAGATGATGATGCCGTGGGTTTCCTTGAGGATCGGCTCCAGCTTGGGATGCATGAAGTCCGGCTCTTCCTCACCATGCTTTCGCTTGTTGTAGGTGGGGATGTTATCCATCGGGCCCGGACGATAGAGCGCCACGAGGGCGATGATGTCCTCGAACCGGTCGGGCTTCATACCCGCGATGGCACGGCGCATGCCGGCACTTTCCAGCTGGAAGACACCGACGGTCTCACCGTTCGTCAGAAGCTTGTAGGTCGGAGGATCGTCGAGCGGGATGGTGGACAGATCCACCTCGATGCCGCGCCGCGCAATCAGCTTGACGCCCGTCGACAGCACCGTGAGCGTCTTCAGTCCGAGAAAGTCGAACTTGATGAGGCCGGTCTTTTCCACCCACTTCATGTTGAACTGGGTGACCGGCATGTCGGAGCGCGGATCGCGGTAGAGCGGGACGAGCTGCTCCAGCGGCCTGTCGCCGATCACGACACCGGCGGCATGCGTGGAGGCATGCCGGTACAGCCCCTCCAGTTTCTGGCCGATGGTGAGGAGCTTGTTGACGATTTCCTCGTCCTGCGCCGCCTGCTGCAGGCGCGGCTCTTCCTCGATCGCCTGTTTCAGCGTGACGGGATTGGCCGGGTTCTGCGGCACGAGCTTGCACAGCCGGTCGACCTGGCCATAGGGCATCTGCAGCACGCGGCCGACATCGCGCAGCACGACGCGGGCCTGCAGCGTACCGAAGGTGATGATCTGCGCCACCTGCCCGCGCCCATACTTCTCCTGCACATAGCGGATCACCTCTTCACGGCGGTCCTGGCAGAAGTCGATATCGAAGTCCGGCATCGACACGCGTTCGGGGTTGAGAAAGCGTTCGAACAGCAGATTGAAGCGGATGGGATCAAGGTCGGTGATGGTGAGTGACCACGCCACAAGCGAACCGGCGCCCGATCCGCGGCCCGGCCCGACGGGGATGCCGTGGGCCTTGGCCCATTTGATGAAGTCCGCAACGATAAGGAAGTAGCCCGGGAACTTCATCGAGGTGATGATGCCGAGCTCGAAATCGAGGCGCTTCTCGTAGTCCTCATGTTCATGCCCCGGCGCAAGCCCGTGCGCGGCGAGCCGCCTTTCAAGCCCCTCCCGCGCCTGGCGGGCGAGTTCGTCCGCCTCCGCCTGTTCCGCCTCTTCCGGATCGGCGTCGGCACCGGCGAAGCGCGGCAGCAGCGGCGGACGCTTGGGCACGCGCACATGGCAGCGTCGCGCGATTTCGACCGTGTTTTCCGTCGCCTCAGGCAGATCAGCGAACAGCTCGACCATTTCCGCGCGCGACTTGAAATAATGCTCCGGCGAAAGGTGCCGGCGATCGTCCTCAATGATGACGCGGCCTTCCGAAATGCAGATCAGCGCATCATGGGCTTCATAGTCGTCGGCGGTGGGGAAGAAGGGTTCGTTGGTTGCGACGAGAGGAAGAGACTCGTCATAGGCGAACTCGACGAACGCTCCTTCGCACTGACGCTCCTCCGCCATTCCGTGGCGCTGAAGCTCGACGTAGAGCCGGTCGCCGAACATTTCCTTCATGCGCCTCAGGCGTGCCCGCGCGACATCTTCCTGCCCGGCCATGATCGCGCGACCAAGCGGTCCGCCGACGCCACCGGAAAGGGCGATCAGACCGCTCGAATGCGAGGCCAGAAGCTCCGCCGGCACATGTGGACGGATGCCGGTTTCGGTATCGATGAAGGAGTGGCTGACCAGCTCGACAAGCCGCGCAAAGCCGTCATCATCGGCCGACAGCAGTACAATCTCGGGATAGGCGTCGCCTGCCTTGCGATGATCGCCGTCATCGCCCCAGTCGACGGCAAGCTGGCAACCGATGATCGGCTGAACGCCGGAACCGGACGCCTTTTCCGAAAATTCCAGGGCACCGAAGAGATTGCCGCTGTCGGTTATGGCGAGCGCTGGCTGGGCATCGGCTTGGGCAAGCTTGATCAGTTTCGGGATCGGCAGCGCGCCCTCAAGCAGAGAAAAGGCGGAATGAACGCGCAGGTGAACGAAGCCGACATCGGCCATGAGGCGATTTCCCGTAGATCGGACAGAGCAGCCTTCGCGGGCATGTCGGCCCGGATCACAGGAAGGCGCCCCAAAGCAACGCCCGGACCATATTCCCGGCGGACGGGCCAAGATGATCCCGCCCCGGTGCGCTCCGGACCTCGAGGCCCGGCGTATTCGCCGGACATGGATACGCACTCAACGTCTCAGGCCCCGCCCCCCGCGCATGCGGCAAACCGCGCCAAGCCAACCTCAACGCAAACCGGTGTGTGCAAGGCCCGACAGGTCGGAAGCGCCCCAGAAGCGACTACGAATCCTTTTCCAGTGTTCCGCGAGCGGCGGGCGGTGTCGAGGGCAACATCCAGATCTCTTCCCGCTATGCACAGCCGCAGGCCCGCAGCCCGTTACCGCCTGCCCGGAATTCAGCCGATCTGCGCCAAAACGTCGATCCAGATTGAGAACGAAAGCCCGAAAAGGACGAGAACACCAAAGGCGACCATATCGCGAGCGATCTGAAGCATCTGTCTCTCCACAGGATAACCACTGTTTGATCACACTTTGTTCTATTTTTGTTCGTCCTGCAAGATTTTATTCGTCCCCGCAATTCCGGAGGACTATGTAGGTAAACTGGCCATTAACGCGGGCCGCGACGGTTTAGAAAACCGATGGCGCGAGCCGTCGGAAAACCGGACCGGCCCGACGGTGCGCTACCGGGAGATGGGACTACGTATCGAGGGGCACGCATGCCCTGCGCATCAGTTTCCTCATGCGTCCCGCGCCAGATCGAAGACCGCGATGCCGTCTTTCGGCTTGCCTCGGGAAAGCCATTTGGGATGTCGCAGTGTGCGCGACACATCGTTGGCTCCCGCCCTCCAATGCTCCTCGACCGAAGCCCGGGAGAATTCGTAATCCTTGGATTGTTTGGTGTAAGGCGCCAGACGGTGGATCAGGTGCACCACCGTCACGTCCACATCGCTCCCACCCTGCTTCAGATATAGGGCGTCAGCATCCTGCTTCAGATCTTCCGGCAACTTGTCATAGAGACGGCTTGCAGCTCTTCGCATCTGCTGCAACTCCCGAAACCGATCCGTATTGAGGCGGGTCCGGGAGGAGTAACGGATATCCTTGACCCGATGTTCCACATCCCAGATCGTTTGCGGCACCGCCCCGCGCGCATCGAAGAGATCGATCTGGAACAGCAGCATGTCCTCTTCCGGACCGGTGCCATCCAGGACGTATTGCAACGGCGTGTTGGAGACGAGCCCGCCATCCCAGTAGACCTGACCTTCGATCTCCACCGGCGGAAAGCCGGGAGGCAGCGCGCCGCTCGCCATGATGTGATCGACAGTCACGACCATGCGGTCGGTATCGAAATAGACGAAATTGCCGCTGGTTACATTGACGGCACCGACGCTGAGGCGCACCGAGCCCGAATTCAGGAGATCGAAATCGACGAGTTCGAGCAGCGTCTCCCGCAATGGCTCCGTGTCATAAAAGGAGATCGCGTTGCAGGATCCCCTCGGACTGAGAACCGGCGACAGAAGCCGCGGACGGAAAAACCCCGGCAAACCGAAGGCGGTCGTCATCGCGGCGCTGGCTTCGTTGAACCAGGAGCGGTAATCGGTCCCTTCCGGCGGAACCGCCATCAGATTGCCGGACAGCCGGTTCCAGAACCGGGAAAGCTGCTCGATGCGGGTCTCTGGCGGATTGCCCGCGATGATTGCCGCGTTGATCGCGCCGATGGAGATGCCGGCAACCCAGTCCGGCGCCCAGCCCGCCTTCATCAAGCCCTCATAGGCCCCGGCCTGATAGGCGCCAAGGGCGCCTCCGCCCTGCAGAACCAGTCCGACCAGTTCCGCTCTTTGTCTGTCCGCCATCGAGATCCCATCCCACATTGCACAGTCGCCCTTCAGAAGCGATGTTGCACTGCAAAATAAGGTAACGGTGTGGCAGCAAGCGCCAGGCGGAACCACGACGCGGGCCTGCCCGAGGGCAGCGAAAGGCGCGCCCCACTATCGAGGAGCGGCCGCGGGTGCAGCCAGCCCGTACCGGGCGCGCCGACAGGTCAGAGTTCGACGATCTTGCCCTTCGACAGGGTGATCCGGCGATCCATCAGGTTTGCCAGTTCCATGTTGTGGGTGGCAAACAGCGCCGCCAGGCCGCTGGCCCGTACCAGGCTCGCCAAGGCCTCGAAGACATAGGACGCCGTCTCCGGATCGAGATTGCCGGTCGGCTCGTCCGCCAGCAACACCCGTGGGGCATTGGCGACGGCGCGGGCGATGGCCACGCGCTGCTGTTCGCCGCCGGAAAGCTCCGAGGGTCGATGGTCGGCACGCGCCTCCAGCTTCATGTACTTGAGAAGCTGAAGCGCCCGGCTGGCGGCCTCCGCCTTCGAAAGGCCCCGGATCATCTGCGGCATGGCGATGTTCTCAAGCGCCGTGAACTCCGGCAGCAGGTGATGGAACTGGTAGACGAAGCCGATATCGAGCCGGCGAATGCGGGTGCGGGCATCCTCCGACAGCTTGGAGCAGGCGCGCCCGCCGACGTAGACCTCGCCCTCGTCGGGCCGGTCGAGAAGCCCCGCGATATGAAGCAGCGTCGACTTTCCGGCCCCGGACGGGGCGACCAGCGCCACCGTCTCGCCGGCCCGCAGCCGGAGATTTGCCCCGGAGAGGATCTCCAGAGTCCTTTCGCCTTCGCGATAGCGCCGACCGACATCGATGAGCGCCAGCGCCGCGTCCGAAGTCCCGTTGGACATTGAGGCCTCGGCGGAGTTCTGAGTGGAAGCGGATGCTGTCATTCGTAGCGCAGAGCCTCCACCGGATCGAGACGGGCCGCCCGCCATGCGGGATAGAGCGTGGCGAGGAACGACAGCACCAGCGCCATCACCACCACGGAGGTGGTCTCGCCCGCGTTCATGTCCGCCGGCATCTTGGACAGGAAATAGAGTTCCGGCGAAAAGAGTTCCGTCCGCGTCAGCCAGGAGATGAACTGGCGGATGCTCTCGATGTTCAGGCAGACGATCCACCCGAGCAGCAGCCCGGCCAGGGTTCCGAACGTACCGATGCTGGCGCCGGTGATCATGAAGATCCGGAGGATCGCGCCGCGGGTCGCCCCCATCGTGCGCAAGATCGCGATGTCGTGGCTTTTGTCCTTCACCAGCATGGTGAGGCCCGAAATGATGTTCAGCGCCGCCACGATCACGATGAGCGTGAGGATCAGGAACATGACGTTCCGCTCCACCTCCAACGCGGAGAAGAACGTGGTGTTGCGCTGCCGCCAGTCGGTGACAATGCACGGCCGCCCGGCGGCTTCCTCGATCGTGTCCCGCATGCCGGAGATCGCATCGGGGTCATTGAGGAAGACATCGATCGCCGTCGCCTGTCCGTCCATGTTGAAATAGAGTTGCGCTTCGGGGAAAGGCAGAAAAGCGATCGTGCCGTCATATTCCGACATGCCGATCTCGAAAATCGCCACCACCTTGTAACCCTTGATGCGCGGGGTGACGCCCATGGGCGTGACGCTGCCGCGCGGTGTCACGAGCGTCACCGTATCGCCCACCACCACGCCGAGGGAGCGGGCCATTCGGGACCCGATGGCGATGCCCCCCGCCTTGTCGAAATTGTCGAGACTGCCGGCGACGAGCTTGCTCGAGACGAGCGGCAGGCGATCGAGATCGTGCTGCGTCACGCCGCGCACGAGCGCGCCGAAGGCGCCAGCCGGGCCGGAGACGAGCCCCTGCCCCTCGACGAACGGCATGGCGAAGCGTACGCCGGGCACGCTCTCCAGCCTGGAGGCGACCGCATCGTAATCATCAAGTGGACTGTCGATCGGCTGCACGAGAAGATGGCCGTTGATGCCCAGGATCTTGGAGATCAGCTCCCCGCGAAAGCCGTTCATGACCGCCATGACGATGATCAGTGTCGCCACGCCCAGCATGATTCCGATGAAGGAGAAGCCGGCTATGATGGAAATGAAGGTCTCGCGCCGGCGGGCGCGCAGATAGCGCCCCGCCAGCATCCACTCGAAGGCCGCAAAGGGCCTCGTTGCGCTCGGCTCGGTGGCCGCGTTCATACCCTGCTCCCGTCTACCATCGCCGCCCCGGGCACCGCCACAGGCGGCGACCTCAAGGGAATCACCTTGTGCTGCATCAAGTTGACCGGTTTAGGACGGCGGCCGCAATGGCCACCGGAAAACGTCTCAGCCTTGTGCGCCGGTCAGTCGCGCAAGCGCGGCATCGATCGACAGCGTCTCACGCTCGCCGGTCGCGCGGCGCTTCAGTTCGACCTCGCCGGTTGCCAGCCCTCTGGGGCCGACGATGAGCTGCCACGGCAGGCCGATCAGGTCCATGGTGGCGAACTTCGCCCCGGCACGCCCATCCGTATCGTCATAAAGAACGTCGACGCCGGCCCGGTTCAGTTTCTCGTAAAGATCAGCGCACGCCGCGTCGGTCGCCGCGTCGCCGGACTTCAGGTTGATCAGGCCGACCTGGAAAGGTGCGACCGCATCCGGCCAGATGATGCCGTCGTCGTCGTGGCAGGCCTCGATGATGCCGCCGACGAGGCGGGAGACGCCGATGCCGTAGGAGCCCATGTGGACGGGCAGATCGCCGCCGTCGGGCAGGGCCACCTTCGCGCCCATCGGCTCGGAGTATTTCGTACCGAAATAGAAGATGTGGCCGACCTCGATGCCGCGCGCGGAGACCTGCTTGTCTTCCGGGATCTCGGCGAAGGCTGCCGCATCGTGCATCTCGTCGGTCGCGGCGTAGGCCCGCGTCCATTCATCGACGATCGGCGTCAGATCCTTGGAGAAGTCGGTGTCCTCGCCGGGAACATCGAGCTCCAGCATATCCCTGTGGCAGAAGACCTGGCTTTCGCCTGTCGAGGCGAGAATGATGAACTCATGGCTCATGTCGCCGCCGATCGGCCCCGTATCGGCGCGCATCGGGATCGCCTTCAGGCCGAGGCGGGCATAGGTGCGCAGGTAGGCCACGAACATGCGGTTGTAGGCATGGCGCGCGGCTTCCTTGTCCGTATCGAAAGAATAGGCGTCCTTCATCAGGAACTCGCGCCCACGCATGACGCCGAAGCGAGGCCGGCGCTCGTCACGGAACTTCCACTGAATATGATAGAGGTTCAGCGGCAGGTCCTTGTAGGAGCGGACGTAGGAGCGGAAGATCTCGGTGATCATCTCCTCGTTCGTCGGTCCGTAGAGCATCTCGCGCTCGTGACGGTCCTGGATGCGCAGCATCTCCGCGCCATAGGCATCGTATCGGCCGCTCTCGCGCCAGAGATCCGCCGACTGGATGGTCGGCATCAGAAGCTCCACCGCGCCGGCCCGATCCTGCTCCTCGCGCACGATCTGTTCGATCTTGCGCAAGACCCTGTAGCCAAGCGGCAGCCAGGCGTAGATGCCGGCGGACTGCTGGCGGATCATGCCGGCGCGCAGCATCAGGCGGTGCGAGACGATCTCCGCCTCGCGAGGAGCCTCCTTGAGGATGGGGAGGAAGTAGTTTGAAAGGCGCATCGTTGGGCTCTTCGTTCTGGATTTCTGCGCGCAGCAGTCTGGCGGGCAGTCAAACCGCATGACCGCCCAAAACACAAGCCCCGCCGGGGATAATACGCCCCGGATTTTCAAAGCCCGCGCCGACCGCCACGCCAAGGTCCTTTGCCGCCTGATAAATGATCACGATGCCTGATGCATGAATTTTATGCAGCACCCGCACAAATAGGTGACAGCACTGAGACGTTCCGTTATGTTGATCACACAATAAGGATCTCCCCTAGAGGGAAAGGTCCACAAGAGGCATCGCGGTCTGAGTCTTGGGAGGAAGAGCTCTCTGGCGCACTAAAAGGATCCTAAAGATCCGGAGGTTGCAGCCGCCAAGGAACCGATACACTCGGAAATCCAAGGCACGAGAGTTTTTGGACGCGGAACTTAAATAAGCAAGGCTTCGGCCTTGCTTATTTTTTGCCTCGAATATTTACTCACATTGATTGAGAAATTGAGCGGCGGCGTGTGGCTCGGATCTGACGGACTGCGCGCTGCCCACATCTCAGGCAACTTCATCTTTTTTCGGGAATCTCTTGCTTGAAATGGGCTTTTACCAGCTCACTCTCGCGCAGCCTTATGCAGCCGCGCCAGAAGGGGCAGCGACATAGCCCAAAGCCAGGGCGCAATTTCCATCATTAAGGGTGGGATGAAAAAGATACAGCGTCGCAAGACGGCCGAGGGCCGGAGGACATGCCCCCAATCCGGCAGACAGATGGGCCACCGGTACCGCGCCTCCACCGAGCGCGCCGCAACTGCGACAATGCGGGGAGGGTTACGGCGATAATCCGCCGCGCGGCGATGGCCGGCGCTCAGCTGTAGCTTTCGCTCGTGAAGCCAACCGGCATCGGGATGTCGTCCAGCGTCAGACCGGAATAGGTGATGACCCAGTAGACGGCAGCCGTCACCACCGCAGCGACGACCGTCGTGGCAAACACCTTGCGCAGCATCAGCGGACGACTCGGCGCCCCCGGCATGGAGCCTGGTTCAATCCGGTCGCCCGCCTCCTCCTGGCTCCGCACGCCGAAGGGGAGCACCGCAAACAGCACCACCCACCAGATAATGAAATAGATCGCGAGCCAGCTCACGAAGCCCATCGCGCGTCCTCCCCCGAATTGCGTGCCGACCTCAGGCCTGCTCGAGCTCCGTCAACGTACCGCCAAAATCCTTCGGGTGAAGGAAGAGAACCGGCTTGCCGTGGGCGCCGATCTTCGGTTCGCCATCCCCCAGCACCCTCGCCCCTTTTTCCACCAGGCGGTCACGCGCATAGAGGATATCGTCCACCTCGTAGCAGACATGATGCATGCCGCCATTCGGGTTCTTCTCAAGAAACTTCGCGATCGGAGAATTTTCACCGAGCGGCTCCAGCAGCTCTATCTTGGTGTTGGGCAATTCGATGAAGACTGTGGTGACGCCGTGGTCCGGCTGGGGGGTCGCCTGGGATACGTGGGCCCCCAGCGTGTCTCGATAGATGGCGGTGGCCGCCTCAAGATCGGGAACCGCGATTGCCACGTGATTGAGACGTCCGATCATCTTCTTCAAATCTCCCAGATATTTCCCATTGCAAAGGCGGCCTGTCGCGCCCTCCCGGCACGACAATGCCCCCGCAGCACCGGCGGTTCAAGAGAACGAGAGTGCTGCGGGGGCATGTTGCTGCGAAAGTCGAAGTGTCGGCGATGCGGCGGATCAGTCGATCACGCTGACAAGAACCTTGCACACGGGCTTCTTGCCCCAGCGCTGAAGGACTGCGGCGCGCGCCGCCCTGCGGGCCGCCTCGCGCACAAGCTCCGGGTCGCGTCTGCGCTTGCGCGGAATGCTCTCCACGGCCTCTTCGATGGCGTCGACGACAATGTCCTCGAAGTCATCCCCCTCGCCGTCTGCATCCGGCAGACCCAGAACGGCGGCTTCGGGATCTGCAACGAAATTGCCGGAGCGATCCAGCACCACACTGGCAATCACAACACCTGCAAAGCTCAGCCGGCGACGCTCCGCAACGCCGGAGACTTCCGGATCGAGAAGCATGTTGCCGTCCTTGACGAGGCGACCCGCCGGCACCTCGTCGATCGCCTCAGGCTTGCCTGGCGCGAGACGCAGCATGGTCCCGTTGTAGCCGACGAGCACCTTCTCCACGCCCTGCTTGCGGGCGAAACGCGCGTGGGCGGCCAGATGCATGGGCTCGCCGTGGACGGGAACCGCGATCTTCGGCCGGATGAGCCCGTAAAGCTCCTGCATCTCGCCAAGCCGGGGATGTCCGGAGACGTGCACCAGCCCGTCCCGGTCGGTAACGACGTTGATGCCCTCGGAGACCAGACTGTTGATGATCGCGTTCACCGCCCGCTCGTTGCCCGGAATCGTGCGGGAAGAAAAAATCACCATGTCGCCGGCGTTGAGCGTGATGGAACGGTGATCGTCGCCTGCGATGCGGGCGAGCGCCGCCCGCGCCTCCCCCTGGCTGCCGGTGCACAGCGCCAGAACCTTGTCGCGCGGCAGGTAACCGTAAGCCTCCTCGTCGAGGAACGGCTTGACGCCCTCCATGTAGCCGAGCTCCGTCGCCACATCGAGGGTTCGCTTCATCGCACGACCGATCACCACAACGTCCCGGTCGCATTCTTCCGCAGCCAGCGCCACGGACTTCAGCCGCGCCACATTGGAAGCGAAGGTCGTCACAGCCACGCGGTGCGGAGCGCCCCGGATGATCTCGGCCAGCGCCTTTGCGACATCGGCTTCGCTCGGGCTCACCCCCTCGCGAACGGCGTTGGTGGAATCGCTTACCAGCGCCAGCACCCCTTCGCTGCCGATCTCACCCAGCCGCTTCAGATCGATTGGCTTGCCGATGCCGGGCTGCGGGTCGATCTTCCAGTCGCCGGAATGCAGGACCGTACCGAGCTTCGTCCGGATTGCAAGCGCAGTCGGCTCCGGAATGGAATGAGACATGGCGACGAGTTCGACGTCGAACGGGCCGATTTCCAGCCGTGCCCCCTGCTCGACCACATTCACCGGAATGTTAAGTCCGCCATGCCCGTAAACCTTGGCCTGAAGCAGGCCCGCGGTGAACGGGGTCATGTAAAGCGGCGCTTCGAGGCGCGGCCAGAGATCCATCAGCGCACCGTAATGATCCTCGTGCGCATGCGTGATGACGATGCCGGCGAGATTCTTCCGTTCCGCCTCGATGAAGCGGATATCGGGAAAGACGAGATCGACGCCCGGCAGATCGGGTCCGGCGAAACTGACGCCGCAGTCGACCATCAGCCATGTGCGCGACTTGGCAGGACCAAAGCCGTAGAGCCCCATGTTCATGCCGATCTCGCCGACGCCGCCCAGCGGACAGAACACCAGTTCGGCAGTATCGGTCATGTACTCTCCTTGTTTCGGCCCGAGGCGTTGTCGAAAAACACGTCGCCGGCGGAAATCGTCATCGTACCGGAGCTTGTCTCCAGAAGAAGCTGGCCGTCCTCGTCGAGCGCCCTGAAAATGCCCTCGATCTCGCGGTCCGGCAGGCGCACTGTTACCGGACCACCGAGCCCGACGCAACGCTTCAACCAAGACGCCCTGATCGCGCCGAAGCCCTCACCCGCACGCCATTCGTCCAGACGCGAGGCCATCGCTGCGGCAAGAAAGCTCAACATCGTGTCAGGCGCGACGCGATATCCCAGCGCAGCCAGATCGATCGTCGGATAAAGCGCCGAACCGGGATGGTGGCTGCAGTTGACGCCGAACCCGGCGACGACCGCAAGGCGCCCGTCAGCCATCGTCTCCGACTCAAGCAGGATACCGGAGATCTTGGCGCCCTCGATCAGAAGATCGTTGGGCCACTTGATGGACACCCATCCGAGCCGCCCGGTTGCAGCCTCCACCGCATCCGCAAGCGCGACGCAGCACAGCATCGGAAGATCGCCGAGCCGACGCGGCGGACAGGGATCGATGAGCAGAACCGACGCGTAGAGGTTGCCACCCTCGGAAACCCAGGTGCGCCCCCGGCGTCCGCGGCCAGCCATCTGCCGCGAGGCCGTGAACCATATACGGCCGGGATCCCCTGCCCTCGCCGCCTCGATGGCCTCTACATTCGTCGAGCCCACCACCTCCGCATGTCTGCGCCTGAAGCCAGGCGCAGCAGCGATGACGTCCACATCGTTCGGCAATGCGACCTCAGAAGAAGGTCTTGGCGGCAGTGCCCGCAGCACCAACGAGCGGACCGGCAATAGCGACGAAGAAGATGACGAAGATGCCGGCAAGGCCGAGCACCACTTTCAGCTCGCCGGGCATGGGCACGAAGCCCGCGGCCGGCTCGTCGAAATACATCACCTTGACGATGCGCAGATAGTAGAAGGCGCTCACGACGCTCGTCAGCACACCGATCACCGCAAGGACATAGAACCCTGCCTCGACCGCTGCGAGGAACACGTAGAACTTGCCGAAAAATCCTGCCAGCGGCGGAATGCCGGCCAGCGAGAACATCAGCATCGCCAGCAGGAACGCCATCATCGGCTTGGTGCGGGAAAGGCCCGCAAGATCCGAGATCTCCTCCACCATGCCTTCCTTGCGCCGCATCGCAAGGATGCAGGCGAAGGTGCCGAGCGTCATCGCCAGATAGATCGACATGTAGACGATCACACCGCGCACGCCCGCCTGGCTGCCGGCGACAAGGCCGACCAGCGCATAGCCCATATGACCGATGGAGGAATAGGCCATCAGACGCTTGATGTTCTTCTGGCCGATCGCGGCAAACGCACCGAGCACCATCGAAGCGATGGAGACGAAGACGACGACCTGTTGCCACTCCATCGCAACCGGCTCAAAGGCGGTGATGACGACACGGGTGATCATCGCCATGGCGGCGATCTTCGGCGCGGCCGCGAAATAGGCGGTCACCGGGGTCGGCGCGCCTTCATAGACATCCGGCGTCCACATGTGGAACGGAACGGCGGAAATCTTGAAGACCATACCGGCGAGCATGAAAACGAGGCCGAAGGTCAGCCCGAGCGAGCCGCCATGCAGCGCCAGCGTTTCCGCGATCGCGGTAAAGCTCGTCTGGCCGGTGAATCCGTAGACCAGAGACATGCCATAAAGCAGCATGCCGGAGGAAAGCGCACCGAGGACGAAATACTTCAGGCCCGCCTCCGTGGAGCGCACGGAATCACGATTGATCGAGGCCACCACATAGAGCGAGAGGCTCATGAGTTCGAGGCCGAGATAGACCGCGATCAGATCATTGGCCGAGATGATGAGCATCATCCCCAGCGTGCCGAGCACGATCAAAACCGGATACTCGAACCGCTCGAACTTTTCCGCCCGACCGTAGGCCACCGACATGGCGATGGCGAAGCCGGAACCGATCAGCGTGAGTATCTTCAGGTAGCGCGCGAACGCGTCCTGAACGAAGGCGCCGCCGAAGGTGGCCCCTTCGGCTGGCATGAACAACAGCACAAGGGCGGCGAGCGCCACCAGCGCCGCGGACATTCCGGTCACGGCGGGCGTCGCCCGCTCGCCGCCGAAAGCGCCGATCATCAGCAGGACCAAGGCACCGATGGCCAGGAACATTTCCGGCAGCGCCGGCATCAGATCGGGCATGAGAGTGAGCTCAGGCTGCATCGCGGGTCTGCTCTACTGCACCACGACGAGCGCGGCGGTCTTCTGGGCCGTCTCAATCGCTGCGTGGTAGTTGGTGATCAGATGGTCGACCGAGGCGGCCGTCACGTCGAGGATCGGTGCCGGATAGAAGCCGAACAGGATCGTCAGCGCGATCAGCGGCACCAGAATGACCTTTTCCCGGGCGGAGAGGTCAAGGATCGACTTCAGGCTTTCCTTCTCCAGGGATCCGAAGATGACCCGGCGATAAAGGAAGAGTGCGTAGGCCGCCGACAGGATGACGCCGGTCGCAGCGAACGTCGCGACCCAGGTGTTGGTCTCGAAGGCACCCATCATCGTGAGGAATTCGCCGACGAACCCCGACGTGCCCGGCAGGCCGACATTCGCCATGGTGAAGATCATGAAGGCGACTGCATACCAGGGCATCCGGTTGACGAGGCCGCCATAGGCCGCGATCTCGCGGGTATGCATCCGGTCGTAGATGACGCCCACGCACAGGAACAGCGCGCCGGAGACGATGCCGTGGGAGAGCATCTGGAAGATGCCACCCTGCACGCCCTGCGTGGTCATGGTGAAGATGCCCATGGTCACGAAGCCCATGTGGGCGACGGAGGAATAGGCGATCAGCTTCTTCATGTCTTCCTGCGCCAGCGCCACGAACGAGGTGTAGACGATGGCGACGACCGACAATGTGAAGACGAAGGGCGCGAAATACTCAGACGCGAGCGGGAACATCGGCAGCGAGAACCGGAGGAAACCGTAACCGCCCATCTTCAGCAGAATGCCGGCCAGAATGACGGACCCCGCCGTGGGGGCCTCCACGTGCGCATCCGGCAACCAGGTGTGCACCGGCCACATCGGCATCTTGACCGCAAACGAGGCAAAGAAGGCGATCCACAACCAGAACTGCATCTCGGCGGAGAAGTGGTGCGTCATCAGCACCTCGATGTCCGTCGTGCCCGCGTCCCAGTACATCGCCAGAATCGCGACCAGCATCAGGAGCGAGCCGGTCAGCGTGTAGAGGAAGAACTTGAAGCTTGCATAGACGCGCCGCTTGCCGCCCCACACACCGATGATCAGGAACATCGGAATGAGACCGCCCTCGAAGAAGACGTAGAAGACCAGCAGATCGAGCGCACAGAAGACGCCGATCATCAGGGCTTCCAGAACGAGGAAGGCGATCATGTATTCCTTCACGCGCATCTGGACGGAATTCCAGCTCGCCAGGATGCAGAACGGCATGAGGAAGGTCGTGAGGATGACGAACAGCATGGAAATGCCGTCGACGCCCATCTTGTAGCCTATCTTGCCGTCGAGCCAGTCGACGCTGTCGACCATCTGGAAGCCGGGGTTCGAGGGATCGAAGCCGGCCCAGATGAACAGCGAGACGAGGAACGTGAAGCCCGTCGTCAACAGCGCCACCATGCGCATGTTGTTCTTTGCGGCGTCATCCTCCCCTTGGACGACGAGCACGAACAGCGCGCCTACAAGCGGCAGTACCGTGACGATTGTGAGCAGAGGCCAGTCGTTCATCAGTGAGCTCCCCCGCCCGCGAACATGGTCCAGGTAACGAGTAGCGCAACGCCGATCAGCATGGCGAAGGCGTAGTGGTAGATGTAGCCGGTCTGGAGACGCACCACGCGGGCGGTGACGTCCTGAACCAGTGTCGAGATCCCGTCGGGGCCGAAGCCATCGATGACCGTGCCGTCACCCCGCTTCCACAGCAGCCGGCCGAGCTTCAGGGCCGGGCGCACGAACAGGAAATCGTAGAGCTCGTCGAAGTACCACTTGTTGAGCAGGAACTTGTAGAGCCCCTCGTGGCGCGCAGCCAGCCGCTTCGGCGCATCCGGCGCCTTGATGTAGAAGTACCAGGCGACCACGAGGCCGATCACCATCATGACGAAGGGCGACCACTTCACCCAAGCCGGAACGTGATGCATTTCCTCAAGCACGTGGTTTTCCGCCGACATGAACAGGGCAGACTTCCAGAATTCACCCTGCTCGTGGCCGACGAACACACCGGAGAAGGCGATACCGGCAACGAGCGCGCCGAGAGCCAGCACCAGAAGCGGGACGGTCATGATCGGGGGCGACTCGTGCACGTGCTTCATCACGTCGACGGAGGCCCGCGGCTTGCCGTGGAAGGTGAGGAAAATGAGGCGCCAGGAGTAGAACGACGTCATCAGCGCCGCGATCACCGTCATCCAGAAGGCGTACTGGGCGAACGGATTGTCGCCGACGAAGGCAGCTTCGATGATCGCGTCCTTGGAGAAGTAGCCGGCCGTCAGCGGGAAGCCGGTCAGCGCCAGCGTGCCGACGATCATCATCCAGTAGGTGAGCGGGATGTGCTTCCTGAGGCCGCCCATCTTGCGCATGTCCTGCTCGTCGGAAACGGCATGGATGACCGAGCCCGCGCCCAGGAACAGCAGCGCCTTGAAGAAGGCGTGCGTGAAGAGGTGGAAGACGCCGACGCCATAGGCGCCGACACCGAGCGCCACGAACATGTATCCGAGCTGAGAGCAGGTCGAATAGGCGATGACGCGCTTGATGTCGGTCTGCACGAGGCCGATGGTGGCCGCGAAGAAGGCCGTGGTCCCGCCGATGAAGGTCACGAAGGTGAGCGCGGTGTGCGACAGTTCGAACAGCGGCGACAGGCGCGCCACCATGAACACGCCGGCCGTCACCATGGTGGCGGCATGGATCAGCGCGGAAACCGGCGTCGGGCCTTCCATGGCGTCCGGCAGCCAGGTGTGCAACAGGAACTGCGCCGACTTGCCCATGGCGCCCATGAACAGCAACAGGCAGACGACCGTCATCGCCGTCGCGGGCTCGTAGGGGTGCCCCAGGAAGGTGAGCACCGTCTCGCCGCCCTCGGCACCGCCTTCGACGAACCCTTGGGCGTTGGCGAAGATCGTCGCGAAATTGACGCTGTCGAAGAGATAGTAGATGCCGAAGATGCCCAGCAGGAAGCCGAAGTCGCCGATGCGGTTGACCACGAAGGCCTTCATGGCAGCCGCATTCGCGGACGGGCGCTGATACCAGAAGCCGATCAGCAGGTAGGAGGCAAGGCCGACGCCTTCCCAGCCGAAGAACATCTGAACCAGATTGTCGGCGGTCACCAGCGTCAGCATGGCGAAGGTGAAGAGCGAGAGATAGGCGAAGAACCGCGACTTATGCGGATCATGGTGCATGTAGCCGATCGAATAGACATGCACGAGCGCCGACACCGTGTTCACGACCACCAGCATGACGGCGGTGAGCGTGTCGACCCGGATGGCCCATTGCACGTCGAGCGCACCGGAGACGATCCAGGTGGCGATCGGAACGATCTGCGTTTCGCCGTCGCCCAGACCGACGGAGATGAAAGCGACCCAGGACAGGACCGCCGCGATAATCAGGAAGCCGCTGGTGACGTATTCCGACGCCTTGGCGCCGATAACCCGACCGAAGATGCCCGCAACCAGGAAGCCCAGGAGCGGCAGCAGGACAATTGCCGTGTACATGCCGCGTCAGCCTTTCATCACATTGATGTCTTCCACCGCGATGGAGCCGCGGTTGCGGAAGAACACGACGAGGATTGCAAGCCCGATTGCAGCTTCCGCAGCCGCAACGGTGAGCACGAGAAGAGCGAAGATCTGGCCGACCAGATCACCCAGGTAGTGGGAGAACGCCACGAGGTTGAGGTTCACGGCCAGAAGCAGCAGTTCCACAGACATCAAGATGATGATGACGTTCTTGCGGTTCAGGAAGATGCCGAACACGCCGAGCGTGAACAGGATCGCTGCAACGGAAAGATAGTGTGACAGTCCGATTTCCATTGTCTTCGCCCTGACGGTGATCCGTCCCTCTTTGATTTCTTCGTGTCCGGCGACCGTGATCGCCGCATGTCATGAATGTCTCAGATGCCCTTGCCGGATTCGACCTTGCGAACCTCGATCGCGGTGCTCGGATCGCGCCCGACCTGCTCGGAAATGTTCTGACGCTTGGCATAGGCCTTGTGCCTGAGCGTGAGCACGATGGCGCCGATCATCGCCACCAGAAGCACCAGCCCGGCGATCTGGAAGAAGAAGATGTAGCGCGTGTAAAGAACCGACCCGATCGCCTCGGTGTTGGAGAGTTCCGAAAGTGCGGGGATCGGCGTCGTCGGCGTCGCGATGATGTCGGGCGAGATCGACCAGCCGCCGAGCACCACCAGCAGCTCGATCAGAAGAATGATGCCCACCAGCGCGCCGATCGGCAGGTACTGAAGGAAGCCCTGGCGCAGCTCGACGAAATCGACGTCGAGCATCATCACCACGAACAGGAACAGCACCGCGACCGCGCCGACGTAGACCACGATCAGGATGAGCGCGAGAAACTCCGCGCCGAGCATGAGGAAGAGCCCGGCGGAATTGAAGAACGCCAGGATCAGGAACAGCACCGAATGCACCGGATTGCGCGAGGAGATGACCATGAAGGCCGAGGCGACCGTCACCGCGGCAAACAGGTAGAAGAAGAATGCGTGAAGGATCATCTCGGTGTGCCCCTGTAGGCCTTGTCTCGTCTGCGGATGTCCGAGCCTCTTGTCGCTCGCGGACCCCCGCCCCTCCTCGGCCGTTCGGCCGTTTGCCCCGCCTTACCGGTAGGGCGCATCCATTTCGATGTTGCGGGCAATTTCCCGCTCCCAGCGATCGCCGTTCTCCAGCAACCGCTCCTTGGAGTAGTAGAGCTCCTCGCGCGTTTCCGTCGCGAATTCGAAGTTCGGCCCTTCCACGATCGCATCGACCGGACAGGCCTCCTGACAGAAGCCGCAGTAGATGCACTTGACCATGTCGATGTCGTAGCGCGTCGTGCGCCGCGTGCCGTCGTTGCGCTTGGGCCCCGCCTCGATGGTGATCGCCTGAGCCGGACAGATCGCCTCGCACAACTTGCAGGCGATGCAGCGCTCTTCGCCGCTCGGATAGCGGCGCAGCGCATGCTCGCCCCGGAAGCGCGGGCTCACCGGCCCCTTCTCGAAGGGGTAATTGATCGTAGGCTTCGGCTTGAAGAAGTAGCGCATCGCCAGGAAGAAGGCCGATACGAACTCCTTCAAGAACAGTGACTTCGCGGCCTGGTCCAGTCTCATGTCCGCGCCTTTCCTCACTCTTTGTGCCGCGTTGCCGGCAGCATCGGTTCAGCTTCTCAACCGGCGAGCGATGCGCCCGCCAGGTAGCCGATGACCGGGAAGCCCAGCATCGCGATCACAAACAGAACCTTGAGCACAAGGTCCGTGTTGCGTTCGAGCCAGTCGGCGATCGGGGCCGCCTGACCCGGTTTCCTTTTTCGAACCCCTGCCCGGACGTATCCGGCCATGAGCTTGTAGTCGATCCACCCCAGATAGAGCCCGATGGCCGCGCCGACGATCCCCGCAAGCGACAAAGCCATCCCAGCCTCCTAGTTCGGCGCCCAGCCCATCACCATCAGGACAAGGGCCACGACGAACACCATCGCCAGCGACAGCGGCAGAAACACCTTCCAGCCCAGCCGCATCAGCTGATCGTACCGGTAGCGCGGCACCATCGCCTTCACCATCGCGAACATGAAGAACACGAGCAGCGCCTTGATGAGGAACCACACGACGCCCGGCACCCAGGTGAAGGGCGCGAAGTCGAAGGGCGGCAGCCACCCACCCATGAACAGGATGGTGGTCATGGCGCACATCAGCGAGATCGCCGCGTATTCGCCGAGCATGAACATCATGTACGGGGTGGAGCCGTATTCGACCATGAACCCGGCGACGAGTTCCGATTCCGCTTCCGGCAGATCGAACGGCGGCCGGTTCGTCTCCGCCAGCGCAGAGATGAAGAACACCACGAACATCGGGAAGAGCGGCAGCCAGTACCAGTTCAGGAACGACAGCCAGGGCACGCCCAGCATGGTCGCCAGCCCGCCGGTCCGCTGCGCCTCGACGATCCCCGAAAGGTTCAAGGTGCCCGCGCACATCAGGACCGTGACGATCACGAAGCCGATGGAGACCTCGTAAGACACCATCTGGGCCGCCGAGCGCAGCGCGCCGAGGAAGGCGTATTTCGAGTTCGACGCCCAGCCGCCCATGATCACGCCGTAAACCTCCAGGGAGGATATGGCGAAGATGTACAGGATGCCGACATTGATGTCGGCGATCACCCAGTTGTGGGCGACCGGCACGACCGCCCATGTGGCGAGCGCCAGCGTCACGGAAAGGAGCGGTGCCAGAAGGAACACGCCCTTGTTGGCTCCGGCCGGAATGACCGGCTCCTTGAACACGAACTTCAGAAGGTCCGCGAAGCTCTGAAACAGACCCCACGGACCGACGACGTTCGGCCCCCGACGGATCTGCACCGCCGCCCAGATCTTGCGGTCGGCATAGAGCACGTAGGCGATGATCACCAGCAGGACGACGAGCAGCAACAGGCTCTCGGCCACCATGAGGACGAAGGGAAACCCGTATGTGTTCCAGAAATCGATCATACCCGGTATCCGTCCCTCATTCGGCCGCGTCGAGCGCGCGTTCGGCTGCCAGCGCCGAGCATTCGGCCATGATGGCCGAGGCGCGTGCGATCGGATTGGTGAGATAGAAGTCCTTCACCGGCGACATGAACGGATCGGAGCCAAGCCGCGCGCCGCGAGCGTTGATCTTGCCCACATCCGCCGCCTTGCCAGGTGCAATCTCGTCGATCTCAGCCATGTGCGGGAATTCCGCGAAGAGAACCGTGCGCAGCGCGGCCAGCGAGTCGTAGCCGAGCGTCTTGCCGAGCTTCGCCGACAGGGCACGCAGGATTGCCCAGTCCTCGCGGGCATCGCCCGGAGGAAAGGCCGCCCGCAGCGCCGCCTGGACCCGGCCTTCGGTGTTGACGAAGAGCCCGTTCTTCTCGGTGTAGGCCGCTCCCGGCAGGATCACGTCCGCGCGGTGCGCCCCGGCATCGCCATGAGTGCCGATATAGACCACGAAGGCGTCGCCGAACTGCTTCATGTCGATCTCGTCGGCGCCCAGCAGGAAGACCACGTCAAGCTCGCCCTTGCCGGCAGCCTGCATGATCTCCGCCGTGCCAAGACCGCCCTCACCCGGCACGAAGCCGATATCGAGGCCGCCGACGCGGGCCGCCGCCGTGTGCAGCACGTTGAAGCCGTTCCAGTCGTCGGAAAGAGCGCCGACGTCCTTGGCAAGCTTGGCAACGTTGGAGAGGACAGCCGCGCCGTCCTTGCGCGCCAGCGCCCCCTGCCCGACGATAATCAACGGGCGCTCGGCCTTCTTCAGGACATCAAGGAAGTCGATCTTGCCAGAGAGGAGATCACTGAGCGCCTGAGGGCCCGCGCCGAGATAGTCGTAGGCGTAGGTAAGATCGGCCTGCTCGCCGAGAACGCCGACCTTGATATCGCCGCGCCGCCAGCGCTTGCGGATGCGCGCGTTCAGAACCGGGGCTTCCTTGCGGGGATTGGAGCCGATGATCAGGATCGCGTCAGCGTCCTCGATCCCCTCGATTGTGGAATTGAAGAGGTAGGACGCACGGCCGAAAGCGGGATCCAGCGCCGCCCCGTCCTGCCGGCAGTCCATGTTGGCGGAGCCGAGGCTCGTCAACAGCTGCTTGAGCGCGAACATTTCCTCAACGCTCGCCAGATCGCCGGCGATGGCCCCCACCCGGGGGCTGTTGACAGCTGTCAACTTTGCCGCGATGGCGTCGAACGCAGTGTTCCAGTCGACCGCCTTGAACTTGCCGTCGGCCTTCACATAGGGCCGGTCGAGACGCTGGGTCTTCAGACCGTCGAAGATGAAGCGCGTCTTGTCGGAGATCCACTCCTCGTTCACCGCCTCGTTGAGACGCGGCAACACGCGCATAACCTCGCGACCGCGCGTATCAACCCGGATCGCGGACCCGACGGCGTCCATAACGTCGATGGATTCTGTCTTGGTCAGTTCCCAGGGCCGCGCCTTGAAGGCGTAGGGCTTGGAGGTAAGCGCGCCGACCGGGCAAAGGTCGATGACATTGCCCTGGAGCTCGGAGGAAAGCGCGGCCTCCAGATAGGTGGTGATTTCGGCATCCTCGCCGCGGCCGATCAGGCCAAGCTCGGAAATGCCTGCGATTTCAGTGGTGAAGCGCACGCAGCGCGTGCAATGGATGCACCGCGTCATGATCGTCTTCACCAACGGACCGATGTACTTGTCCTCAACCGCGCGCTTGTTCTCGTGGAAGCGCGAGGCGTCGATGCCGTAAGCCATCGCCTGGTCCTGCAGATCGCACTCGCCGCCTTGATCACAGATCGGGCAGTCGAGCGGATGGTTGATCAGCAGGAACTCCATCACGCCTTCGCGCGCCTTCTTGACCATCGGCGACTTGGTCTCCACGACCGGCGGTTCGCCATTGGGACCGGGCCGCAGATCGCGCACGGACATGGCGCAGGAAGCGGTCGGCTTCGGCGGCCCGCCCTTCACTTCCACCAGGCACATGCGGCAGTTGCCGGCGATCGACAGGCGATCGTGGAAGCAGAAACGCGGCACTTCGGCGCCAGCCTCTTCGCACGCCTGAAGCAGCGTGTATTCGGCCGGGACCTCGATCTCTTTGCCGTCGACGATGAGTTTTGCCATCGACTTTTCTCCGGTTCCGTCCGTTTTCTCTACTCGGCCGCGACCTGAGGCGTTTCCGCCGGCCGTGCGTTGCGCGTGAATTCATCGATCCGCTGCTCGATCTCGGGGCGGAAGTGCCGGATCAGGCCCTGGATCGGCCAGGCAGCCGCGTCGCCGAGCGCGCAGATGGTGTGACCTTCGACCTGCTTGGTCACGTTGAAGAGCGTATCGATCTCGCTCTTTTGCGCCTCGCCGCGAACCATTCGCTCCATCACGCGCCACATCCAGCCCGTGCCTTCCCGGCACGGCGTGCACTGGCCGCAGCTCTCGTGCTTGTAGAAGTAGGAGATGCGCGCGATCGCCTTGATGACGTCGGCCGACTTGTCGAGCACGATCACCGCCGCCGTGCCGAGGCCCGACTGCTTGCCGCGCAGCGTGTCGAAATCCATGTCGAGTTCGTCGCATTCGGACGCCGGCAGCAGCGGCACCGAAGATCCACCCGGAATGATCGCCTTCAGGTTCTCCCACCCGCCGCGAATACCGCCGCAATGCCTCTCAACGAGCTCGCGGAAGGGAATGCCCATTTCCTCTTCCACCACGCAGGGACGCTCGACGTGCCCCGAAATGGCGAAGAGCTTGGTCCCGGTGTTGTTCGGCTTGCCGAGACCGGAGAACCAGGAGGCCCCGCGGCGGAGGATCGTCGGCGCGACCGCGATCGACTCCACGTTGTTGACCGTCGTCGGGCAGCCGTAAAGACCGACATTCGCCGGGAACGGCGGCTTCAGGCGAGGCTGGCCCTTCTTGCCTTCAAGGCTCTCCAGCAGCGCTGTTTCCTCGCCGCAGATGTAGGCGCCGGCGCCGTGGTGGACGAAGATATCGAAGTCCCAGCCGTTCTTGTTGTTCTTCCCGATCAGCTTGGCCTCGTAGGCCTGATCGATTGCCGCCTGCAGACGCTCGCGTTCGCGAATGAACTCGCCGCGCACATAGATGTAGGCGGTGTGGGCGCCCATCGCGAAGCCGGCGATCAGACAGCCTTCCACAAGATGATGCGGATCATGGCGCAGGATCTCGCGATCCTTGCAGGTGCCGGGCTCGGATTCATCGGCGTTGACGACGAGGTAGTGCGGACGCTCGCCGATTTCCTTCGGCATGAACGACCACTTGAGCCCCGTCGGGAAGCCGGCGCCGCCACGGCCGCGCAGGCCGGACGCCTTCATCTGCTCGATGATCCAGTCGCGCCCCTTCTCCAGGATGCCCTTGGTGCCATCCCACTGACCGCGCTGCATGGCGCCCTTCAGGCCCCAGTCGTGCAGTCCGTAGATATTGGTGAAGATGCGGTCTTGATCCTTCAGCATCGTCTCACCCCTTGCTCGTCGGCACATCGCCGGCGTCTACGCGCCTGGAGAATTCGGTTTCCTCGCCAGCGGCTAGCGTCTTGGCCTGTTCAACCCAATTCTCGCGATCGATCCGGCCGCGGAATTTCAGCTTGTCGTCGACCCAGGCCTTCTCCGCCTCGCCCCAGCTAGCGATCTGGTCGAAATGGAAGATGCCAAGTTCATTCAGCGTCGATTCAATTTTCGGCCCCAAGCCCTTGATCTTCTTGAGATCATCGGCGCCGCCCTTGCGCGGTGACTTGAGGGTCTTCGGCGCGACCTGCCCACCGTCCGCAACAGGTTCGGGCTTCGCCGCGGCAGCGGCCTTCTTCGCCGCTACGGGCTTCGACACCGCCTTCGGCGCAGGTTCCGCCCGCGCCACGCCGACGCCGCCGTTCATCGGAGCTCCGCCCGGCCCGCCGTTGATGGACGCACCAGCGAACACCAAAGAAGCGGCGGTAGCGCCCTCCACCACATGAGGCAACGGATCGCCGCCCTTGGTGTCGTCCTTGATCTCGTCAAGCGTCGTCGCGCCTTCCAGCGGCGCCGCGAAGCGACGGCCATTCGCCGGGCCCGGCACCACGTCCTTGCCCGCGGCGATATCGTCAAGCAGCTTCTCGAAATCTTCCGGCGTCAGATCCTCGTAGGTGTCCTTCCAGATCTGGACCATCGGGGCGTTCGAACAGGCGCCAAGGCACTCGACCTCTTCCCAGGAGAAATTTCCGTCCTCGGAAAGCTCGTGGGCGTGGGCCGCGATCTTGTTCTTGCAAACCTTGATCAGCCCCTCGGAGCCGCGCAGCATGCAGGGCGTGGTTCCACAGACCTGCACATGCGCCTTCTTGCCGACGGGCTGGAGCTGGAACATCGTGTAGAAGGTCGCAACCTCAAGCACGCGGATATAGGGCATCCCAAGCAGATCGGCGACGTAGCGGATCGCGGGCTCCGGCAACCAGCCGTCATGCTGTTCCTGAGCGCGCCACAGGATCGGGATCACGGCGGAGGCCTGCCGGCCCTCCGGATACTTCGCGATCTGGGCGTTCGCCCATTCGAGGTTCTCGGGCGTCAGCGCGAAATCCGCGGGCTGTTCGGGGTTGAGGCGACGAACTGTCATTTTACCGGTCAACCTCTCCAAACACGATATCGAGCGAGCCGAGGATCGCCGAGACGTCGGCGAGCTGGTGGCCCTGACAGATGTAATCCATCGCCTGCAGATGGGCGTAACCGGGCGCCTTGATCTTGCAGCGATAGGGCTTGTTGGTTCCGTCGGAGACCAGGTAGACGCCGAATTCGCCCTTGGGCGCCTCAACGCAGGCATAGGTCTCGCCCTCGGGCACGTGGTAGCCTTCGGTGTAGAGCTTGAAGTGATGGATGAGCCCTTCCATCGAACGCTTCATCTCGCCACGCTTGGGCGGCACGATCTTGCCATCACGCGAGGATACGGGGCCGCGCTCGACCGTGAGCCGTTCCAGACACTGCTTCATGATCCGGATCGACTGGCGCATCTCTTCCATGCGGATGAGATAGCGGTCATAGCAATCGCCGTTCTTGCCGACGGGAATGTCGAATTCGAGTTCGGGATAGCACTCGTAGGGCTGGCTCTTGCGCAGATCCCACGGAGCGCCCGAGCCGCGCACCATCACGCCGGAGAAGCCCCACTTCCAGCAATCCTCGAGGCTGACAACCCCGATATCGACATTGCGCTGCTTGAAGATGCGGTTCGGCGTGATCAGCGCGTCGATATCGTCAAGCGCTTCAAGGAAGGGATCACAGAAGTCCCAGATATCGTCGAGCAGTGCGGGCGGAAGATCCTGATGGACCCCGCCGGGGCGGAAATAGGCCGCATGAAGACGCGCGCCGCTTGCCCGCTCGTAGAAGATCATCAGCTTTTCGCGCTGCTCGAACCCCCACAGCGGCGGGGTGAGCGCGCCGACGTCCATCGCCTGCGTGGTGACGTTGAGCAGATGATTGAGAATACGACCGATTTCGGAATAGAGCACGCGGATGAGCTGGCCGCGCTTGGGCACTTCGATGCCGAGGAGCTTTTCGACCGCAAGCGCGAAGGCATGCTCCTGGTTCATCGGCGCCACGTAGTCGAGCCGATCGAAATACGGCACCGACTGGAGATAGGTCTTGTACTCGATCAGCTTTTCGGTGCCGCGGTGAAGCAGCCCGATATGCGGATCGACCCGGGTGACGAGTTCACCGTCGAGCTCCAGCACCAGACGCAACACGCCGTGCGCGGCCGGGTGCTGCGGGCCGAAGTTGATGTTGAAGTTCCTGACCTGGGCCTCAGCCATTATTCAGCTCTCCCTCGGCAGCGAAGGCGGCCAGAGCTTGCGCTCCGGTCAGTTTCACGGCCTGACCCGCAAAGGCGTAATTGTCGGGCTTTTCGTCGATGAAGATTTCCGCCTTCAACTCGAAACGCCCCGGATCATCGAACGCCTGCGCGGCTACGACCACATGGGACCCGTCGCGCATGCGCCAGAACAACGAGGAACCGCAGGTCTTGCAGAAGACCCGCTCTCCATATTCAGAAGAGGCGTACACGCCCAGGGCGCTCTCGTCCGCGATATCGCAGTCATTGACCTCGACGCCCATGAAGACGCTGCCAGTCCAGCGCCTGCACATCGTGCAATGGCATATGCGCATCTCGTCTGCGACGGGAACGCAGGCAAAGCGCACGGCGTCGCAGAGGCAACCGCCTGACAGCTTGCGCACCATTGTCACCCCCTCTCAGCTCGCCTTCTCGTCACCCGGCAGCACGTAGTCGGTGCCTTCCCATGGCGACAGGAAGTCGAAATTGCGGAATTCCTGATTGAGCCGGACCGGCTCATAGACCACCCGCTTCTGCTCGTCGTCGTAGCGAACCTCGACGAAGCCGGTCAGCGGAAAGTCCTTGCGAAGCGGATGGCCGTCGAAACCATAGTCGGTCAGGATCCGGCGCAGATCCGGATGACCGGAAAACAGCACCCCGTACATGTCGTAAACTTCCCGCTCGAACCAGTCGGCGCTGGGGAAGATCAAGGTAACGGAGGGAACCGCGCGAGCCTCGTCCGCCATCACCTTCACCCGGATGCGCAGGTTCTGCCGCGGGCTGAGAAAGTGATAGACGACGTCGAAGCGCTGCGGCCGCATCGGCCAGTCCACGCCACAGATATCCGTCAGATTGACGAACTGGCAGCGCACGTCGTCCCTGAGGAAGCGGATCGTTTCCACGATCGACTCCGCCGCCACGCGAACCGTCAGCTCCCCGTAGGCAACCTCAAATCCAAGCACATCATCGCCGCGGACTTGCGAGATGTATTCGCCGAGTTCCTGAAGCGTCTCGTCCATCGTGTCTGGAACCTGTACGTCGTCGTGAGGAAACTACCGTTCGATCGTTCCGGTGCGCCGGATCTTCTTCTGCAGAAGCAACACGCCGTAAAGCAGGGCTTCGGCCGTCGGAGGACAGCCGGGAACGTAGATATCGACCGGGACCACGCGGTCGCAGCCACGCACCACCGAATAGGAATAGTGGTAGTAGCCGCCGCCATTCGCGCACGATCCCATCGAAATGACATAGCGCGGTTCCGGCATCTGGTCATAGACCTTGCGCAGGGCCGGCGCCATCTTGTTGGTGAGCGTGCCTGCGACGATCATCACGTCGGACTGGCGCGGACTGGCGCGCGGGGCAAAGCCGAAGCGCTCCACATCATAGCGCGGCATCGACAGCTGCATCATTTCCACGGCGCAGCACGCAAGACCGAATGTCATCCACATGAGCGAACCGGTGCGCGCCCACTGGATCAGATTGTCCGTCGACGTGACGAGAAAGCCCTTGTCGGCAAGCTCGTCATTCATTTCGAGAAAAAACGGATCGTCAGAACCGACCGGCTTGCCGGTGTTCGGATCGATTATGCCCTTAGGCTGCTGAGCCACCAGGGTTTCGGATGCGCTCAATCCCATTCCAGCGCCCCCTTCTTCCATTCGTAAATGAAGCCGATCGTCAGCACTGCCAGAAACACCATCATGGATGAGAAGCCGTACCAGCCGAGTTTGCCGAAGGTGATGGCCCACGGAAACAGAAAGGCAACCTCGAGATCGAAGATGATGAAGAGAATGGCCACAAGATAAAAGCGAATGTCGAATTTCATGCGCGCGTCATCGAACGCATTGAAGCCGCATTCGTACGCCGAATTCTTTTCGGCGTCGGGGCTCCGGAAAGCGATCAGGAATGGCGATACGAGAAGGGCCAGACCAATGATGAGGGATATCCCGATGAAGACGACGATTGGAACGTAGTCTTTCAGAAGATCTTCCATGGTCGAACATCCTTGCGCGTTGGTTCGGACTTAACCGCGCGGAGCCGGATTGGGAGGTGCGGGTGGAGGGCCCACAGCGCGTCCCGACCGGCATTCCGAACCGCCTCCCAGAATGGGCAGCGCGGCCGAGGCGCGACCGCACGCTTATCCCACTGACTCTGACGTGGCAAGTCCCTGAGAGCGATGATAACGGCCAGCGGACTGTATCTTGCCGCACCGCACCACCGCCAGCCGCAGAATTACGGGCCTCATAGGAATTTTACAAATTCTTGAAAGAGCGCGCGTGGCCAACGCGAATGGGGGACACCCTCCCCCTAGCTACAGACGACTCAGAGCAGATTCAGCCGCACTTCTTTAAGTTGACTTTATTACTCATGTTTTTGAGCGCACCTAAACCCTCGCATGCATCACGCAAGAACGGAGTTGCTCACGGTGCTATGAAAAGAGGAAGGCGAATTGCTTTTGCGTCGCAAACAAGCGGATCGACGCAAACACACGCAAAGAAACATCAAAGCCGATGCCGTGTGCATCAATTTATGAGGATGAGAGAATGGGAGAAAACTGCCTTTAGCGGCGCAGCGCCACTTCCCTCACAAGCTCGATCGCGATGATCGAAATGGGAAGTGGCGCGAGTGACGGGGCTCGAACCCGCGACCTCCGGCGTGACAGGCCGGCACTCTAACCATCTGAGCTACACCCGCGTTTCGGAGCGGCTGGCCGCTGCGAAGTGGGCGTTGTTTACGGCGCCCCACTTCGGAAGTCAAGCACCCGAAAAAGCGGGGTGCGTCATTTTTGCCAAAACGCCGTCATGCAAATCCGAAAACTCTCGTTTTCTCCCGTTTTTTCAAACTCTTGCCTGTGGATAAGATCGCTCTTCCCGACCACCGACGCCCCCCCTCCGCAACTCCAAATCAGCCCCCGACCGAGTCACGCTTTGCATTCGCCGCAACTTCGCAATCCTTCATTAATTTGCGCCCCTCTATAACCAAAGCCATCACTTGCCCCAATACTGCCGCTTTCTTTGGAGCTATAAATGCCCATACGAACCCCCCGCTCGCTATCCGGAAAGCTATACGGCCTGGTCGTATTCTTTACGCTCTGCTTTGTCGTGATGCTCGGCTACCAGTTGTACGCCCTCTACACGAACTTGGAAGCGTTTAAGCGAACCGAAATCCGCAGCGTCGTCGAGTCCGCCAAGAGCATAGCCGTCGCCTTCGGCAAACAGGCCGAATCCGGTGAGATGAGCCAGGAAGAGGCCAAGGCCCGGGCCCTTGCTGCCATCCGCGCCATTCGCTACAGCGGCAAGGAATACGTCTTCATCTATGAGTCTGACGGAAACACGGTTCTGCGTCCGCCTCTCCCCCAGCAGGAAGGCACCAACCGCTTTAACGTGAAGGACCCCCGCGGCCGCCACTATGTGCAGGACTTCATCAACACCGCGACCCGCCTCGGCGGCGGCTACGTGAACTATGGCTGGGAATCCCCGCAGAAAAAGACGTTCCAGAAGACCAGCTACATTGCCTACTACAAGCCTTGGGATTGGGTCTTCGGCTCCGGCGTGCTGATGGTCGACATGGAGACCATCTTCTGGAACGAGGCCGCCAAGAGCGCCGGGCTCACGTTCGCCTTCATGGTCATCGCTCTCGGCCTCTCCTTCCTACTCGCCCGCTCGCTCGCACGGCCGATGCGCCGCCTGAACGAGCAGATGGAAGCGATCGCCAGCGACAACCTCGACGAGGAAGTGGACGGCATCGAGCGTTCCGACGAGATCGGCCAGATGAGCCGCGCGGTCGCCGTGTTCCGCACCAATGCGATCGAGCGCCGGCGTCTGGAAGGTCTCAGCCAGGAAGAGCAGATCGCGCGGCAGAAGCGCCAAAACGAGATCGAGTCGATGATCAAGGAGTTCAAGGTGGACGTCGAGATGGCCCTCGACGTGGTCAACCAGAACTCCGGCCGGCTTGAGGAGGCTGCAAAGTCGCTGAAGGCGAACGCCGCCCATACCGAGAGCAGCGCGGCCGACGCTTCCGGCGCTTCCGAACGTGCGAGCCACAACGTCCAGACTGTGGCCTCGGCCGCGGAAGAGCTCGCCGCCTCCATCGGAGAGATCACCCGTCAGGTCGCGCAAAGCAACGAAGTCGTCTCGAAGGCGACCACGAGCGCCAAACAGTCCAATGCCAAGGTCGCGAGCCTCGATGAGGCCGCCCAGAAGATCGGCGAGGTCGTGAGCCTCATCCAGGCGATTGCCGAGCAGACCAATCTCCTGGCACTCAACGCAACGATCGAGGCGGCACGCGCCGGTGAAGCCGGCAAGGGCTTTGCGGTCGTGGCCGCCGAGGTCAAGGAACTGGCGAACCAGACCTCCAAGGCCACCGAGGAGATCTCCGCCCATGTCGGTGCGATCCAGGGATCGACCAAGGAAACGGTCGAAGTGATCGAGCAGATCGCCTCGATCATGGAGGAGGTCAACGGCTACACCACGGCCATCGCCGATGCCGTGGAGCAGCAGGGCCTCGCCACCGCGGAAATCTCCGAAAACGTCCAGGCGGCCGCAACCGGCACGCGCACGGCCAGCGACAACATGATCCAGCTGACCAACACCGCGACCGACACCTCGCGCACCGCGGAATCCGTTCTCGATGCCTCGGGCCAGATGTCTTCAAGCACCGAGGATCTCAGCAAGCGCATCAACCGCTTCCTCAACGGCGTTGCCGCAGCCTGACGGTTCGCACAGCCGATCCGTCGGCTCACGCCATCGACAACATGCCAGGCCGCCGCAAGCTTCTTGCGGCGGCCTGTTGCTTTGCGGAGTTCACGCAGCCTTGCTCCTCGCCACGTGGGCCGCGATGACGTCCATCAGCGGTGGCGACAGGCAGTCATAGGGCTCCAGCCCAAGCTCTCTGAGCCGACCGCGGATCTCGTCCATGCGCGCCGGCGGCGTTCCGGTCTCGATGATGGAGGAGACGAAGGCGGCGAATTCCGGCGCCGACCATCCCTCTTCCTTCGAAAGCTCGGTATGCACGAAGTCCAGCCCGTAGAAGGGATGGGCGGTATTTTCGATACGGCCGAACATGTGCACGCCGCATTCGCGGCACGCATGACGCTGAATGGTCGCGTCCGGATCGACGATGTGAAGCTTTTCGCCGTGCGCGATCACCTCCACCTTGTCCCGCGGCACGACGGCGATCTGCGCGAACAAGGCGCCCTCCGGCTTCCAGCACTTGCTGCAGCCGCACACATGGTTGTGGGCGGTCTGAGCTCCGACACGCACCTTGACCGGATCGGTCGCGCAGTGACAGGTCAACGTGCCGCCGTTGAAGTTGGATGCTCCGGGTTTCACGCCACCGTCGACGGCGGGGTGAATCTTGACGTTGGAATACCGATGCGATTTCGCATCCCCATCGCCGTCATTGCCGAACAGCGAATTCAGAATACTCATAAGAAGCTCCTCCCCATTGCTTCCGCACCGGGCCTGCCCCGACCTTCGCTACAGCGCCCAGGCAAACACGATGCGGATCATCGGCTGACGGCTCCTCGCCCTGCCGGTGCTTCCGCCGCCCCATTTTTTTTCAGAGGGGCTCCGGCACCTATCTCAAGCCGACCGACAAGAGCGTAACGCGCCCGGAGGGCCACTCCTATCGTACGAAGGACCAGTATTTTCGCGTTATTGTCCCGCCTTCGGGGCGGACGTCTTTTTCACGCGCAGCAGCTTCGCCTGGAACCCTGCGGACTTCACGTTCTGTTTACATCGCACCTTCTGCCTATGCCTTCTCAAAAGCGATTTTGATACAAAATAACTTGCCAACCTTCAGTCAACTCAAAGGCATCCGTCGCAAGATGCTCCTGGCGGGAATGATGACGATGCCCGCTCGCTGAGGCAGCGGAGTGCGGATATCGGCGTTTCCTTGGGCGGTTGGAGGGAACCGAATGGCATCAAGCGCGATTTTTATGATGCAGGTCACAGGACGAGGATCCGAAATGGGTCAAACTTGTTACTGGCGGCATGACGAGACGGCGGCGCCCAAGACCTCCGCGCGCTTCATGTTCGCCAGGCACGGCCGATACCCCTTGTAGAGGTCACGGCCAGCTCGCGCGGCGATCCCGCGCATTGCCCGGGAGGCAGTCATGAATGAGAAGCTGAAATACGATCGTTCGCTTCGGCTGCCGAAAAGCCGGCAGCTTGCCAGCATAGCTCTGGCGGCCGGCGTCTTGTCGGCAGCGTTCGCGGCGCCCGCAGCCGCTGAAACGGATCTATCGCAAGCCCTCGCAAGCGTCTCCGACAAGACGGAGACCTCGACGATCGTGGATGGCATCACGAACGCGGACGGACGCGGCGACCGGCTTGCCGTGACGGTGGCCCGCGTGGCCGGCCACGAGGATGTTTCCGATGCGACGCGCGATATGGACATCTGGGTCGGCGAAGTGGCGCTGAAAGGCCGCAAGGCCGTCTGGGTGGAGTTGATCGACCAATACGGAGAGGTCGTCTACGACGCAGAGGTCCGGAAGAACGAAACCCATCTGCTGCCGGATGGTCGCGCAATCGTCGTCCGCGCCCTGCCCGACGGCACCCAGATCGCCAAGGTCGACAACCACCGCATCGCTTCCGACGCCAACCTGGTGGTGACACGGCGGGTCGTGGAAAAGGACAACCGTCCGACTTCGGTGGAATTCTTCGAAGAGAAGACGCAGGACAACACAAGCCACAAGGACGAGGATTCCACGCTCGTTGCGCTTGCCCGCTTCGGCGAACGCGTCTGGCACGGCATCACGGCCTTCGTGAGCGGAACGGCGGACAATATCCGCTATGCATTCCGCTGGGTGATGGACGTGGTAGCCGCCTGATCCGCATTTCTGGCTTCTTGCGCATTGCATATCACACGAGCGTCCGGCCGACAGTCGCGGCCGGACGTTTTGCGTCGGCGTTGCGCTCCCGTCGCCCGCCCCAAGTTGCCATGGTGCGTACACACACCGTATAGCCTGCCGCAGCGCACCTGTCGGTTTGTCCTCTCGCTTTCGCCCGAACAACAGAGCCCCTCATGTCCCTTCCCCGTCCTCACATTGTCTGGTTCCGTGACGACCTTCGCATTGCCGACAATCCGGCGCTGATCAATGCCGAGCGCTCCGGAGCCCCCATCCTCGCCGTGTACGTGCTGGAGGACGGAACCGGCGACAACCGCCCGCTCGGCGCCGCGGCGCGCTGGTGGCTTCACGGCTCGCTGGAGGCCCTTAAGCGGGCGCTTGATGCGCATGGCGTCAGCCTTGTCTTGCGAAAGGGAAAGCCCGGCGAAGAGCTGTTGAAAATCGCAGCGTCAGTAAACGCTTGTGCCGTTTCCTGGAACCGGCGCGCGGGAACCGGCATGAAAGATCGCGATGACGCGATGCTGATCGATGCGCTCCACCGGGACGGCATCAAGACGGAGCATTTTCTGGCCAATACGCTTTTCGAAGCCAAGGATCTGCGCACCGGCTCCGGAGACGCCTATCGCGTCTTCACCCCGTTCTGGCGCGCCGCCTGCAGACTTGTGCCCGAAGCCCCCCTTCCCGCACCGAAGAAGCTCAGGGGGTGGACGGGAAACGCTGAAGGCGACGATCTGGAAAGTTGGGCGCTTCGCCCGCGATCGCCCGACTGGGCGGCCGGTTTCGCGCAAGCATGGATCCCGGGCGAAGAGGATGCGCACCGCCGGCTGCAAGCCTTCCTCGAATATTCGATCAGCGAATACGCCGAGGCCCGAGACCGGCCGGGCGAAGCCGCGACGTCGAGACTGTCGCCCTCGCTACGGTTCGGCGAGATCTCGCCGCGCCAGATCTGGCATGGCGTCAAGGCCAGCCTGAGTGCGGGCGATACGTCCGAACGCGATGGCGACAAGTTTCTGGCCGAACTGGGATGGCGGGAATTCTGCTGCCACTTGCTGGCGGATCACCCCCTGATTGCGACGCGCAATTTCAATTCCGACTACGACCACTTCCCATGGAGCGGCTCTGGCGAAGTCGTGGCACGCTGGCAGGAGGGTCAGACGGGATATCCGATCGTCGATGCCGGACTGCGGGAACTCTGGGCGACCGGCTGGATGCACAATCGGGTGCGCATGATAACCGCCTCCTTCCTGACCAAGCATCTTCTCGTCGACTGGCGCGTCGGCGAGGAATGGTTCTGGGACACGCTGGTGGATGCGGATCCGGCCAACAACCCCGCAGGCTGGCAATGGGTTGCCGGATGCGGGGCGGACGCAGCCCCTTATTTCCGGATATTCAACCCCGTCCTTCAGGGTGAGAAATTCGATCCCGACGGTGCCTACACACGACATTGGGTTCCGGAACTCGAACACCTCGACAAACGGTGGTTGCACCAGCCCTGGAAGGCGCCGGAAGATGCGCTGCGCAAAGCGGGGATCACCTTGGGGCGGTCCTACCCCTCCCCGATCGTGGATCATCCGAAGGCGCGCAAACGCGCTCTTGAAGCCTACGACGAAATGAAAAATGCCGCGGGCTGAGCCTGTGCCGCGGCTTCGCGATGGATATGCCGGGCGCAAAGCGGTTTCGGAAATCGCGCAACCGGCGCAGACTGTTTTCCTTCAAAGCCCGCGCGGGCAGACACTGGATCGCTTGATAGAACAAGGACCGAGCATTAGCCTGCGCCCCTCTTGAACCGGAAATCTTTGAGGAATCATGGCCATCTGCCCCTCTGTCGTGGATGCGATCGGAAACACGCCACTCATTCGCCTGAACCGGGCCTCCGAGCTGACCGGATGCGAGATCCTCGGCAAGGCCGAGTTCCTCAACCCCGGACAGTCCGTGAAGGACCGCGCGGCGCTCTTCATCATCCGCGATGCGGTGGAACGCGGTGCGCTCGGGCCGGGCGGAGTGATCGTGGAGGGAACCGCGGGCAATACCGGCATCGGCCTTGCTCTGGTCGGCAATGCGCTGGGCTTCCGCTCCGTGATCGTCATTCCCGAGACGCAGAGCCAGGAAAAGAAGGACATGCTGCGCCTCGCCGGGGCAACGCTCGTCGAGGTGCCGGCGGTGCCTTACAAGAACCCGAACAATTATGTGAAGCTCTCCGGACGGCTTGCCGCGCAGATGGCCGAGAGCGAGCCGGCCGGCGCAATCTGGGCGAACCAGTTCGACAATACCGCCAACCGCCGCGCGCATATCGAGACCACGGGCCCGGAGATCTGGGAACAGACGGACGGCAAGGTCGACGGCTTCATCTGCGCGGTGGGTTCCGGCGGAACGCTCGCGGGCGTGGCGATGGCGCTGAAAGAACGCAGCAAGGACGTGAAGATCGGGCTCGCCGACCCCATGGGGGCCGCGCTCTACAGCTATTACACCACCGGGGAATTCAAGTCGGAAGGCAGTTCGATCACCGAGGGTATCGGCCAGGGCCGGATCACGGCGAACCTGGAAGGTCTGCCGCTCGATATGGCGTATCAGATCCCGGACGAGGAAGCCTTGCCGGAGGTCTTCCAGCTTCTGGAACACGAGGGCCTCTGCCTGGGTGGCTCGTCGGGCGTGAACGTTGCCGGCGCCATCAGGATGGCTCGCGAGCTCGGGCCGGGGCACACGATCGTGACCGTGCTGTGCGATTTCGGAAACCGCTACCAGTCGAAGCTGTTCAACCCGGCTTTCCTGCGCTCCAAGGGGCTGCCGGTGCCGACTTGGATGGAACGCAGCTCCGAGATCGCGGTTCCCTATGAACCAACGTGAGATAGTCCGGTTTTCGTTGATCGGCACAGATCACGGGGAATAGTCTTCCGGTCGTGTCCGGAACGGTCTGGAAACACGGTTGGCGGGATGGGCAACGGATGACGGTTTTGATCGAGAAGATCGGCATCGTCATTCCGGTCGTCCTCGTCCTGTTATTTTATGCGCTCGCCGCGGTATGCGCGGTAAGGGAGCTGCTTTACGGCCGCACTTCGCAAGGCTCGATCGCGTGGCTGCTGTCGCTCTTCTTCTTTCCCTATGTGACCGTGTTTCTCTACCTCGCCTTCGGGTGGAAGCGTTTCGATGACTATGTCAGGCTGCGCCGCCGCGTCGGCACGAAACAGGCGAGAAAGGGCGGCGAGCACCCCGGCAGTGAACTGCGTGTCATTCACCGGGCCGACGAACCGTCTGACACCTGGCCGCTTCTGGCAAATATCTCGCACCTGCCCTTTCTCAGCGGCAACGACGTCGAGGTTCTGATCGACGGACAGGCGACATACGATTCGATCTTTGCCGGCATTCGCGCAGCCGAGAAATACGTGCTGCTTCAGTTCTACATTATCCGGGACGACGCGGTCGGCCGGCAACTTGCCGATCTGCTGATCGCCAAGGCCCGCGCCGGCCTCAGTGTGCTGCTGCTTTACGACGATATCGGCTCGGCCGGGTTGCCTCGTCGATACCTTCGCCGCCTGGAAAAGGCAGGGGTCCATGTCAGCGGGTTCAATCGCAGCCGGCCGATGTTCTCCCTCCTCAGGCCGTTTCGCATCAATTTCCGCAATCACCGCAAGATCGTGATTGCCGACGGGCGCAACGCCTGGATCGGCGGTCTCAACATCGGCAACGAGTATCTCGGCGATACGCCGAGCTTCAAGCGATGGCGCGACACCCATGTGCGTGTGTCCGGCCCCGCCGCCCTTTCCGCACAGGTCTCCTACGCGGAGGACTGGCATTGGGCAACCGGCACGCCGCTGCCCGTTCCGTGGCCGGAACCTGTCCCCTTCAAGGATGGCGAGCCCGTTCTCGTCATGCCTTCGGGACCTGCCGATGTCATTGAAACCGCCGCCATCGCGTTCACCGAGGCTATCGGTCACGCACGCAGGCGGCTGTGGATCGTGAGCCCCTATTTCGTTCCCGGCGAAGAGATACAGACGGCGCTCTCGGCCGCGGTTCTGCGCGGTGTCGATGTCCGCCTGCTCATGCCCTATCGCGCCGACAACAGGTTCGTCGGCCTTGCGACGGCGGGCTTCGCCGAATTCATGGCGACACAGGGCGTCCAGACCTATTTCTACAAGAGCGGCTTCCTGCATCAGAAGATCGTGCTCGTCGACGACGCCCTGGCCAGCATCGGCACGGTCAACTTCGACAATCGCTCTTTCCATATCAATTTCGAGGTCACGCTGTGGCTGACCTCGAAGCGCGCCATATCCTTCATCGAAGGAATGCTGGAGAGCGATTTTGCCGACAGTGTCCACCTGAGACCCGCCGATTACGCATCCCGGCCGCTGTGGCAGCATCTCCTGAGCCGGTTCGCGCGCCTGTTCGCTCCGCTCCTTTGATCGCAGGAAGTCGCGGAAGGGCTATTTCCTTTGGCCCCGCCCTTGTCCTATGGTTCGTGGCTCCTGCTCCCCTCCAACCTTGGGCACGTTCATGACCGAGGCTCTCTTCCGTGACGATTCCTATCTCAAGACGTGCGAGGCACGGGTCACCGGTGTCAACGAGCGCGGCGGCATTCTCCTCGACCGCACCGTGTTCTTTGCAACCGGCGGCGGCCAGCCGGGTGATACGGGGACGCTTGAACGGTCCGACGGATCGCGCATCGCCATTGGAGCCACGGTATTCGGAGAGACCAAGGAACAGGTCGTCCATGTTCCCGCGGCCGAGGGCGCACTTCCCGAGGTGGGAGAAACCGTCATCGCGCAGATCGACTGGCCGCGTCGCTACCGGCACATGCGCATGCACACGGCCCTGCACATCATCTGCGCCGCGATGCAAACCAAAATCACCGGTGCGCAGATCGGCGAGGAAGAGAGCCGGATCGATCTGAACATGCAGGATCCGCCCGATCGCGACGCCGTGCTGGCCGCAATCATGGAAGCGGTCAATGCCGACCACCAGGTCACCAGCGAATGGATTACGGATGATCAGCTCGATGCCAATCCCGGCCTGATCAAGTCGATGAGCGTCTCTCCCCCGCGCGGCTCCGGCCTCGTCCGGCTGGTCCGGATCGGAGACAATTTCGACTTGCAGCCATGCGGCGGCACGCATGTCAGATCGACGGCGGAAATCGGCCCGGTCACGATCACGAAGATCGAGAAGAAGGGCCGGCTCAACCGGCGCATCCGGATCCGTCTGGACGACTGAACCCCTCAACCGAAAAACCAAGAAGACCCAAGGGAGGTCACATGGACCGACGCAACCTCGTCTCCACCGAATGGCTGCAGGAGCATCTCGATGCGCCGGACGTGGTGGTTCTGGACGGCTCGTTGTACATGGCAGTCGACGGACGGGATCCGAACAGTGAATACCTGGAAGCCCATATTCCCGGCGCCCTGTTTTTCGATATCAACGCGATTGCCGATACAGCCAGCGACCTGCCGCACATGCTGCCGTCTCCGGCGGCGTTTTCATCGATGATGCGCAAGATGGGCATTGGCGACGGGCAGACGGTGGTGGCCTATGACGGCGCCGGCCTGTATTCGGCTGCACGGGTGTGGTGGATGTTCAAGGCGATGGGGGCCGAACATGTCCACGTGCTCGACGGGGGCCTGCCGAAATGGCGGGCGGAAGGCCGCCCGCTTGAAAGCGGCCCGGTCACCAGGCGGGAGAGGCACTTCACGGCTCGGCTCAATCACGAGGCCTTGTGCGACCTCGACGACATGCGCCGGGCCTCGGCATCGGGCGCGCAGATTGCTGACGCCCGTTCGTCCGCACGGTTCAACGCCGAGGAACCCGAGCCGCGCCCCGGCTTGCGCGGGGGCCATATCCCCGGCAGCGTCTGCATCCATTACGCAAGTCTTCTCGACAGCGACAGCCTGATGAAGCCGACGGAAACACTGGCGGCAATCTTCAAGGACGCGGGGATCGATCCCTCGCGACCTGTCATCACCACCTGCGGCAGCGGCGTGACCGCAGCGATCCTGGCGCTCGCGCTCGATGAGATCGGCGCACGTCAGGTCGCGGTCTATGACGGTTCCTGGACCGAATGGGGCGGCCGTTCCGACACACCTGTGGAGCCGTGACGCTGCCGGCATGAGAACGGAAGGCAGGAGGCGGCCGCAGGATGGACAGCGCTCCGGCTGCGTTCGCCTTTCTCCCGCGACGCTCGCGCCACGCAAACTGCAAAATCCCTCTATCGAACCTTCCCCAGCTTGCCGAATTGATCTCGGCGGGGCCGTCGTGCGTTTGAGAAGAAGGGCGCAGGAAATCCGTTGGCCGGAACAAGCGCCTACCGCCGTCAATCGCATTGAGTCGGCCTGCCCCCTTCCCTAGCGAAATACGCACTTCTTTCAAGTGTCCGACAGGTCACGCCCCTTCAGCGGATTGAAGTCGGAGGCACTCGCCACTCCGAGCCGCCGGAAAAAATTAGCCCAAGGCGAAACCATCTTTTTAAGCGCGCGTTTATTACGTGAAAGCGCAATCGACGGATCGAATGACCGTCGATCGCAGAAATGCCGATAGCTAAGGAAAGGCATAAAAATGTTTATCAAGAACAAGACGCTGATTGCCACTGTTGCGGCGCTCGCGATTGCCGGTCCGACCGCGGCTCTGGCCGCCAGCAACGAACGTCCGATCGAAGGGGTCATCAGTTCGCCCCAACCCGTCCAGTTCCATTCGAATTACGGGATGACGCCGAAGGCCGGCGCGCACGCGATGCGTTCCGTGCGACCCGTGGAGCATGTGATTGCCAATCCGGCCCCGAAGTCGAGCGCTGCGTTTTCTCGCTCGGGCCGCATGGTCGACCACTCGCTGAGCAACTCCACCAAGCCCTATGAGGGTACTATCGCTCATCCGCAGCCGATCGGCACGCGCAGCAACTCCTACTGACATTGCGGCGACTGAATTCGTCGCAGTGCAATCGATGAACGCCAACGCCCCTGGAGCACGACGCCCCGGGGGCGTTTTTTCTTTCCGCACACAGTGCGTCAGGCGGAACGATTTGAACCGCCGCCCGGTTTTAGACGTATTAGCGGTCCCATGCTGCGCAGGACGGACCACGACAAGCACTCCAACCAGAGGTTTCCCCGCTGCCATGCCAATCCAGTCGAAGACGGCAACGCTGCTGAGTGCCACATTCGCAATCAGCCTGTTCGGGATATCGGATGCGATCCTTGCGCGGGCCGGCGCAACCGAGCCGCGGATGGCACAGGCCGACCTGGGCCAGATCATGAAGTGCAAGAACAACCCGGATTCTCCGGACTGCAAGTAAAGACGGGAGAAAACGCCCCCGAAAAAGAAGTCGGACGGCGAGGGTCCTGCCCTCAGGCCGCAGAGCAAGGAGCCGAACCAGCGGCAGAACACCCTTCCCGAAATTTTCCAAAAGGACAGGAAGCCGGAGAGGCATGATCGCGACACGGATCGCAACGGACGGCCGAAGCCGCCCGCGGAGCCGCAGAGCCGGCCCGACGGCACTCCGCCCGACCAGCCACAAGACGCCGGCCGCAGGCCGCCTGAGCAGCGTCCGGAACAGCGCGAGAACAGGCAGCGCGAACCGCGCCCGCAACCCTCCGTCATGCCGCCCCGCGACGCTCGGCCGAAGCCACCGCGCCAGGGGGACCCGAACCGCGTCGATGGTCGCAAAGACCGCAGCGAACGGCGCCCCGAAGACAAGGACCATCGCCGCCCCGCTCCCGACGGCAAATTTGAACGTGGCGAGCGCCCCGGAAATGGAACGAACGGCCGGGACCGGGCGTCGGACCGCAACAGAGATGACAGGAACAGGGACGACGGCCACAGCGACCGCAAGCGTCCGGACAAGGATCGCGCGCTCGATTTCTCCGTACCGATCCCCGGGGTCAACGGGCGTATCATCATTCGCGACAACGGCAACGTGACGGTTCGCTCCGACGACGATGCCCGCTTCGGCGGCCGCCACCGGGATCGCGATGTGCGGCGCCTCTCGGGCGGGCGAACGGAAACCATCGTCAAGCGCCGAAACGGCAGTGCCGTGATCACGGTCCGCGACCGGGATGGAGACATCCTGCGCAGGGTGCGACGCACCCCGGACGGCCGCGAGATCATCCTCATCGACAATGACCGGCCGAGACGCGACGAGCGCCCCTTGCGGTTCAGACCGCTGCATATCGATATCCCGCGCGATCGATACATCGTGGAGGGAGGCGTCGGTCGCAGGCCGCTTGTCGAGGAAGCCCTTGGCGCGCCTCCCGTCGAACCGGTGGAGCGCCCCTACTCCTTGCAGGAAATCCGGCACAGCGAGCGCCTGCGCGCGAAAATGCGAAGGGTCGACCTGAGCGTGACTTTCGCATTCGATTCGGCCGCAATCCCTCGCGACCAGTACGACCAGATTCAGGTCATAGGAACAGCGATCGAAGACGACCTGGCGCGCAATCCGTCGGATGTCTTTCTCATCGAGGGCCACACCGATGCGCCGGGATCGTATGACTACAATCTCAAGCTTTCGGATGCGCGCGCGGAATCGGTCGCCATCGCGCTGTCGGACTATTTCGGCATACCGCCTGAAAATCTCGTCACCCAGGGGTATGGCGAGGAATATCTGAAGATCGACACGCTGCAGCGCGAGGAACGCAATCGAAGGGTTACGATCCGCCGGATCACGCCGCTTCTAGAGGGCCGACGCTGAGCGCCCTCCTCAGACAAGCAGGAAAGGCCGTGGCACGAGCCGCGGCCTTTTTCTTCAAAGCCTTTCGCCCCGCTCGAGAAGGCGGGCGACCTCGTCGTCTTCCAATTGACCGAAATCCTCAAAATACGCGCCGATGGCACGGAAATTCCGCGGCATTTCCAGACTGACGACCGCGTCGGCCTCTCTTCTCAGATCCGCTACAGCCTCTGGCGCTGCAACAGGTACCGCAATCACGATCTCGGCCGGCTTTTGCTGTTTCAGGCCCCGCACAGCGGCTTTCATTGTGGAACCGGTCGCGATTCCGTCATCGACGACGATGGCGATCCGGCCCCCAGGGGAAATGCGCTCTCGCCCGGCAACATACCGCCGCCGGCGGCGCTCCAGTTCCTCGGATTCGTGCCTGCGGACGCGTTCGAAGTCGCCGGGCGGTATATTCGCCGCCGCAATAACCTCCTCGTTGCGCACGACGATCGGAGGATCGCCGTCCACAATCGCACCCATGGCGATCTCGGGCTGCCGGGGCACGCCGATTTTGCGCACCAGCAGAAGGTCCAGCGGCGCGTTGAGCGCTCGCGCGACCTCCGCCGCCACAGGAACGCCGCCGCGCGGCAACGCAAGTACGACCACATCCTTGCCAGCATAGCCCTGAAGAGCCTCTCCAAGACGTCTTCCGGCGTCTATGCGGTCACGGAAAACCATGGCGCTTCTCCCAGTTGCCGGGAATGCGAAAGACGGTTCTGCCGTCTCCGCAGACCGCCGGGAGCCTGCCCCTCAATCGATCTTGGCAAGCCCGGCTGCATAGCGCTTCCAGTTGGCGACGTAGCGATCCGCTGACATTTTCAAGCCTTCGATCGCCTCCGCATCGAGTGCCCGCGCGACCTTTGCCGGCATTCCCATGACGAGGCTGCCATCGGGGATCTCCTTGCCCTCCGTCACCACGGCGCCGGCTCCGATCAGACAGTTCCTGCCGATCTTTGCGCCGTTCAGAACGATCGCCCCCATCCCGATCAGGGAATTGTCTCCGATCGTGCAGCCGTGGATGATCGCCCGGTGCCCGATGGTGCACCCTTCTCCGATGGTGACCGGGAAGCGCGGATCGGTGTGGATCATCGTCATTTCCTGAATGTTCGTGCGCGCGCCAATGCGGATCGGCTCATTATCGCCGCGCAGCACGCTGCCGAACCAGATACCGACATCCCGGCCCAGGACGACCTGGCCGATAACGTGCGCATCCGGGGCGATCCAGAAGGCCTCTTCGTCGACCTGCGGTGCGTGATCATCCAGACGGTAACGCGGCATGAGACAACTCCGGTCAGAGGAAAGTCGCAAAGCCCCGCAGCAGGATCGGACTTCGCGATGCGGGGAGATCATGGCGAATTCACCATGTCGCTTCAAGTTTCCGGCCGTGACCAGCGTGCGCGAGGCAAAAGGTTGCACTGACGGCGATTTGTCACGCCGCCCGGTACAATCGCGAGTTGCTGCCGCTTGGGGCGCTCTCGGCCTGCCTGCCGAGGGTGCTCCATCACCATGGACGACCTGTGATTGAGGCAAATCAAGGCCCTGCACCCGCGATCTGCGCCACAACAGCATCGATGGCAGAACCACCTTTGCCTCGCCCGAACCGAATGTTGCGACTATCGCGAACCTTCACGATGACGAGCAGCCGGCGGGCCCAGATACGAGATCTCGAGAACAAGGCCGCAGCAGGCCCTCCCGCCACCGGCTATCGCCCCGCCACGGAAGCTAAGCCTGCAGACCAAAGCCAATAGCCGGGACAAGACCGTGACGAGCGATCATCGCCTCGCGGCAATCGCCGCCGAAGACAAGAGTTCGGTTGAACCGCTCTTCGATACCGTAATCGCAAAGCTGCAAGGCGAAGGACGCTCCATCGCCGGTTTCGTTCAACGCGGCGCTTGCGATGACAGCGGCTGTCGGAACGTGACATCCATGGAGGATGTGGAAACCGGCGAGCGCATTACGATCATGCAGGTGCTCGGATCAACCTCCCAAAGCTGCCAACTCGATCCGGACAGGCTCGCGCGGGTGACGGTTCTCGCTCTTGCCCGTCTCCAGACCCGGCCCGAATTGGCGATCGTCAACCGCTTCGGACGCGCCGAGGCGGAGGGCGGCGGAATGCGTGCCGTCTTCGAGAAGGCGCTCGATCTCGAAATTCCCGTCCTCACCACGATCAGCCAGGACTACCGCTCCCAATGGAGCGACTACGTCGGAGATCTGTCGTACGCCCTCCTGCCGGCCAGGCCCGATGCGGTTCTGGCCTGGTGCCGCGATGCCCTTGAACACGCCCAGGCACGTTAACAGCATGTCCCAAGATCAAGTTTCCGTTCCACCAGCCGCCCCCAAGGGTCCTCTTCTGACCGACAGCTTCGGCCGGACGATGACCTACCTGCGCCTTTCGGTCACCGACCGCTGTGATCTGCGCTGCGTCTACTGCATGGCGGAGCACATGCGCTTCGTGTCCCACCGCGACCTGTTGACACTTGAAGAACTGTACCGGCTGTCGGCCGTCTTCATGCGGCACGGCGTGCGCAAGATCCGCATCACGGGCGGAGAACCCCTTGCGCGCAAGAACGTGATGTGTCTTTTCGAGATGCTTTCCAACCACATCGGCACCGGAGAACTCGGCGAGCTCGTCCTGACCACGAACGGCACGCAACTGCCGCGCTTTGCCGGCAAGCTTCGCGAATTCGGCGTTCGCCGGATCAACGTATCACTCGACAGCCTCGATCCTGACCGATACCGGACCTTGACTCGCGGCGGCGATGTCCGGAAGGCTCTCTCCGGCCTGGAGGCCGCCCAGGAGGCGGGTCTGAAGATCAAGCTCAACTCGGTCGCCATGCGCGGCGAATTCGAGCAGGAGGTCGACCATCTGATCGAATTCGCCCACAGCCGCGGCATGGACCTGACCCTCATAGAGGAAATGCCGCTGGGCGACGTCCATCACGACCGGGCCAAGAGTTTTCTCTCCCTCCAGAAGGTCAGGAGCGACCTGGAACGGCGCTGGACACTCTCGCCGCTCGAAGACAAGACGGGCGGCCCCGCGCGTTACGTCCGTGTGGAAGAGACAGGCGGCAGGCTTGGCTTTATCACCCCGCTTTCGTGTGATTTCTGTGCCGGCTGCAACCGGCTTCGGGTAAGCTGCACGGGCGAGTTGTTTACTTGCCTGGGCAAGGACAGTTCCGTAAGCCTGCGTGAAGCCCTGCGCGGCTCTTCCGGGGATGAACTCGTCGAGGCAGAGATCTTCGACGCCATCGCCCGGAAGCCCGAATGTCACAATCTTTCCGTCGCGACCGAGACCGTGAGCGGCATCGGTCGCCACATGTCCGTCCTTGGAGGCTGAGCACCCAATGAAGATCGTCGTCGTAACCATTTCCGACAGAGCGAGCCGAGGCGAATACGAAGACGTCTCCGGTCCGGCTATCGTCGACTGGCTGGAGAAGGCGATCACGTCCCCTTGCGAGATCGAGCGAGTCGTCATTCCCGACGGTGAGGAGGTCGTGCGCGACGAGCTCATCCGGCTCGCCGATGTGGTTCATGCCGACATGGTCCTGACGACGGGAGGAACCGGCCCCTCGCCTCGCGACCAGACGCCGGAGGCGATGAAGGCGGTTCTGGAGAAGGAGCTTCCCGGTTTCGGAGAACTTCTGCGCAAGGTCGGCCTGGCGCAAACCCCCACATCCATTCTGTCACGCCAGACGGCGGGCACCCGCGGAAAAACGTTCTATCTCAACCTGCCCGGAAAGCCCGCCGCGATCGCGATGTCGCTTGATGCGGTCTTCCCTGCCATTCCCTACTGTCTCGACCTCATAGGCGCCGGACGCATCGAGACCGATCCCGCCGTGGTCGTCAGCTTCCGGCCCAAGGGCTGACGGAGCAAATGGCGAAAGCCAGGGATGGCAAGCAGCGCCGGCGGGAGCGCCTTTTAGATCGGATTTCAATCGCCAAGGGGATCAAGTTCCTCTTCGGCGTCGCGATCCTGATCATGATTGGCGCAACCCTTGCCGGTGTCGCCGTCTCATGGCGCCAACTCATCGATGCCAGGCGCATCGTCGATCTGGTTGCCCTGGACCGGACACTCTTCGTTGCCGCCAACGAGACGCGCGGCGAAATCGGAAAAGTCGGCGTCGCTCTGCTCTCCACCCAACAGGCCGAGAAGCCCGTCGATGATGCGCTCCATCGCGTCAACAAGATCCATCAGCTTGTCTATCAGGGCGTGGAGAAAGGCAACTTCACGAACCGGCTCGAAGACCTTGCTACACTGACACGCACCCGAAACAGTCAGTTGGCCAACGTGCCCGCCGTTCGGCAACAGGCGGCGTTGCCAATTGACCGACGTGATATCGCACGGATCGAGGACTGGCGGCAGTCGATTTACGGCATGGCGAATGCCTACGTGAACACCTCCGTCCATGTGGGCACGGTCATCAATGCCCTCAATCCGGCGCTGGCCGAGCTTGTCTCTATCCGCGAGATGTCCTTTGCCGTCCGCGACAGGTATTCCCGCCAATGCTCCGACTTCAGACGTTCCGTCCAACGCGACATCGCGCTGACGCAAGCCGAGCGGGATGGCTGGCAGCAGGATATCGGGGCCTACAGGGAACTGTGGGCGCGCATGCTGGTCACGGCATCCCATCTTCCCCAGTATCCCGAACTCATCGAGGCCGTGCGCAACGGGCAGGCAAGGACGGCCGAGACCCAGCGCAGGATGAGTGCCGTACTGGCCGGCCTTTCCGGGAACGGACACCGCGGTCCGGAACCGGGAAACTGGGCCGACAACTGCTTCGACGTATACAGCTCGATCATCGGCATCGGCCATGTCGCGCTCGATCTGGCGCGCAAGAATGCGGAAGCGGGACAGACGAGAGCTCTCATGGAAGGCGGCCTGTGGACGCTCTCGCTGGTCCTTGTGCTCCTGTTCAGCTATGTCGCGTCCGCTTTCCTGCGCGACCGTTTCTCATTCCCGATGGCCGCGATCACCTCCTCGATCAAGAGACTGGAAACGGGCGACTACCAGACGCCGGTCTCAGTTTCCCGCTACCGGGATGAGCCCGGTGCCATCGGCGCCACGCTTGAGGGCCTGCGCCGAAAAGTGCTCAAGGCAGAGCACCTGCGCCGGCATCTGGATCAGTTGCGAGACGAACTCGTTGATCACGCCAGGGAGGCCAATCGGGCAAAATCGCTGTTTCTGGCAACCATCAGCCACGAGATCCGAACGCCGCTCAACGGCGTTCTGGGCACGGTTCAACTGCTCAAGGAAAGTCCGCTCAACCCGGAACAAAGGCGCTGGATTGAGGCGCTGGAGAAGTCCGGGCAGCTGTTGAGGGACCTTGTCACCGATGTCCTGGACTATTCCCGCATCGAAGCGGGCAAGTTCTCCCTGGAACACCGGGCTTTCAGCCTGCGCGAACAGATCGGTGTCGTCGAGGCGACCGTCGCCTCATATGCCCACCAGAAGGGGCTCGCCTACACATCGCGAGTTGACCCGAACGTTCCCGATCTCTTGATGGGGGACGCCGCCAAGATCGGTCAAATCCTCCTCAATCTGCTCGGAAACGCGGTCAAGTTCACCGAAACGGGGTCCGTCGCCCTGCAGGTGGATCTCGCTCCCTCAGGCCGTACGCCCGACCATCCCAGCATCCGGTTCGTCGTTACCGATACCGGTATCGGCATTGCGCCGGCAAAACGCGACATTCTCTTCGATCCCTTCACCCAGGCCGACGGCACGGTGTCGCGTCGCTTCGGCGGCTCCGGCCTCGGGCTCGCAATATGCAAGAGCCTGCTGCAGATGATGGGCGGACACATAGACTTCGAATGCCCTCCTGCCGGCGGCACGGTCTTCACCGTTCACATACCGATGGAAGTCGCGCTTGCTCGCGACGCCGACGTCGAAGAAGCGCCAGTCGCCAGAACCCTGCCCAGCCTGATGATCCTTGTTGCCGAGGACAATCCGGTCAATGCAATGATCGCGGAGGAATTCTTGCGGCGCGGGGGCCATCAGGTCACCGTCGCAGGAGACGGGATTGCGGCGATCGAAGCGGCGGCCGACACCGACTTCGACATTATCCTGATGGACCTCTCGATGCCCCGGATCGATGGTATCGAAACGACCCGGAGGATCCGCGCACTGGAGCACGAAACACGCCGGATGGTCCCGGTCATCGCGCTGAGCGCCGATCTCACCGCAGAGCAAAAGCTCGCCGGCGAACCCGATCTCTTCGATGGTTTTCTCGGCAAGCCCTTCAGGCGGGAAGAACTGGAAATGGCGATGGCGCGCGCGATTGGGCTGCTACCACGCCTGAAATCGGCACAACCTATTGAAGATAATGGCAGCATTCTCATCCAGCATGCGAGGGATCTCGGGGTCGACTGGGCCTACAAGATCGTCCAGCTGTACATCACCGAAACGCCGCATGTGGCGGAAGGCTTGAACCTGGCGTTGCGCATGGGCGACCTGCAGGCGATCGCCGACATCGCACACCGCATCCGGGGCGGTGCAAGCCACGTGGGAGCGCAAAAGATTGCCGAATACGCACAGGCCGCCGAACGGGCGTCCGAAGCGGGCGATCAGGCGCTGGCCCGTCGCGCCGTCGCCACCCTGCTTCTCGTCCTTGATGACGAATTGAGAGCGTTTTCCGAACAGGCCAATCGCGAGCTGAAAAGCGTGGCGAACACGAACGCGACGGGTTGAACGAGAACGGGAACGGTTCGCCATCCCCCCGCTCGTTGCGCTCCGAAAGAATGCCTCACGTAACGGGTTCCGTGAACACGTAACCGATACCGTATTCGGTCGCGATGAGACTGGGCCGGCCCGGTTCCGGCTCGATCTTTCGCCTGAGCCGGCTGATCAGGACATCGATCGTGCGGTCGTTGGGGTTCCATTCACGATCGGTCACGGATGCGATGAGTTCGTCCCGGCTCATGATCTTGCCCGGATACCGCGTCAAAGCTGCCAGCAGATCGAACTCCCCATGGGTCAGGCGGCTTGACTCGCCGGCCGGAGACGTCAGCCGATGGGATTCAAGGTCGAGTGTCCATCCGGCAAAACGGCGGACGCCGACCCGATCCGCCTTGGCGTCAGTGCGCGTGCGCCGCAGCACGCTGTTTACCCGCGCAAGCAACTCCCGGGTGGAGAATGGTTTCGTTACGTAATCATCCGCGCCCAATTCGAGTCCGACAACCCTGTCGATTTCGTCCGAACGGGACGTAACCAGGATGACCGCCGCGTCCGTACGATCCCGGATCTCGCGCATGAGTGTCAATCCGTCGCAGTCGGGCAATTTGATGTCGAGAAGGAAGAGATCGATCCGCTCGCGGTCCACGAGACGGCGGAACGCATCGGCGCTATCCGCCGTAAACACAAGGAATCCTGCGGTCTCGAAGTAGGCCTTGAGTGTCTCCTGGATAGTTGGCTCATCGTCGACGACGGCAATCCGGACCCCGAGGGAATTGCTTGCGGGTACTGCTCGCATGGGCCTGTCTCATTTCGTTTACAACTTCACGACCTTCGTTAAAGATCGTCGCAACCTCCCTTTACAACATCCGGACACGGTCCCCCTACACCTAATTGTGATCACCGTACGGACTGTCGGGGACCAGATGAAAAAACTCCTAAGAGCGGTTGGCCGCTTCATGAAACGTCCCGTCGCCATCGCCGGCGCCGGTGTCTTCGCCGTGGTTGGCATTGCCGTCGGTGTTGTCGGCTACATCGGCTTCCACACCGCCCTTGAACTGACAAATTCCACGGAATTCTGCATCAGCTGCCACACGATGGCGGATAACAATTTCGAGGAATACAAGACCACCATTCACTACACGAATCCCGTAGGCGTGCGGGCGAGCTGCCCGGATTGCCATGTCCCGAAGTCCGGCTGGCCCCTCTACAAGGCGAAGATCCTGGCGGCACGCGACGTCTGGGGTGAGCTCACCGGCACGATCGATACGCGGGAAAAGTTCGAGCAGGAAAGACTGCGCCTGGCAAAGATCGTGTGGGCCGAAATGAAGGCCAACGATTCGGCCCAATGCCGCAGCTGTCATTCCTTTGAGGCGATGGACTTCGAACATCAGACCCCGAAGGCGTCGAAGATGATGCAGAAGGCGATGAAGGACGGCGATACCTGCATCGACTGCCACAAGGGCATCGCCCACCACCTGCCCGACATGTCAAGCGGTTACAAATCGCTGTTTAAGACCATCGTCGCGGACGCGCCGGACCACCGCAGCGCCGACACCCTCTACGCCTTCTCCACGACCAAGCTCTACGGCGACAAGCCGACAGGAGACGGCGACCGCGCGGCTGGCAACATCCTCCCGCTGACCGAAGTTCACGTCGCCGAACGCGACGGCGACTGGATCAAGGTCCGGATCGACGGCTGGATGCAGGAAGGCATGGAACGCGTTCTGGTCAAGGAGATGGGCCGCAGGCTGTTCCTTGCGACGGTCACGCAGGATATGGCCGACAAGGCCAAAGTCATCGAGACGAAGACCGATCCCGATACCGACCTGAACTGGAAGGAAGGCGAGATCACCGTCTGGACAAAGGCCGATGCCTTCACCTCCGACAAGAGCGGCCTGATGAACTACGGCGAAGAGATGTACAGCGCCGCATGCGGGGCATGCCACAGCGCGGCGGCACCCGACCATTTCCTGGCCAATCAGTGGATGGGCATCGTCAAGGACATGAAGGGCAACACGGCGCTGGGAGCCGAGGAAGTCCGCTTCCTTCAGAACTACCTGCAGCTCCACGCCAAGGACATGCCCAAGCAGAGCTGACCTTCTTGCGGATCTCGCCCACTCAGCGCCGGCGAGATCCCCTCCCTTCCCGCCTTTCAAGACCGAGGATCCTCATGAACCACGCCGATACCATTCCCGGTCCGCTTTACGCCGAGGCTCTCGCCACTTTGAGCGGAATATTCGGAGCCCCGCTGGACAAGGGCGATGTCGAGAGCATCCATCTGGCACTGGATCAGGGCCCGCTGGCCGCACTCGCCGCAATTCCCCAGCTCAAGTGCGCGGCGGAGAGCCTGCGTGAACGAGCCCGCAGCTTCGGAGACACGGCGAAAGCCGAGGTCGAACTCAACAAGGCCTTCTGCCTGCTTTTCCTGGGAGCCGGAGGCCCGAAGTCCGCCCCTCCTTATGAATCTGCCTATGTCGGCAATGGGCGGCTCTTCCAGGAGCCGGCAGGCATCATGGCCCAATTGCTGCGTCAGCAGGGCCTGGCACCTTCCGCCGACTTCCCCGAAGCGCCGGATCATCTGGTGCTCGAACTCTCGCTGCTTCAGGAAACGCTGCGACTTGCCGGGCTGACCGAAGAGCAGGCCGATATCGACGTGATCCACAACCTGCACGCGCGCTTGAACGGTTGGGTTCCCGACTTCGCCGCCGCCTGCGCCTCGTTCGACCGGACAGGCTTTTACGCTGACGCGGCACGCCTCCTCGAGAGCCTCCTGAACCTTCCACTGCCATGCCCCGAGCCGGCGGCGGCCTGAACTCCGTCTTGCCGACAAAAGAGCCAACCCAATACTGGGGGAATAAGCAATGAGCGTCTCAGACGTCACAACCACTTCCCTGTCGCGCAGAACCTTTCTGACAGCGACTTCCTCTCTCCTCGCGCTCGGCGCCGCCGGCTCGCTGTTGCCGGGTTCCGTCGGCTCCGCCTTTGCCGCGGACGGCACCAAGGAAGTGCTCGGCGGCTCCCATTGGGGGGCTTTCTGGGCGACCGTGGAGGACGGCCGGTTCACCAAGATCCGCCCCTGGGAAGGCGACTACCACCCCTCAGAACAGCTCCCGGGCGTTCAGGACATCGTCTACAACGCAGCCCGCATCCGGTATCCGATGGTGCGTCGCGCCTATCTGGAAAAAGGCCCTCAGGCGGAACGCGACAGCCGTGGTGACGGTGATTTCGTGCGCGTAACCTGGGATCAGGCGCTCGATCTCGTCGCCGGCGAAATAATGCGTCTTGAGGATGAGGAAGGCCCCTGGGCGCTCTATGCCGGCAGCTATGGCTGGCGCAGCTCCGGCAAGATCGGCAATCCGCAGGTCATGCTAAAACGCATGATGAACATGGCTGGCGGAGCGGTGACGAGTTCGTCCAACTACTCCAAGGCCGCACTTGAAGGCATCATGCCCTATGTGCTCGGCTCCATCGACGCTGCCGGACCGCAGACCAGCTATCAGTCGGTGGTGGAAAACACCGAACTGATCGTCTTCTGGGCCTCCGATCCCTACAAGACCAACCAGATCGCCTTCGCCCTGCCCGACCATGAGGAATACAAGTGGTTCGAGGACATGAAGAAGGCCGGCATCAAGTCCGTCTTCATCAACCCCGTCCAGATCGAATCGTGCAAGTCGCTCGGCGGCGAATGGGTGCCCGTGCGCCCACACAGCGACGTTGCCCTCGCACTCGGCCTCTGCCACGTGTTGCTCACCGAAGACCTCTATGACAAGGACTTCATCAACGACTACACCTACGGCTTCGACGAATTCGCCGCCTATCTGAAGGGCGACGGCTGGGACAAGGTTGAAAAGACGCCGGAATGGGCGGCCGAGCTGACCGAGGTTTCGGCAGATGACATCCGCGCTCTGGCGCGCAGGCTCGTCAACGGCCGCACCATGTTGGTGTCCGGCTGGTCGACCCAGCGCATGCAATATGGCGAGCAGTGGCCCTGGGTGTTCGTGACGCTGGCCGCGATGGTCGGTCAGGTCGGGCTGCCCGGCGGCGGTTTCTGCCAGAACTACCATCTCTACAGCCAGGGTTCCCCCTCCTCCGACGCGCCGAGCCTGGCACCGGGGCTTTCCACCGGCACCCGGCAGGAGAAGAAGGAATGGCCGGCCGAGAAGGGCGCAAAGATCATCCCCGTTGCGCGCATCGTCGACATGCTGGAAGGGCCTGGAAAACCCTATGAGCACAACGGCGAAACGCACGTCTATCCGGATGTGAAGATGACCTACTGGGTCGGTGGCAATCCGTTCCACCACCACCAGGACCGCAACCGCATGCGCAAGGCCTGGAAGAAGTTCGAGACGGTTGTCGTGCAGGACTTCCAGTGGACCTCGTCGGCACGCTTCGCCGACATCGTCCTGCCCGCAACGACTACTGCCGAGCGCGACGAGATCGAGCAGGTGGGGACGGTTTCCAAGCGCGCCTACGTGGCGATGAAGAAGATCGTCGACCCGGTGTTCGAATCCCGGACCGACTACGCGATTTTCTCCGATCTCGCCGATCGGCTGGGCTTCGGCCAGGCCTTCACCGCTGGAAAGAGCGAGCTCGACATGGTCCGCGAGACCTATGAGCAGGCCAAATCGACAGCAGATTCCCAGGGCAAGGTCTCCATGCCCGATTTCAACACCTTCTGGGAGAAGGGCATCGTCGAATTCGAGATCCCGGAAAAGAACCTGCGTCGCGTCAAGTATGCGGAGTTCCGAGAGGATCCGCTGATGAACATGCTGCCGACGCCGACGGGCAAGATCGAGATCTTCTCAAAGACCATCGAGAAGTTCGGTTACGACGATTGCCCGCCGCATGCCTCCTGGCTGGAGCCGGTGGAATGGCTTGGCATGAAGGACAAGACCTATCCGCTTCACCTGAATTCCAACCATCCCGACTACCGCATGCATTCACAGCTCAATGCGACCGTGGTGCGTGAACTCTACGCGGTGGCCGATCGCGAACCCTGCGTGATCAACACGCAGGACGCAGCCGAGCGCGGCATATCGGACGGCGACGTGGTGCGGGTCTTCAATGGCCGCGGGCAGATCCTGGCAGGTGCGGTTGTCTCCGATGATATCCGGCCCGGCGTGCTTCAGGTGCAGGAAGGCGGTTGGTACGACCCGCTCGACAACTCCGATCCCAACACCTTGTGCAAGTACGGCGACCCGAATGTGCTGACGATCGACATCGGCTCGTCGCGTCTCGCGCAGGCGACATCGGCGCACACCTGTATGGTGGACGTTGAGAAGTTCGAAGGCGACGTGCCCGAAGTCGACGTGTTCACCGCGCCCGCCGGCGCTGAATAGAGCCGAGCGCCTTCCCCCGCGAGCCGGCCCCGCGGTCGAAATCAGGC